>CBFIEJ010000016.1:0-47472 GCA_965661575.1 uncultured Flavobacteriales bacterium | reverse complement strand
CTGTTGATGTTGGCTTCTCACAATATTTTGAACCCAGCGAATGGAGCGACTATTGCGGTACCGTCTCAGGACATGGTCTTGGGTCTGTACTACATGACACAAATTCGAAAGGGTACAAAAGACGAGCCGGTCAAAGGTGAGGGCATGGTTTGCTATTCACCGGAAGAGGTGCGTATTGCGTACCAGGAAGGTAAGCTGGAGTTGCACGCGGAAATTAAGATGCGGTATGTCGATGTGAACGACGAAGCACATTTGATTGAGACCACCTGTGGTCGCGTTCTCTTCAATGAGCACGTGCCAATTGAAGCGGGCTTCATCAATGAGTTATTGACGAAGAAGTCACTGCGTGGTATCATTTCGCATGTCTTGAATTCGACCAACGTTCCGAGAACCGCTCAATTTTTGGATGACATTAAGAACCTCGGTTTCTACAATGCATTTAAAGGAGGACTTTCGTTCAACTTGAATGACGTCATCATTCCCGATGAAAAAATCAAGTTGGTGGATGGTGCCAAAGAGCAGGTAGCAGAAGTGATGGAGAACTACAATATGGGTCTCATCACCAATAACGAGCGTTACAACCAGATCATTGACATTTGGACGCACACCAACTCTCGTCTCACAAACATCCTGATGGATCGCATTGAGACGGATAAGCAAGGATTCAATTCGATTTACATGATGATGCACTCGGGTGCTCGTGGATCGAAAGAGCAGATTCGACAGTTGTCGGGCATGCGTGGTTTGATGGCCAAGCCTCAAAAGTCGTCTGCGACGGGAGGCCAGGACATCATTGAAAATCCAATCCTTTCGAACTTTAAGGAAGGACTATCGATTTTGGAGTACTTCATCTCTACGCACGGTGCGCGAAAGGGTCTTGCGGATACAGCATTGAAAACGGCTGACGCGGGTTATTTGACCCGTCGATTGGTAGACGTAGCGCAGGACGTAATCATCACTGAACAGGATTGCTTAACGCTGAGAGGCGTCGTTGCAACTCCTCTGCGTAAGAACGATGAGATTACGGAGGGCATCGGAGACCGAATTGTAGGCCGAACAGCGCTGAATGATGTAGAGCATCCTCAAACGGGTGAGGTCATGGTTGCCGGTGGTGAAGAAATTGACTTCGCAACTGCGATGTCAATTGAAGAAGCGGGTATCGACGAAGTTGAAGTGCGCTCGGTATTGACGTGTGAGACCATGTCAGGTGTTTGCGTGAAGTGCTACGGCAAGAACTTAGCAACCTCGCGCACGGTGCAGGTCGGTGAGGCTGTTGGTGTAATCGCAGCTCAGTCGATTGGTGAGCCTGGAACGCAGTTGACGCTTCGTACATTCCACGTTGGTGGAACAGCTTCAAAGATTTCGGACGATAACGATGTCAAAGTCAAATTTGATGGTGTCGTTGAAATCGACGACTTGCGCGAGGTTTCTCGTGTGAATGCCGAAGGAGAAAAGGAAACGGTTGTAGTTTCACGTTCTTCCGAATTCAAGGTAGTCGATCCGAAAACGGGCGTTGCGCTCAGCACAACCATTCTTCCTTACGGATCCATCTTGAAAATGTTCCCTGGTGACAAAATCAAGAAGGGAGACTCCATCTGTTCTTGGGACCCTTACAACAATGTCATCATCAATGAAGGCAAAGGGCACATCAAGTTCGAGATGATCGAAGAAGGTGTCACCTACCGCGAGGAACTCGATGAACAAACGGGATTCCGTGAGATTGTGATCACTGAGACCAAGGACAAGAAAAAGAATCCGGCGATTTTGATCGTTGACAAGAAGGGAGAGGTGATTAAGAACTACTCTCTCCCGGTAGGCGCTCACCTTTCTGTGAAGGAAGGGGACGAAGCGAAGATTGGTCAAATTTTGACTAAGATTCCACGTGTTGCCGGTAAATCTGGTGATATTACAGGTGGTCTTCCGCGTGTTACCGAGCTGTTTGAGGCTCGTAATCCTTCGAATCCTGCGGTAGTTTCACAGGTTGACGGAATCGTTCAATACGGAAAGATCAAGCGGGGTAATCGTGAGGTAATTGTAACTTCACGACGCGGAGATGTATACAAGTATTTGGTTCCGTTGTCCAAGCACATTCTGGTGCAGGACAATGACTTTGTGCGAGCTGGTATGGCGCTCTCTGACGGAGCGATTACCCCAGTGGATATTCTTGACATCATGGGCCCAACAGCCGTGCAGGAGTATATCGTCAATGAAATTCAAGACGTATACCGCCTCCAAGGTGTGAAAATCAATGACAAACACTTTGAAGTCATTGTCCGACAGATGATGAAGAAAGTCGTCATTGAAGATGCTGGTGATACGCGCTTCTTGGAAAAGCAATTTGTCGAGAAGGCGGACTTCATGCGTGAAAATGATCGCATTTTCGGAATGGTCGTAATCACGGAGACTGGAGAAAGCGAAGATTTGCGGTTGGGTCAGATGATCACAGCGCGACAGCTTCGTGACATCAATGGCTCCTTGCGTCGCCGAGATATGACCTTAGCAGAAGGACGTGATGCCATTTCAGCAACGGCACGTCCGCTGCTTCAGGGAATCACGCGTGCCTCGCTCCAGACCAAGTCATTCATTTCTGCTGCGTCGTTCCAAGAGACGACCAAGGTCTTGAATGAGGCTGCAGTGAGTGGTAAGCAGGACTTCTTGAATGGTTTGAAGGAGAATGTTATTGTCGGTCACTTGATTCCTGCCGGAACAGGTACGCGAGCATTCACCAACGAACGCTCGATCACACGACTTCCAAATCCGGAGGTAGAGGTTGTTGAGGAGTCGACTGAAGCTTAATTCAAAACTTCAATACGGACAAAAAAGGCTCACCATTCAGGTGAGCCTTTTTTATTGCAGTAATGTTCGTTCTTATGTGGTGGTCAATGAAGCACAGATGGCCTCATCGTTCTGCATCATCTTGAGAGATAGCTCGCGCTGCGGCTGCTGCAATGTCTTCAGAAGATGAATTTCCAATGGCTTTTCCATGGTATCCAAACAGTTTCTTTTCCTTGATGATTCGATCTACGAAGTCAGGAACCATTTTCTCCCAACCGGTTTGGCCTGTGCGAATGAGTTTCAAGGCTTCACGGCTGAAAATCCCCATGATATCTGAATCGTGCTCAACATCGACAATGCGCTTGTTGAATTTGAGGTATTCAAACAAAGGCTTCATGCGCGGATGCACAGGAGTCGTCTCAGAAGTCCAAGGTTCTTTCGTTTTTTCCGCAATCCACGGGTACAGGTAGATTTTGAGGTCTCTGGAAAACAAGATGCCGAAGGCCTCCAAAATCCCTCCGTTTAAATCGCGATAATACTTTTCATCGAATACTTGGCGCAGCGTGTTGGCGCCCATAATCACGCCCATTCTCTTGGTGCTATGACGTGAGAAGAACTCGACTAGCTTGTAGTACTTCTGGTAATTGGAAATCAAAACGGTTTGTCCGATTGAGCAGAGAATATCTGCTCGATCTAGAAAATCCTGTTCATCAATTTCGCCTTCGGCAGAGAGATTATTCAACGTGATTTCAAAAAGCACCTGAATGTCCTTTTCTTCTACTTTCTTTTCGGCTTTGAAGAGCTTGAGGCTCTGCGCAATCATGTCAATGTTGACCTTCGTTACGGGACGGAAAGAACCGCGAATGGCGAGGATGTTTTTCTTGTAGAGCACATCGGACGCCTGCAGATTGCGGCCATCAGGTGAAAAGATGACAGCATCGGTCATGCCATTCTTGACGAGTTGAAGGGAGAGGAGGCGATTATCGACGTCTTCGAAGTCAGGACCGTTCATTTGGATCATATCAATTTCGATCTGATCCCGTTCCAAATTATCATAAAGGCTTTGCAGCAATTCTTTTGGACGCTTGAAGAAAAATAGGCAGCCGTATATCAAATTCACTCCGAGCATTCCGACGGACTGATGTTGCAACAGGGCATCCTGCTCGTGCAGTCGAGCGTGCATAATGACTTCGTTCGGTGCCTTATTGGGGTCAGTCTGAAACTTCAATCCAAACCAACCGTGGCCTTGAATGGTTTTGTGAAAATTGATGGTCGCAACCGTATTTGCAAAAGCGAAGAAGTGTTTGTTGGCGTGATCGTTGCGATCAAGTCGTTCTTCCATCAGGTCGTACTCGTGCTTGAGCATTTTCTTGACCCGGCTCTCACAGACGTAGCGGCTGTGTTTTTCTTCTCCGTAAATCGCATCAGAGAAATCTTTGTCATAGGCGCTCATCGCTTTCGCGATTGTCCCAGATGCTCCGCCAGCGCGAAAAAAATGCCGAACGACTTCTTGTCCTGCGCCAATTTCGGCAAAGGTCCCGTAAAGGTCCTGGTTCAGGTTGATCCGGAGCGCTTTTTGCTTTCCGGAGAGTACGACGCGATTTGAATCCAAAGCTTTTCGATTATTGCCGTTTTGCTTGCCTTTGAACAAATGTACGATTTCAAGTCTCCGTACCTTTGTCAAATGCAAGTGGATTTCAAATTTCTCGGTACGGGCACTTCACAGGGTGTTCCGATCATCGGCTGCACGTGCGACGTATGTGTGAGCACTGATTCACGAGATCAACGCTTGCGGAGTTCGATCGTTATTCAAACAGAATCGGCTCAGGTGATCATTGATTCCGGCCCTGATTTTCGCCAGCAGTGCCTGCGCGCCGGACTTGATCGCCTGGATGGCCTGGTAATGACCCATGAGCATAAGGATCACGTGGCGGGCCTTGATGACATTCGTCCATTCAATTTTCGCAGCGGTTTGGATATGCCGGTCTTTGCTACAGCAGCAGTTCAAGAAGCCCTAAAGCGAGAGTTTCATTACATATTTCGACCCAATCCTTACCCAGGGGTGCCCAAGGTTGTCCTTGAAACGATACACGAAGATCCCTTTGAAATTCATGGTGATCGGTGGTGGCCACTTCCCGTGATGCATCACAAGCTACCTGTTTTGGGATTTCGTGTAGGCGGTTTGGCGTACATCACGGATGCGAATCATTTCAGTGACCTTGCGCTTGAAAGGCTGCAAGGTGTTGATGTGCTCGTTTTAAATGCGTTGCGCCGAGAACCACACTTATCGCACTTTACCTTTGAACAGGCGATTCAATGGGCTCAGCGCATAGGGGCGCGAAAAACGTACTTCACGCACATCAGTCATCAGTTGGGTCGGCATGCGGAGGTTGAATTAGAATTGCCGGAGGGCATCGCCCTTGCTTATGATGGTCTTTCGGATCGGTCGACGGGGCCGGAATATCGGTTGGATTACCCTTAGCTTTGGGCATGAAATTGAAGGTGCTCCTTTGGCTGTCTCGTCTTTCGTATGCTCAGCTTCACAGCCTGTCTTCTGTGCTTGCTTTTTTGGCACGTCGCGTTCTGAAGTACCGCTTAAACGTCATTCGCGGTAATCTGGAGCGAAGCTTTCCTGATCAAACGAAGGAATGGCATAGGAAAATTGAGAAGGAGTACTATGGTCACTTTGCCGATATTACGGTGGAATCGATTAAGCATTTTTCGATTGACAATAAGTTGGCAATGAGTCGCATGAGACATGTCAATGTCGAAGTGTTTGAGCCTTTTTTTAAATCTGGCCGGAGTGTATTGATCGCAGGAGGTCATCTCAACAATTGGGAGCTTTATGCGGTTACAGCCAATCAAAATGTGCCCCATGATGTAATGGCGGTGTACAAGAAATTATCTGATCCGGTGATGGACGAGGCTGTTCGAACTTCTCGGCAACGATTTGGACTGGAAATGGTTCGAACTGTGGATGCACAGTCTTGGATGAAGAAGCATGCGCTAGGTGATAGTCCAAAGGCGGTTGTAATGGGATTTGATCAAAGTCCGGCGAATCCGAAAAAGGCGTGGTGGACTCAATTTTTGAACCAAGAAACAGCGTGGTATTACGGGCTGGAGAAATGGGCGCATCAATATGATCTGCCCGTTATTTATGGGCACATCTACAAGGATTCCAGAGGTCAGTATACCACGCGCTATGAGTTGGTCTGTGATGACCCTGCGAAACTTGAGCCCGGTGTAGTTTTAAACCGATGCGTCACACTTTTGGAGCAGGATATTCGAAACCATCCGGGTCATTGGTTGTGGTCTCACAAAAGATGGAAGCACAGTCGACCGGATGGTGTGGTCATTCAGGACCGTGTGGATGCATCAAGTAATATGATGGCTGATGTTTGAGGCTCCTCTGGCCGAGCGAATGCGGCCCAAGACATTGCAGGACTACTTGGGACAAGGACATCTGGTAGGAACAGGTCAAGTACTGCGCAGAAGCATTGAAGGAGGGCAGGTGCCTTCAATGATTTTGTGGGGACCTCCCGGGGTTGGTAAAACGACTCTGGCGCGCATCATAGCGGAACACAGTGAGCGACCGTTTCATCAGATTTCGGCAATCAACAGTGGGGTAAAGGAAGTGCGTGAAGTGCTGGCCCAAGTGAGTAAAGCGGGCATGTTTTCTGGACGTGCGATTCTCTTCATCGATGAGATTCACCGCTTTTCAAAATCACAACAAGATAGCTTGCTCGGAGCGGTAGAGAAGGGCCTTGTAACCTTGATTGGCGCCACCACTGAAAACCCATCATTTGAAGTTATTCCGGCTCTAATAAGTCGGTGTCAAACCTATGTTTTAGAGGGTTTTAACGAGTCTCAAATGAAGTTAATTGTACAAGGTGCAATTGACCGCGATGCGTTGTTTTCTGAGGTGCAAGTCGACGTAAAAGAATGGGAGACATTGCTGCGGTCAAGCTCGGGAGATGCGCGCAAACTGCTCAATGTTTTGGAGCTTCTTGTGGATCATTCGGAAGATGGAAAGTTGGTGGTGACAAATGCCTTGGTGAAACAGGTTGTGCACGATTCCATCAGTCGCTATGACAAGAAAGGTGAGTCTCATTACGACATTGCGTCTGCTCTCATCAAGAGCATTCGTGGCAGTGATCCCAACGCAGCGGTTTATTATCTCGCGCGAATGGTCGCAGGAGGAGAAGATCCAAAATTCATCGCGCGTCGTTTGATCATTTCAGCATCGGAAGACATTGGAATGGCCAATCCGACGGCCTTGGTGATTGCCAATGAAGCATTCACAGCGGTGGAACGAATCGGCATGCCTGAAGGTCGAATAATTCTAGCCCAGTGCGTCATCTACATGGCGACTAGCCCCAAGAGTAATGCCTCTTATGCAGCCATCGCAAGAGCCCTTGAAGAGGTTGAAGCCTCCGGCGACTTGGCTGTACCGATTCACTTGCGCAATGCTCCCAATGCTTGGATGAAGAGTCAGGGTTTCGGAAAGGGGTATTCCTACGATCATGATGCTCCAGATCATTTCAGCGGCCAGGAATTTCAGCCGGAGCAAATCGCTGGTAAACGTTACTATGAGCCCGGTTCAAACCCCAAAGAAGACGCCATTCGCCAACGACAAAGAGCGCTTTGGAAGTCCAAATACGGTTATTGATTGATGATCCAGGAGTGTGTCGTGAGCACGCGGCCTTCAGCAATCAATTGAATGAGATAAATTCCAGAGCCACAGGGGACATCTGAAATCCACCCTTGGTGGTGGCCGTCTGGTGTGGTCCATTCTGGAAGGTGACCCTCGGTCATCAACTGTCCTCTTGAGTTCCAAACCCGCCAGGCATCAGGAGCTTCAATTCCCGAATAAATCCAACGAACAGTACCGTCGGTGCTTGGATTGGGGAAGAGCAGCAACTCGTCATCTGCGGAATTTTCGTCCCAATGCCCTGCGCCGTCGTTATCGAGGATGTTGAAAGCGCTACGCATATCGGGAATTCCAAAGCCCATGCTGTCATTGGGCGCAGCCGCCAGATGAGCCGATGCGATGATCGCGCTTCGCACTTCTTGGGCTGTTGCTTCAGGAAACGCTTGCCAGAGACACGCGGCTGCTCCACAAAGAATGGGGGAAGAAAAGCTTGTGCCATTGCCACTTCGAATGGTTCCATCGGCAAACGGATAGGCAGCATCGACTCCCAATGCCATGACTTCAGGTTTCACTCGTCCATCAGCTGTGGGGCCCCATCCACTGAAAGCAGCATGTTCACCGGCAGAGTTTACCGCCCCCACAGTTAAGATTCCATCGGCATCTGCAGGGGCAGTGATGAAATGCCATGGAGCGCTTCCGCTATTCCCTGCGCTTGTGACGCACAAGATTCCTTTTTCTGCTGCCCATGTGGTCGCCTGTGAGATACGCGTGGTCACACCGTCGAGATCATCGTAAATGTGATTCATGGTGGAATCGTCGAATTGACTGTACCCAAGGGACGTGTTGATCAGATCAACTCCAAGGCTATCGGCGTGCTCGGCTGCCACCACCCAATAATCTTCTTCAATCAGATATTCACTGTAAGCATCTTCTGTGCGATAGAGCCAGTATGTTCCTTCAGGAGCCGTGCCAATGAGGGAATCTTCGAGACTACCTGCCATGGTCCCGAGCACAGCTGTTCCGTGCCTATGATGGGCAAACAATCCGCCTTGTGAGTTCATAGCGTCCAACCCTGAACGCATGCGCCCTTCATGCCGCATGCGGTCAAAAATGGGCAAATGATCTGCATTTTCAAATCCGGCATCCAAAACGGCAATCCACATTCCTTGGCCGCGAAACCCCATGCCATGCAACCAGTCACCATTGAGCTGAACCAATGGCGCCCAGCCTTGTCCGTAGCTTGTGGAATCCTCCATTCTCCTTCGGATTCGAGGCTCATCAATGGCTTCAAAGACAGAGGGTCTTTTCGAACCGGTTTGCAAGACACTCTTCACTGCGGAGACCATCGGTAAGTCCAGAAGGGATTGAACGTCAAAGCTGGTATCTCGCAATCTGACCGTGACGGCATTGAACCATTTGCTGTTCAGGATGATGTCCAATTCTTCAATTTCTTCAATGGCTTCAACGTAGGATGGTGCGATCGGGAGGTCGTGAGCAGTGATTGGGATTGATTGTCTTTTGCGCCTTTGAATTGAGCGCTCACTCAAGAAATCTTCGGGTGCATTCAATGAAAACGGGGTGAAGTGTCCGGCAACCAACTCAGGCAGTTCTTTCCCCGAGAATTGCACCCAATATCTGTCGGGAGCGGTCTGACCTTGAAGGATGTTTACTTGGCATAAAGTCAGCAAAATGAATCCACCAAGTAACTTCCATATTTGAGGGCACTGGTTCATTTCTGATCAGAACGAATCAGTTTTCCATTTTCGTAAATCTCGACCAAATGCAAACGACTGTTTTGGTCGTAGTGGTACACTTCTCCCTCGAGTAGACCATTCACATATTCGCCCTCTCTTCGGATCATTTCACCATCGAGAACGCGCCGAAAATAAGCTTCACCGCTTATCGGGTCTACCTCTTCTTCCATGGCCCATTCACCGGAGTCATGCCATTCTCGGAATGGACCGTCTTTCTTTTGGTTGACTACAACAAATTCTTCTCGCGGTCGACCGTCGGCATAGGTCAGGAGTACTTTGCCGTTCTCGTGGATTTCTTTCACCAGCTCTCCGTCTTCAAATTGACGAGTGTTTTCCAAGGTGCCGTTTTCGGTGAAGGTTTTCCAGAACCCTGTCTCTTTTCCGTCTCTGTACATCCCAATCGAGCGTGGACGTCCGTTCGAATGACTTACTCGGCAAGTCCCGTGAAAGTGTCCATTGTCATATCCAATTTCGGAGAGAAGCAGTCCGGTTTCGTCCCAAGTTTTCCAGATGCCATCGCGGTTTCCTTGGAGGTAGCTGCCATCTTCAAGCAACTGCCCTCGTTCTGCGATTCTTTGAGTGGGGCCGTTTAAGATGTCATTTGCATAATTCTCTAAAAGGCGCAGTTGAGCTTTCTGATCGTAATACTTCCATTCGCCTTGTTTCTTTCGAATGGGCTCACCGTTTTCATCCAAATCTTGAGACGTGAGGTACAAGCCCTCGGCTTGCAAGCTTCCGTCTGTCCGAAATAATTTGGTGAACGAACGCTTCCCACCGCTGGTCTGAATCACTTCAGACAGAACCTCACCAGTCTCATAAAAAAAGGTGAATTCACCAACAGGAACGCCTGCATCAAATGTGCCGCTATAATAGAGATTGCCGTTGGGCCAAACTCGAATCCAAGGTCCATCTTTTTGATTGGAAGCGTTGTTTAGATTGAAATCAGTGCCGGCTTCACCCTTTGGCCAGAGATCGCTGCCAACAAGTCCGGGTTGAGCTTGAGCTGAGTTTTGTCCAAACAGAAAGATGATGAGTACAAACAAGAGCCGCGCGGCGCTTTGGTAAAGTGGTTGCGTCATGGGGGCGAAAATAAGAAACGCACCCCAGCGATGCGCTAGATTCAAGCAAGTATTCGGCTCGAGCGAGAGACAATCCTCAGAATTGTGATTCACGGGGTGGAATTCAGGAGTGGCTTGTTGTAGTTTTGCCGTCGAAATCATCAATCACTCATTATGAAAGTAACTGTAGTTGGAGCCGGAAATGTTGGAGCGACTTGCGCAAATGTTTTAGCAACACGCGAAGTGGCCAACGAGGTCGTTTTGCTCGATATCAAGGATGGATTTGCCGAGGGTAAAGCCCTCGATATCTGGGAAACAGCGCCCATTAACTTGTACGATACGCGCACAGTTGGAGCGACCAACGACTACGTAAAGACTGCAGGCTCTGACGTGGTGGTCATCACCAGTGGACTTCCCCGAAAGCCAGGTATGAGCCGCGATGACTTGATCGCAACGAATTCAGGTATTGTCAAGAGCGTGACCAATTCTATTTTGGAGCATAGCCCTGACGCCATCATCATTGTGGTTTCCAACCCACTTGATGTGATGACCTATTGTGCTTACTTGACGGCAAACAAACCATCGCACAAGGTGATGGGAATGGCAGGTATCTTGGATACAGCTCGTTACCGTGCCTTCCTAGCAGAGGCCTTGGATTGCTCACCAAAAGACATCCAAGCTGTATTGATGGGGGGACATGGTGACACGATGGTGCCGCTTCCACGTTACACGACAGTTGGGGGCATTCCAGTGACTGAATTGATCGACAGCGATAAATTGGAAGCGATTGTCGCTCGCACAAAGAAAGGTGGCGGTGAAATCGTGAATTTGCTCGGAACGTCTGCATGGTATGCTCCGGGTGCAGCAGCGGCGCAAATGGTTGAAGCCATTGTTCGTGATCAGAAGCGGATTTTCCCGGTATGTGCTTGGCTCACAGGTGAGTACGGAATCAATGATTTATACATTGGTGTGCCCGTCAAATTGGGCAAGAATGGAATTGAGGAAATCATCGAACTCGAATTGAATGATGATGAAAAAGCCCTGTTGAGCGAGAGTGAGAAGGCTGTGCGATCTGTCGCTGACGTCCTAGACCGTATGAATGCCTGAGCCTTTTCGTCCCCTCTGATTGCTCAATCAGGGTAAGACGACAACTGGGGTTTTTTGCGGTGTAGCTGGCTCGGCATCATTGCAATTTGAAAGCAAGAGGACGTACATTCCAGGAGTGTTCGGAGCTAAGAACGATCCCGGTGCAGTCTCTTGGGCTTGGACAATTCGACCATCCATTGCAATCCACTGGGCTTTTTCACGGCAGTTGAAAGCAAATGGCGAGGTTGCAAGGTGCTCAATCGTCACCACGCTGTTGGTGGTGACGGGATTCGGGTAGAGCATGGTTGGACTGGGTTGCATAGCAGTCGATATATCAGTGACGATTCCTTGGTGCCAACGTATCCCACCGTTGTGAATTCCGATGAGCATCTCGGGATAACCGTCGGCATTTACGTCAGCAAAGGTCGCCGCAGCTCGCGCACCGTGAATGTAATTTCCCACAGCATCGGTGATTTCCACCAATGGTTCTAAGATGTTCTCGGCATCGAGGAGGCCATAGTATTGAATCGCTCCGAGCTCATTGCCAATCATCATGTGTATGCCACTTTCGTCACCATAGAGGCAGGGGGTGGAGTAGCCATTGATTATATCCGCCTGGTTGGCTTGGATGCCTGCCCAATTGGAACCGTTTTCTGGTGTTGTGCTGAGGCACCAAGTAGCTGCGCCTCCCGTGGAGCAGTTCAGGTAAAGTTTGAGACTTCCATTTTTTTCGCCGATGATCAAATCCATCTGGCCGTTGCCGTCCACATCGAGTAGCTGGGGGGCTGCGAACTGCCCGACATCGATGACTTCACCATCGGAGTCAGTGATAGCCAACTCCAACATTTCCCAAATGGGCCAGGAGCCGGCTCCAGCGATGTTCTCGAATTGGTGGATGTAACCCAATTCATCACCCAATAAAAGATCCATATCGCCGTCGCCGTCCAAATCGCCAATCGCTGGAAATGCGCTCTCGATGTTGTTGACGTCAACATCGACGGCATTCCAAGTTCTCCACTCGAAGCTCGGATCAGTGCTTGTTCCAACATTCTCAAAAAGTGCAATCGCAGTAGGCGTGTCCGTGACGCCTTCGTAGCGTTCCTTGTTGCCTACCAAAAGATCCAGATCTCCATCGCCATCGAGGTCAACGAGTTTCGGTTTGGCTCCGCGTCCCACGTCGATCATACCATCTTGGATGTAACGGTCGTCTTCCAATGACCATACAGGGGACGCCGCAGTTCCCTCATTTGTCCAGAGTTGAACGCATTGGTCATCGTCAATTTCGAAGCCAATATTTGGGGAGAAGATGAGGTCAATGTCCCCGTCTGAATCTATGTCGATGGGGTAAGCTGCAGGAAACCGCTCCAGGTCGACCGAGTCGGCTGGACCCTCGTGGTCAATGAGTGCCGGAAAAGCATAATCGACCCAAGCCGTGCTGTCTTGGTTATCGCTAGAACTTTCAAGGAAAAGACCACTGATTTGTGGGTAGGAGACGTCAGAAATGAGGAGGTCGTGTTCTGCTTCGCCATCCAGTTGCAATGCAGTGATTGCGCCGCCTGCGTGCATTCGTCCTGTCATTGCCTGGTCGTCCAATGGGCGACCTTCAGGGTCCACCACGTTAAAATTGCACGAATGGTCTTCTCCAATGAAGAGCGTATTGTCTTCACTTCCCTCTGAAACCATCGCGTAACAGCGATTGGTACACTTCAAATCCAAGGTGCAGGAAGCTTGACCTGAAAACCTGTAGAGTCGCGTACTGGTCTCAGTGAAGGACACAAAGTCCAAATCACCGTCGTTGTCCATGTCCCAAATGGCGGGTTTGTCTGCAAATGGACAGATGACGGGTAATTCTTGAGCGCCATTCCCGAAATCCCAAGAGGCCATCAATGGAATCGCGAACGGCTCAAAACTAGGAGCTCCATTTGGATTCAATCCCATGTTTTTCCAGACATGGATGTTGTTTTGGAAACTCGTAAATAGATCAGGAAGACCATCGCAGTCAAAATCTCGCAACAGGGCCCAGTGCCTCATCTCGGGCCACCCTTCGGACCAATCTGGTCGTTCGGTCCATTCTGAATTGCCGCGCTCGAAAACTAAAATGCGATTGCCGTCTCGATCGAAAACAAATAGGTCTTCATCACCGTCTCCATCCATGTCAATGGGCGACCATTGGGGGGCGCGGAGGCCTCCGGCAAAAGGGTGCGGCATAATCTCACCCTCTAGCACCACTTGTGGACCTGACTGGAGTTGCCAGTTCCACGGAGATTGTGCAAGGCTCAAACTGTTGATTGCTAAGAGGCAAATACTGATGAGCAATGACAGACTGATTTTTAACTGCATGTGAGAAAGATTCGATGTTCTTGTTGATTTCTTTGAAGCAAATATCGGGTTTGCCGGGAACACCTGAAGATAAGTTTGCATGGTGCAGATGAAGAACAAAGAAAAGGATTGTTGGGTTGCACTCGGATTGATTGCGGTGGCAACTTCCATTGGTTTGGCGGCCTACGGCCGGCATGCATTGGTTGACCCTGTGCTGCAAACGCGGTGGTCCATCGGCGTTGAATATTTGCGTGATATGGGGTTGGGATTGCTGGTGATGACCTTGATTCGTAACGCCTGGGTTTCCAGAAAATGTCAACAATGGCCTGAGCGTTTGCTTGTGTTGGGGATTGTACTTTTTTCAGGTGTCCTCCTTTTGGAATCGATCAATCCCGACGGGGTGGAACAAAGCCTTTTTCGCTTGGCGCCTCCTGTTGGAGGTGTTCTGCTTATCGCAAGTTGGTTGTGGATATTGCTGCAGTTTCTGACCAAAAGAAGCTCTGTACTGACTTAGAATTTATTATATTTGAATTGAGAAATGCAATGAACAATTCTCCAATGAAACATTTAGGAAACACCCCATTTGACGCCACATTAGAGGCTGTCAATTTGGAAGGAGTGGGTCGCGCTCACTGGAACCTTCCACCTGCGAAATTAATCTTGCAAACCCTGCTGAGGGGTGAAGGCGTGCTCACGGAGTCTGGAGCACTTGCCATCTCTACCGGTCAGTTTACCGGACGCTCCCCGAAGGACCGCTTCTTGGTCAAAGATGATTTGACAGCGGACACGGTGGATTGGGGCGAAATCAATCAACCCATAGATTCTGCATGTTTCGGTCGCTTGCGTTCCGACATGACGGCTCACCTAGAAGGCAAAAGCGTGTTTGTAAGGGACGCTGCTGTTGGTGCCGATCCTGCGACGCAAATTCGAACGCGTGTCATCACGGAAAAGGCTTGGGCCAATCTGTTCGTGCACAACATGTTTATTCGGCTTGAAGAGCAAGATGTTTTGGTTCCAGCGCCGGAATGGACGGTCATTTGTGCTCCTTCATTTGATGCTGATCCCGAAGTTCATGGATGCCGACAAGGCAATGTTACTGCTGTCGATTTTACAGAAAAAATCATCCTCATAGCTGGTTCCGCTTACACGGGTGAGATCAAGAAGGGGATGTTCTCAGTGATGAATTTTGTTTTGCCAACAGTGCATGGTGTGATGCCGATGCATTGTTCGTCCAATGTCAATGACCAAGGAGATGTGGCCGTGTTTTTCGGCTTGTCAGGAACGGGAAAAACAACGTTGAGTAGTGACGAGAATCGCAACTTAATTGGCGATGATGAACATGGATGGGGCGACGACGGAATCTTCAACATGGAAGGAGGCTGTTATGCCAAAACCATTGATCTGGAGCCGTCCAAGGAACCTCAAATATATCAGGCGATTAAATTTGGCGCAATGTTGGAAAACATCGGCTTCAATCCTGACGGAATCACGCCGAACTACATGGACGCAACATACACGCAAAATACGCGTGTTTCCTACCCGCTGCATCACATTCCTGGTGCTGTCAAAACAGGTAAGGGTGGACATCCAAAGGATGTGTTTTTCTTGACGTGCGATGCCTTTGGCGTCATGCCTCCGATCAGTCGCCTTGAAAATGGTCAAGCGATGTATCACTTCCTGTGCGGTTATACGGCAAAAGTCGCAGGCACAGAGGTGGGAGTTACTGAGCCTCAAGCGACCTTCAGTGCATGCTTTGGCGCACCATTCATGCCGTTGGCCCCAACAAAGTATGCTTCGATGTTGGGTGAACGACTCGAAAAACACGGTGCGCGAATTTGGCTTGTTAACACGGGATGGAGTGGAGGCGGGTATGGAGTTGGAGAACGAATGAAACTCAGCTACACTCGCGCCATGATTCAGGCGGCAATGCACGGCGATCTCGATCACGTGGAGTATCACAGAGATGAGGTGTTTGGCTTGAATTCTCCTGTGGTCTGCCCCGGAGTTCCAGAGAATCTTTTGATTCCTTCCAAAACTTGGAATGATGCTGAGGCGTATGCCACAGCAGCGGCAAAGTTGGCCGATCTTTTTTGTGCCAATTTTGAAAAGTTTGAGCAGGCTGCCACACCTGCGATGTTAGTGGGGTCGCCCACGAAACGTTGATGCGCTGTGTGAAGCATTGAGCGTAACTTTGGGCATGCGGTATTTCTATGCGCCTGAAGTTCAGCCCATGCATCAATTGGATTCAGAAGAATCAAAGCACATGGTGCGCGTTTTGCGTGCCTCTGTGGGTGATGAGTTTCTTCTGATCGATGGCAAGGGCGGGCGTTATCATGGAACGCTTCATCAACTTGATAAGCGTGAATGTGTGTTGCAAACCCAGCTCATTGAACGAGTTCCTGCTCCTGAGGTACAATTGACCCTGGTGATTGCTCCTACCAAAAGCACAGATCGATTTGAGTGGATGCTTGAGAAAGCCATGGAGTACGGAGTCAGTCGTATTCAACCGGTTTGGACAACAAGGTGTGAGCGCTCAAAGGAGAAGAGGGAACGGTGGAATCGTATATTGATTTCTGCGATGAAACAATCCCAACAGCTCTGGCTGACAGAATTAATGCCCGCAATGTCTTGGGAGTCATTTCTCCAGCTTGCTCAAGGTCCGGGGTTCATCGCGCATTGCGAACAGGGGGAGAAGCAGCATTTTTTTGATGCGCTCAATCCAAGTGATTCATGCTGGATGGCCATTGGACCAGAGGGTGACTTTACACCCGATGAAATCGCCAAGGCCAAAAATATAGGCGCCGCGGAAGTGTCTCTTGGCGCGCAACGTTTGCGGACAGAGACTGCCGGATTGGCTGCGATTCAAATGTTTGCATTGGCTCAGAGAGCGCAATCGATTTCCGTTTGATTCAGACAGCTGGAGCCGCAGGAATAGGCATCCAATGTGTGACTTCAGAAAAGTAGCGATTGCTGCTTCCTTCACCTGCCCAAAAGTGAACGCCGTGCTTTTGGGCTTTGACGGAATCGTTGGCAAAGTGGTTGGCACAAAAGCGCAGGACAATGACCTCACGAATTTCAAATTCGAGGTCTTTTCCAGGTAAGAATACCTTGTTATCAGGGATGAAAGCCAACACCCGTTGGTCATCATTGGGAAGTTGATCTTCCGTGCTTATCCAAGTTTGTTCCATCACTTTCCTTGAAAAGAGGGTTTGCGTTTTTCAAGGAAAGAGGCCACACCTTCGGCATAGTCATCGCTCTGGGAGGCTTTCATTTGCAAATCACGTTCCGTCGTGAGGTGGGAAGAAAGATCGCTATCCAACCCTAGGTTGAAGGCTTTTTTTGTCAATCCAAGGCCATAAGTGGGCAGGCTCGCGAGTCGCGTTGCCAAGGCAGCAACTTCTTCTTCGAACATTTCGTCAGCGACAGATTTGTAGATCAAGCCCATGGCTTCTGCGTCGCTTGCCAGCACGGGCTCTCCGAAAAAGGCCATTGCCGCCGCGCGTTGCATGCCCACCAATCGGGGGAGCATCCATGTTCCCCCGCTATCTGGGATCAAACCAATTTTGGAGAAAGCTTGGATGAACTTGACAGAGCTCTTTGCGATGGTTAAGTCGCAGGCCAATGCAATGTTTGCTCCTGCTCCAGCGGCAACACCATTGATGGCGCCAACAACCGGCTTTTCCATGTTTCGAATGCGTCGAATGCTTGCGTTGTAGGTGTTTTCCACGATGTGTGTAAAGTCAGGTGCGTCGGGTGCGGTGACTTCCTTCAGATCTTGACCAGCGCAAAAGGCCTTTCCACTTCCTGTAATCACAACACACCGCACTTCAGGGGCTTCAGCTGCATCATCTAGCGCTCGCTGAAATGCCTTTCCCATGGCTTGGTCAAAGCTATTGAAAACTTCAGGGCGGTTGAGAGCAATGGTGCACACTCCGTCCACTTGAGAAACCACGATTGACTTATTCATCATGCTAATTTAGTGCGGCATGAGGATGATTGGAATCCGTTGTCCTGCAGATTCGATGAAATACCAGCCGGCGGGAAGATGATCAATGGAAATGTGCAGAACCGAATTGGAAAGGGTTGAGTGATTGAAGACGTGCCGGCCGGACGCGTTTAGGACGTGTACGGTAGTATTCAAAGGCAGTCCGGTCAATGTTATTGCTCCAGAGCTGGGGTTGGGGAAGGCGCGCATTACCGGTTCATCCACGTTGCTCACTCGGGTGATCTCGGTCCATGTGAACGTTGTGCTTGCCTCGCAACCTTGCTGATCAATGACCGTAAGGGTGACGATATCCCCTGAAACCAATAGATCTAAGTTGGATTGGCATGGGCTTTCCTCATCTAAAAAGAACAGCGTGTCCGTATCGCAGAGGTTTACGTCAAATAAGGACCACGTCATTGTGGTTTCGCCAAATGCACCAGAAACGTCTGCACTGGCATATTCGTTTTCGATGACTTCTATGCTCACATCAAGCGCACAAGGTTGACAGCTCTCGAGCGGTTGCGGATTCAATTCCCAAACCCCGGATGGCTCGAGATTTACATCTGCAAAGGCGGGAAATAGAGCAGGGTAGCGGCGTGCCTTGAATAGGATGTTTGCGTTGGTGCCGAGTTCTGTTCCTTGTTCAACGGCAACGCCGCTTTGAAGTGGAACAACATAGCGCCATGCTGTATCGCCCTCCGCAGTCAATTCGAGGATTTCTCCCTCTCGTCCTGCCAAGATGAGATTATTGCCATTGGCGAGGCGTTCAAAGTTAGATAGTCCGCTGCTGAAAAAGTCTGTCGGAACAGGAGCAGTCCAAGTCCAGTCAAAATCCATGGGCAAGTAAGTGTTCTCGTCCTTTGCGTACGTGCTATCTGATTCCTGCCATGTGGGATCAATGGTATGCACACTGGAGAACGGTCCTGTCGCACCTGGATTGCGATTGTTAAACACGCCGATTTTCCCGAAATCTGGCGAGTTCTGCAGGTAGGGTGCATCGAGCCAAATGCCGCTGTGTTGGTAGAACAACCGTTGGTCTTCGGAAGTACCCTGGCCATAAGCTTCGGGGTTTCCCCAGCGCCAAACCAGCCCCACCTCATCTTGATCGCGATCAATGATCCAGAGTTCGTCAAAATTGGGCACACTGAGCAACACTTGATTGGTTTGAGGATTGTAATCAATGCCATTTGCATGCAGCCAATCCGGCGCATTATTTCCGATCGTTCCGAAGTTGATGTCGATGCGTTGGGGGTTCTCTGCAATCACTCCGAAGTTATTTTTGGTGGAGTCGAAATCTTGGATGAGATGGTCCCAAACGCGCCATTCCCAGACGATAAGAGCACCGCCGTCACCGTTTGGCTCAAGTTCTATCAAGCGTTCACTCCAGAGCACGCCTCCTTCGAGGTTTTCTGGATTTCGACCAGCCTGAACAGCTTCCAATGAATCCATTTGTTCCCATGCAATGGCTAGAACATTTCCATTGTTCATTAACGCAAAGTCATGGTGCAGCCGACCAGTGCTGTCATTCAATGTGTAACTCCACAAGGGAATGTTGTCCCATGAGCGCATTTCGATGGTCTCTCCTCGTCCGCCGGCTACGATAGGAGAGCCAGAGTCATCGATTGGTCGGTGCGCCCACACCAAACCACCCGATGGGGTCAGCATGGCACTGTTGCCGGGCACACGATCCACTTCGTTTTCCCAAATATGAACCACTTCTCCACAACCATCAATCAGCCGCGCATGAGGTTGGTTGTGCGGGTAAACCAGCGTAAATCCTGGCGCGAAAATGTCGGGGTCGTATGCAACTGTTCCGACGGTATTTTCCTGTGCTTTTGCGAAGGAGATGAGTCCGAAAATCAACGCAAATGATGCGAAAAGATTGATGTGTCGGGGGAATAAATTTGTCATGATGCTGTGGATTGGAAGCGTTTGTCCCAAGCAGCTTTCTTCTTCGTCGATGCGATAAAGCTCGTGTCTAGGGCCCAAGCGTTGCATGCTTCGAAGGATTTGAGGTCAATCTTGAAAGCGTGGTTCAATAAGTCGTATTCATGTTGGAGATTGGTGCACATAATGCCGGGGTCGTCCGTGTTGATCGTGACTTTCACGCCAGCATCGAGCAATGCCTTGAAAGGGTGGGTTTCAATGGAAGCGCATGCCCCTGTAAGCACATTGCTCGTTGGGCATAATTCCAAAGGCACCTCGGTATTCAATAACAAAGAGACCACCTCTGGATCTTCGATGGCTTGCAATCCATGTCCAATTCGATCTGCTCCCATCTGTTCAATTGCCGTTCGGATATTACGCGAAATTCCTCGCACATTGGGTTCTCCGGCATGCACAGTGATGCCAAGCCCGTTGTCTTTTGCTTTGTGAAAGAGAGGAACAAAGGGTTCTGGGTCGAAGTCGACTTCGTTGTCGGCCAAATCCAAGCCGATGAATTGGTTGTCGGGCTGCAATGCGAAATCAACCCATTTTTCGTTTTCGGCTACGGACTTTGTACGCTGCAAAATGCAGATCAAACCCACGGCAATGGGATAAGAACGTTCGGCACGTTGCACGCCACGTATGATGGCATCTTGAAGCCGGTCAGCTTTCATGTGGCTGTGATGATCCAGTAAAAAGCTGGGCGCATAGCGAAGTTCAAGGACGCGTACATTGGACAATAGGTACATGTCTTCACAAGCCTCGAAAGCGACACGCTCCATCCATTCTTCCTCCGTAATAACATTCCTCGTATTCAGGAATTTGTGCAGCACTGATTTGAGTTCACCCATGGGCTCTTGAATCAAGAACGCATCAGCAAATGCTTGATTGGTTGAGACGTCCAGGCCGCTGATGCCGGCAAATTCGCGCAGAGTGCTCTGTCGGACGGCGAGTTCTAAGTGGCAATGCAACTCCACTTTTGGCATCGCTTTTAGCTCCTTGAGTGAAGGCGGTGTTTTGAACATGTTCCAAAGGTAGTAGAGTTGAGGCCGTTGGTTGAGTACTTTTGTCTCATGGCCAGTGCAATTAAAAATAAAAAAGCGTCTTACACGTATTTTTTGACGGATGAATTTACCGCTGGCATGCAATTGGTTGGTTCTGAAATCAAATCGATTCGGAAGGGCAAGGCAAGCATTACGGAGTCCTATGCTCGGTTTTGGAATGGAGAGTTCTTTGTATTCAATATGTACATCGCAGAATATCCCAACGCGGGTTATACACCTCACGAAGTGCGCAGGCCAAGGAAGCTTCTCTTGCAAAAAACAGAGCTCAAAAAGTTGGAAAGGAAGTTGAAAGACACGGGTGTGACCGTAATTCCTACACTGTGCTTCATCTCGGACAGTGGCTATGCCAAGCTTAAAATCGCCGTGGCAAAAGGGAAGAAATTACACGATAAACGCGCCAGCCTCAAGGACAAAGACGTTTCAAGAGACATCGAGCGTATGCTCTGAATGAGCATCAGGCGGGGACGACGCGATAGGATTCTGTGAACGCTTCCCAATCCCACAGGAAGTGGTCCATCAGACATTTGAGCTCCCTTTGAATATTGGGCTCCGGCGTATTCATGTCGCGGAAGTATGCGTCCTGGTATTGATTCAGATGGTACTTATAGAACACCGCTCGCGTCATAGCGGTCCCAACATTCTTGGAAGGCTGATTTATTTGCTTCATGAAGGCCCGGTATTGCTTCACTTTTCCAGCGAATGTCTCAGGTCCAATGTCCAAGGCCCTTGCAAACTTGCTGCAGATGCGTTGGATGACTTGGCGGTCCACTCCACTGTCAAAATGTTTGGGAATCAATTGGATGTTGGCTGACACGATGATCATCAGAAAACGGCCGTAATCTTCGGGGTCGAGTGCTGGTGATTGCTCAAACCCATCGCACTCGTTCAGGAATGCTGCGACTTCTGGCCAACCATTTTCAACGGTCTCGAAGGTCGTGTCCACAAAAAATGTGGCCACTTGCTCTTCCGTGAGCTTTCTCTTCGTCATCCAACTGAATAGTCCTGCGTTCCTCATCGTTGGGAATCAAATCTATCCGCTGCGAAGCTTGATTCATAGAGGGGGTAGGATTACGCTATCCACATTTTTTTCAACATATCTGATTCATTCCAGATGTACTTTTGTCCCCATGTACGCCACGCTAAAACCTTTAATTTTTCGACTTCAGCCCGAAACGGCTCATGAATTGACCATGAAGATGTTGCAGATTGCATGCCGCATTCCGGGGTTGTCGTGGTGTTTGAAGCGTTGGTTTTCAGTGAGTTCCCAGTCCTTGCAAGTGGAAGTGGCTGGGCTCAAATTTCCCAACCCAGTGGGGTTGGCAGCTGGATTTGATAAAGATGCACGTTGGTTAGGTGAGATGGCCACGTTGGGTTTTGGCTTTGTTGAAATTGGAACAGTTACGCCGGTTTCACAACCTGGCAACCCGAAGCCCCGATTGTTCCGTCTGCCACAGGACAATGGAATCATCAATCGCATGGGGTTCAATAATGGTGGAATGGACGAAGCGGTTGAGCGGTTGAAGCAACGTCCCAGAGGTTTGTTGGTTGGCGGCAACATCGGCAAGAATAAAGTGACGCCGAATGAGGATGCCATCTCAGATTATGAAAAGTGCTTTGAAGCACTGCATCCCCACGTTGATTATTTCGTCGTGAACGTGAGTTCGCCGAATACACCTGGATTGCGCGAGCTACAGGAGAAGGAGCCGCTGGCCAAGTTGCTTTTGGCTCTGGTGCAACAGAACGAATCGAAGACGGCGCAGCGTCCGATCTTTTTGAAAATCGCTCCAGATTTGACCAATGATCAGTTGGACGATATCATTGAATTGGTCACTGAGACGCAAATTTCCGGTGTGATTGCTACCAATACAACCATCGAACGCGGCGGTCTGAAAACGTCAAAGCCGGAAATAGAGGCCATCGGTGCCGGTGGATTGAGCGGAGCTCCGTTGCGCGAACGATCAACCGAGGTGATTCGTTATTTGCATACCCACTCTGATGGTGCTTTTCCAATCATTGGTGTCGGTGGAATTTGTTCGCCACAGGACGCACTTGAGAAGTTGGAGGCTGGTGCGACTTTGCTCCAAGTGTACTCTGGCCTTGTGTATGCCGGGCCTGGTCTGATCAAAAAGATTAACCAGGCAATTTTGAGCAGGAGCTGAGGCGATCAGCCGATCAGTTGTTCAAGGCTAGGAGCGAGATCTCGCGCCCTTATTCCCTTTTCGGTTTTTTGCAAGCGGCAGCAAGCGTTGATTGCATCGTGCTCAAAGAATAGGACCCAGTCTTCTTTCAAGGCATGGTCGAGAAGCAACTGCTTTTCATCCATTGTTAAAAGTGGACGAGTGTCGTAGCCGATCACCCATGCCGTAGGAAGGTGAGCTGCAGCAGGAGTGAGGTCGGCCATGAAGGCGAGCTTGGTCCCGTGACACGGGACCACGGGAATCATCTGGCTTTCGGTGTGCCCATCAGCAAAGAAAACTTCTAAGCCGGGGAACGTGCTAGGAAAAGGATTGTGATTCCAGCGTCCGTCGCGTTGAATAAACTGAAGCTGTCCGCTTTCCTGCAACGGAAGGAGGTTTTCGCCTAAAAATGAAGCTTTCTCACGGGGATTTGGATGCATGGCCCAATCCCAATGTCGCTGGCAGGACCAATAATTTGCATTGGGAAAGGCCGGACGGAAGGCGCCATCAATGTTTCGCTCCACGGCACCGCCAACATGATCAAAATGCAAATGGGTCAGCAAAACATCGGTGATGTCTTCACGGCTAAATCCACGTTTTTCCAGCTCGCTATCGAGTGAGGTGTCACCATGCAAATGATAATGGCTGAAGAACTTCTCGGATTGTTTATTACCAATCCCCGTATCGACGAGCAACAGTCGATCGCCGTGTTCAACCAGCATGGAGCGCATGGCCCATGTGCAAAGGTTGTTTTCATCGGCGGGTACGTGTTTTTGCCACAGGGCTTTCGGAACGACACCAAACATGGCGCCACCATCGAGTTTGAAGTTTCCGGTATGAATGGTGTGTATATTCATCGCTCGTAAGAATGCGTTAGGGGAACAGAAAAAACAAAGACATAATGACCATCAGCGTGTCTTCAAAGATGGTCACATTTGTCATGGGCAACTTGAACACTGTGCCCAAGCAGGCGCATTGAATGGTTTCTTTTTTTCGCACGGCGAGAATGACACCAATGGCTCCAAATGCCATCAATACGGCGGTGATGAGCGCGACTTCGAAGGTTCCGCCAATCAAAGCCCACGCCAATCCCAGAGCAAGTTCGATGAATGGATAAAGCCAGGCGTATACCTTGATACGTTTGGCCAATAGATCATACATGGTGTAGCTCTGAACAAATCCTCGCAAATCCAAAAACTTGAAAAAGGAAAACACGAAGAAGAAACCACTCATGAAAAGTTCCATTCCCTTTCGCATTGGAGCGTGGGAGTTCAAGGCTCCGGCCGCAGAACCAACGATCAGAAACATCCCAATGAGAATGAGAGGCCAAAACTTCTTCCAAGCGGGGTCCGCATGAACAATATTATCAGAGGCGTTATGAGTAGGTGAAACGCGCTTGATTGTGTAGTGAGAGAACGGTGCAAGAGCGGTTTGCAGATCATGGAGCGAGGGCTTGTCACTGGACTGCACGGAAACTGCGCCACTCGTTAAATCGATTTCGACGGACTCGGTGCTTGGAACGGAGATGAGAGCATTTCTAACTCTTCCAACGCATCCTGTGCATGTCATACCTTCGACCTGAAACACTTCTTTCATGAAGCGAATTTCGATAAAAAGTGGTGCCGATTGACGTGTTGATCAAGCCTTGGATTTGGTTGAGAAGTTCCCTCGGTGTGCGCGCCATTCAAGTGTATTTTTGCAATAGAAATATCGCACATGCAGTTGAACGAGCTCACAGCAATCTCCCCCGTTGACGGACGCTACAGAAACCGAACCGCCAACTTGGCACCTTACTTCTCAGAATGGGGCTTAATGCGCTATCGTGTTCGGGTTGAGGTTGAATACTTTCTGCAATTGACCGAGATTCCATTGCCACAATTGGCTGGATTCAAGGCCGATCAAGCCAGTAAGTTGCGAGGTCTCTATGAGGATTTTACGGAAGCAGACGCTCAGCGCATCAAGGAGTTTGAGCGCACCACCAATCACGACGTAAAGGCGGTTGAGTATTTCATCAAGGAGAAAATGGAAGCCTTGAATTTGGCAGATGTGTCTGAATTTGTGCACTTCGGCCTCACCTCTCAGGATGTCAATAACACGGCAATTCCACTTTCCATCAAAGAAGCGACGGAGCAGAACCTGATTCCTGCTCTTTCGGCATTGCGTCAAACGCTGTTGGGCCAAGCGCGCGAATGGAAGGAAATTCCTTTGCTTGCTCGTACACACGGACAGCCAGCCTCGCCGGTTACGTTGGGGAAGGAGTGGGCGGTTTATGTCAATCGATTGGATGTGCAACTGGATGAATTGAAGCGATGTCAGTATGCGGCAAAGTTTGGGGGTGCGACTGGACAATTCAATGCGCATGTTGCGGCTTATCCGCAGTTGGATTGGAGTGCTTTTGGCAATGATTTTGTGCAAGTCCGCCTCGGACTTAAACGGAGCCAAATCACCACTCAAATAGAACACTACGATCATTTAGCAGCTTGGTGCGATTGCCTGCGACGTATTCATACCATACTCATTGACTTAAGCCGTGATGCTTGGACTTATATCAGTATGGATTATTTCAAGCAGAAAATTAAGGCAGGGGAAGTGGGTAGCAGTGCGATGCCGCACAAGGTGAATCCGATCGATTTTGAAAATGCTGAAGGTAATTTTGGTGTAGCCAACGCCTTGTTGCAGCATTTTTCAGAAAAATTGCCGATCAGTCGTTTGCAGCGTGATCTCACAGATTCCACGGTACTGCGAAACATTGGCGTTCCTCTGGCTCACAATGCAATTGCGCTTGGTTCATTGCAAAAAGGACTGGGTAAATTGTTGTTGAATGAATCGAAATTAGAGGCAGACCTCGAAGCAAATTGGGCGATTGTCGCGGAGGGAATTCAGACCATCCTGCGCCGAGAAGGATTTCCCAAACCTTACGAAGCTCTGAAAGATTTGACACGTCAAAACAGCGTGATCAACGCAGAGTCCATTGCGGAATTCATCGATGGCCTCAGCGTTGATGATGGCATCAAAGCAGAACTGAAGGCGCTCACTCCATGGGGTTACACGGGAACAGCTGCGGCTTTGGTTGACACTTTAAAGGATTGAAAATTTGAATCGCTTCATTGATCTTTTTCGGCACCTCGCGAATTATCGGCTCAATCTGGCGGTCAATGTGGTGTGCAATCTGTTGAACGCCTTCTTGTCGTTATTCACGTTTTTGAGTGTCGTCCCTTTCCTTCGAATTATTTTCCAATCGGGAGGAGAGGAATCTCCGTCGCTGATTGAGGTACCTGCAGGCAACGGCGTAGAAAAATGGAGCGCTGTCTTTGATAATTTTGTTTTCAACGTTGGTCCTTCCCAGGCCTTGACTTACATCTGCATTGGAATTTTTGGAATCACCATTCTGAAAAACGCAGTGGGTTACCTCGCTTTGTACAGCTTGGCCACCATGCGGACAGGAGTGAGCCGGGACTTGCGCAATAATCTGTACGCCAAGGTGCTTCGCTTGCCGATGAGTTGGTTCACTGAATCGCGCAAAGGAGATGTTATCAGCCGCATGACCAATGATTTAATGGAAGTGGAATTCAGTGTCATTGGAACCATTGAGATCCTATTCAAGTCACCTATTTCAATCCTCGTCTCGCTGGGCACCTTGTTCTATTTGAGCTGGGAATTGACCTTGTTCTCTATGTTGTTCCTTCCGGTGAGTGGCTACTTGATCAGTCGCATCGCGAAAAGTTTGAAGCACGCGGCTAAGCGCGGAAAGGAAGAACTTGGAGGGCTGATTTCAATCATGGAGGAAACGCTCGGTGGAATGATGGTGATCAAAGCGTTTCATGCCGAAGCAAAGTTTGAACGAAAATTTTCAGCTTCCAACGATCGCTTCTTTGAGCTCATGCGTCGTTTGTACAAGCGGGAATATTTGTCATCGCCGGTGTCGGAAACGGTTTCCCTGGGGGTGATGGCCACGCTGTTGTGGTTCGGCGGTCGGATTGTGCTCGAAGGATCGAGTGGGCTCACAGGCGATTGGTTCATTGGTTACCTCGTGGTGTTTTCTCAAATCATTCCACCTGCGCGCTCGATCAGTGACGGATGGTTCAGGATCCAAAAGGGTTCAGCATCCCTTGAGCGCTTGGAGGAAATTTTATCTGCTGAGGAAATGACAGATGAAGGTGTGGCATTGACGCATCCGCTGCGGGACGGAATTCGATTTGAAGGAGTGCGGTTTTCATACGGAGATCAGACGGTGCTGAATGGCATTGACCTGAGCATTGCCAAAGGAGAGACCGTGGCCTTGGTGGGGCCGAGTGGATCGGGTAAGACAACATTGGTCAATCTCTTGGCCCGATTTTACGATGTCACTTCAGGGCAGATTACGTGGGATGGCAGTCCTATTGAATCTTTTGAACTGGTTAGTTTTCGTTCGCAAATGGGCATGGTCACGCAGGAAGCGCGTTTGTTCAATGCGTCGGTGGCAGAGAACGTCATGTTGGGAGCGTCGGATGGAATGACCACAGAAGAAGATGGCTTGGTTGCAGTCGCTGAGGCGGCAAATGCATTGGAGTTTATTCAACAAATGGACGAAGGTTGGAATGCTTCGGTTGGCGATGGAGGCAATAGGTTAAGTGGAGGCCAACGACAGCGATTGAGCATTGCTCGGGCGCTTCACAAGGATCCTCCTGTGTTGCTGCTGGATGAGGCGACGTCGGCGTTGGACACAGAATCTGAACATGCTGTTCAGCAGGCGATTAACCGATTGATGGAGGGGCGGACAACTCTGGTCGTTGCCCATCGATTGAGTACCATTCGGCATGCTGATCGGATCGTCGTTCTGGACCAAGGAAGTATTGTGGAGGAGGGGAGTCATGAGGATTTGATGGCGAAGAAGGGAATGTATCATCGATTGGTCTCTATGCAGAATCTGAAATGATGTCGAGGACAAGAAAGACCGGATTCGGTGCGATGCTTCATGCTCGATGTCCGAGTTGTCGGGAAGGCCATATTTTCTTATCTAAAAAGGCTTATCAATGGAAAGGAATCACCAATATGCCGGATGCTTGTCCAGTTTGTGGTGAAGATTTTTTGAGAGAGCCAGGCTTCTACTTTGGAGCTGCCTATGTCTCATACGCGCTGACGATTGCACTTTGGGTAGCGGTTTTGGTTGCGTTGATGTGTTTTGACTGGTGGGGGCTGATCAAATTTTCATTTTTCGAAGATGTGACGCTTTTTCTCACCACTGGCATCACGCTTTTGCTCGTCCTTCTCCCCTTGATCGCTCGATTGAGCCGCTCGATTTGGCTGCACATGATGACTGTTCGCCAACGACGATAGCCGGAATCATATCGATTCAAAAAGTCCTTAAAAAATCAAAGGGGCCCCTCCGTTGAGGGACCCCTTCTCACCAAATCGCCTGATTCATAAACGCTCAATTCGAGCGTGGCAAAACCAAAACCATCTCCCTTTACGTGGGGAGTTCGTTTTTAGTTTCAAGATTTTAAAAAAAAAATGCGATAAAAATCGCAATCAACTTATAATCAGCTGATTATGACTTCGATATTTTTGAAGTCATCTCCTCGTTTTGAACACGAATGCTCTCTTTGTGCACCTGCTCAAGAAAGTTTAAGATGAACTCAGGGCTCAATCCGCCACGTTCAGCCCACTTCTCTCGGGTATCGAAGACTTCTTTCCATCGCTCCATTTGGAGGATGGTCATCCCGTTTTCCCATTTGTGCAAGCCAATTTGTCGGGCAAGGTTCATGCGCGTGTGCAGTAACTCTATGACCTGTTCGTCGATGGAATCCATTTGCAGACGCAGTGCTGCAAGATCAGCCGAACTGATTTTTGGCTCAGAAGCATTCCGGATGGTGAGGGAATCAATCAATTGTCCGAAGGCAGCTGGAGTGAGTTGCTGTTTCGCGTCGCTAAGCGCTTCTTCAGGATTCGGATGCGTTTCCAGCATGAGACCTTCCATTCCCAAATCCATGGCTTTTTGAGCAACAGGTTTTAAGAGCGTTCGATTCCCCGCGATATGACTGGGGTCACAAATGATCGGGACTTCCGGTAGTGCCATTTTGAGACCGATGGCAATTTCCCACATCGGGGCATTGCGGTACTCTTTCTGGCCATATTGGCTGAACCCACGGTGTATTGCCCAGACAGGACCATCTGTCGTATTGCGCACACGTTCGATCGCACCGAGCCAAAGGGACAAGTCGGCGTGCATCGGATTTTTCACGAACACGGGCACATTGGTACCTTTCAGGGCATCTGCAATTTCCTGTACTGCAAATGGACTCACCGTCGTTCTCGCGCCGATCCACATCACATCAACTCCGGCATTCAAACAAGCTTCGACATGCTGTGCGTTTGCAACTTCTGTGGCAATTGGCAGACCAGAGGATTCTCTCGCATTGACCAACCATTCCAGAGCGTCTGCTCCCATGCCTTCAAATCCGTTGGGCCGTGTGCGTGGTTTCCAGACGCCTGCTCTCAGGATGTGAACTCCATGTTTGGCAAGCTCGTTTGCGGTGCTGACCACTTGGTCCTCAGATTCTGCGCTGCACGGTCCACTGATCAAAAGAGGCCTCTGCACTTGCGCGAGGCCTTCAACGATGGATTGGGCGTTAATGGAATTGTTGGTTACCACATTGGCAAGATACGCTCGCTTTTTGGCTTTCAAGGCTATTTTTTGGTATCTCGGGCGTTCAGGGGCGCAAACTTCGCTTTTCTAGACTCGAGCCTACAAGTTGAACAAACGCAGGGGGTCAACCTTTGATTTGTTTGACTTGTGTAGTTATGTACCCGGAACTGGATTCGAACCAGCACGCCCGAAGGCACAGCCTTCTGAGGACTGCGCGTCTACCAATTTCGCCACCCGGGTAGGTGTGAAGTGCCCAGAGCGGGACTCGAACCCGCACGCCCTAACGGACACATGGCCCTCAACCATGCCTGTCTACCAATTTCAGCACCTGGGCAGTGCATTAAAAAGGGTGCCAAAGACACCCTTCTTTTTGTAACCCCTCTGGGACTCGAACCCAGGACCCTCTCATTAAAAGTGAGATGCTCTAACCAGCTGAGCTAAGGAGTCATGTTCCCTCGTTTGGGGGGGCAAAGATAGACAGATTTTTTATCCTGCCATTGTGAGTGCTATAAAATCTTTAGCAACCGTTCATAATCCTCTGATTACCTTGCAACCTTTCACTGGTTTGGGTTGTTTATATTTACGCACGAATACCTTGAAACCAATTCACATGTTCTCAGTATTGATTTGTTCCTTGCTCGCTGCATGCCCTACCTTTTCGTGGTCTGCAGAGATTTCTCATTCAGTTTCAGGAGTAGCGATCTGTGCTGATCCCACAATAACGTGGGATGCATGGAAAGACGATGAGTCCCGAATGACCTGGTGGTTGCAGCACGGGTGGCAGATAGTAGACGGCACCAAGCTAGGCACAGCTCCATTGAATTCAACAGACAAAGCACTGTTGGAGGCTCAAGGCTTCAATCCGCTCGATTTGAGCATTCAACCATCTGCCGAATATCATCGGTACTGGTCAATTGCAGGTGAACGCACCTTTCACTTGATTAGTTTGAATCGCTGCGAAGTCCTGTATCAGCGATACTTAGTCAACCAGGCAGCTTCCAAAATCGATCAAAGCATTTAAAGTCATGCGAGCGAAACCACCATATGCAGCGTTTGTCCTGCCTTTACTTTGTCTTTTTGCTCCTTTCCAAGGCATTGCACAAGAGACACCAATTAGCAATGGCAACCTTGAAACATGCCAAGGTTTTCTCGTTGACACGGGTTTGAGTGCTGGCGATTACGGGCCGAATGAGGACATCACGATGACGATATGTCCAGAGGCTCCAGAGACGATTATCACTCTGTATTTTGCTCTTGCAGCTCTGGGCGAAGGCGATTTGATGCAGGTGTACGATGGACCTGATGATAGCGCACCGCTGCTAGGTGCGTACATGGACTTTGACTTGCAGGGTTTGGAGTTGTTCGCATCAGAGGATAATCCTGGTGGCTGTTTGACATTGCATTTCACGTCCGATGCGTCGGGACCTGGAAATTTCGTTGCGGAAATGAGCTGTGGTTACCCTTGTGAACGTCCCTTCGCTATCGTAGAAAGTGGTGAGTCACTGCCTCACCTATCATGCGTGGGGGAAGAGATTACCTTCGATGCGAGTGGTTCAACATCAGCAGAGGGGTTTGATATCGTCTCTTGGGAATGGGATTTTGCTGATGGGGTCGTGCTTGATGACGGAGCTATTGTCTCCCATACATTCGATGCTCCCGGTGCTTATAAAGTACAGCTCAGTATTGCAGATGATAACATTTCAGACGACGACCCCGATGGTTGTTCCAACAACAATTTAGTCGACCACCTCGTTTTGGTTTCGACTGAGCCTGACTGGAGTGGCACCTCCATCGACGCTACCGTTTGTTCCGGTCAATTGTTTCCACTTGATGGTGTGGTTCAAGGAACGACCTACGATTCAGAGCCTTCAGGTGACTTTGGAGAGGGGCTGTACATTCCGGATGATCAAACCCAGTGTTTCTCTGCCGAACTGACTTTTACGTCCTTCTCTCCAGGAGCTGTCGTTGAAGATGCCGATTCAGATATTCTTGATTTATTCATCAATTTTGAGCACACTTTTATGGGAGATTTGACCATTACGTTCATTTGTCCGAATGGTCAAAGCCTTGCTGTACACCAACAGGGTGGTGGTTCTACCAACTTGGGAGTTCCTGACCAAGGAGACGGAACGGGTCCTGGGACAGGCTGGGATTATTTCTGGTCACCTCTCGCTACGAATGGGACATGGGCAGAAAACGCCACCGGCCAATTGCCTGCAGGCGATTATGAATCAGCTCAGCCCTTCAATTTGCTCGAAGGATGTCCGTTAAATGGAACTTGGGAGGTAGAGGTTTGCGATGCTTGGGGAGCTGACGACGGTTACATTTTTGAGTGGAACGTCAATTTCAATCCGGAGCTTTATCCGGAGCCCATCGTGTTCACGCCTGTCTTTGGAATGGGGTGTGATAGTACCGCGTGGAGTGGCCCCAGTATTTATGACCAAAGCGAAGATTGCAACGACATTACACTGGTCGCTGCCGACTCAGGCACATTCACGTACACAGCAACCAATAATTTCGGTTGCACCTACAGCACGGACGTAGAGATTACGGTGGTGGAAGGTCCTGAAGTAGAAATACAGACACCTGAAGGTTTTTGCGGCTCACCAGTATCCTTGCAGGGCAATGTGCTCAATCAAGACCCGGGGTTCAACTATTCCTATGACTGGACGCCCTCGGATTTGGTCAGTGGCAATGGGGCAAACGTGAATGTGGATGGTTTGACGCAGGACACCGTCATGACATTGTTGGTGACCGTAACAGGAGGAGACTTGGATAACTGCGAAGTGACGCAGAACGTCGCGGTTGATTTCATTCCACCTCCAACAGGAGTCGATGCAACCGCTGAAGTGTGCCCGGATGATGCAGTTCAACTGGTGGCACTCAGTTTCATTGATTTAGGCTCCAATGAGTCGGACTACGTCTATGATTGGCAAATCGGGGGAGAAACAGTTGGGACAGCAGCGACGTTCAATGCCGAAGAAGCCGGTGATTATGTGGTGCTCGTGACCATGGCTCCGCCCTGCACATGGAGCACTACGAGTTACTTCGAAGTAGAAGAAGCTGTTTGTGAGCTGACGATTCCCAATGTGATTTCACCCAATGGCCCGGGCCAATGGGATGCCTTGAATGATGCTTTTTATGTCGAAGGACTCAACAGTGACCGATACAATGGTAGCACCATTCGGATTTACAACCGCTGGGGTCAGTTGATGTATACGAGCAACGATTTCGGTAAATCATCAGGTTGGAAGCCCGCTCCTGACGAGGCTGCTGAAGGAACCTATTATTACGTACTCGGAATTGCACGAGCAAGTTCAGCTCTGGTCATCAATGACGTCAATGGACAAACCATTGATGAAGGGGAGGGCTACAAATACCTCAACGGAACGTTCTCGCTGGTGCGTTAACTGCCGGTATAGGAACCGAGGATGAAAACGGCCATCGAACAACTTGGAAAGTTAGCCGAGGCCCTCGTTTTTGAGCAGCGAGAGGAAGAAAAACGTTTGGCTTCTGTAATCGAGGGCAAGTCCCTGCGAATTCGTAGAGCTGAAGGGGTGACGTGGTCACCGATTTCCATCGAAGAGCAAGATTTCACATTTGGCGGCCGGGTGCGCTTGAAGATAAAAATGAGCCACAATGCAGGCTTAGTAGGTGCATTTCGTGCTGGTTCTCCTGTTTCAATGTACCAAGCCAACGAAGCGGGATCGCCTCGCAATGAGGACGAAGTTCGAATTGGGATTGTTCGAAAGGCGACTGCAAGTGCTGTCGATGTCATCATGGATGGGGCTCCGTTGACAGGGGCTGAATTGCATGAACGCTGGACGTTGGATGCTAGATCGGACGATCGTACTTATCAGCGCATGGCTGCTGCGCTCAGTTATTGGATCAATACGGACAATGAAATTGAAAAGGCCACTCGCGATGCTTTTTTGAATTGCAGCGAGTTTCCCAGTTTCGAGGATTCAATGCGAGAAGGAGAACATGCGACTGCTGCGTTCGAATCGCTGAACGCCTTGCAAAAAGCATGGTTGAATCATGCGCTGATGTGTCCCGCAATGAGTTTGCTGCATGGACCGCCGGGGACCGGAAAAACCACGGCCCTGCTCGCATACGTGATTGAAATGGTGCAAAGAAAGCGACGCCTGCTTTTGACCGCTCCGAGCAATGCTGCTGTGGATTTGCTCGTTGCAGGATGCGCAAAACAGGGTGTTTCTGTGGTGAGAATCGGTCATCCTATGCGGCTTTCGGATGAGGTGCAGTCCTTTGGATTGGACGCACAGGTGGAAGAGGATTCAGAATACAGGCAAGTACGTGATTTGCGAAAGCGGGCGAAAAAAGCTTGGCAAGTGGTTGATCGTTTTCATCGCAACTTCGGAAGCGAACAGCGCGCAGAGCGAGCTTCTGCTCGAAAGGATGCGAAATCGCTTGAGCGAGAAGCCATTGAACTGGAACGTTTCATTGCCGAGCGCATCGTACGTCAGGCACAGGTGGTCTGTGCGACGTTGGCTGGAGCTGCGAATACCGTGGTTGCAGATGAGCGGTTTGATGCGGTTGTTATTGATGAGGCGGGACAGGCGATGTTGCCGGGAGCATTGATTCCAATGCAGTTGAGCAGCCGATACGTCCTTGCAGGAGATCCGCATCAACTGCCTCCTGTGATCAAGAGCCATCGTGCTTTGGCCTTGGGGTTGGAAGAAAGTGCCTTGGCGTGCTTTATGCGTTCGAAATTTTGTTTTGGAAGCACAACAATGCTCACAGAACAATACCGCATGCATCCCGAGATCATGGCGCCATCGTCTCATTGGTTTTATGAAGGTCAATTACAACCAGCCGCTGAATTGACGTCGCAATCGCTTCCGGAAATTTTGAGAAGCCCGTGGACTTTCATTGATTCGGCTGGATGTGGGTTTGAGGAGGAAAAGGAGGAGGGAAGTGAGAGCACGGTGAACCCATCTGAAGCGGAATTTGTTTTGCAACGTACCCTTGAAATTTTGACGAGTTGTCCTTCTTTTCAAGTTGGGGTCATCGCACCTTATCGAGCTCAAGTCACGGAGCTGGAGCGTCAATTTGAAGAATTGGAAGAGTACTTGAACTTTCGTGAGCGTGTGGAATTCGCGACGGTCGATGCCTTTCAAGGTCAAGAGCGTGACGCCATTGTTATTTCCCTCACCCGTAGCAATGCAGAGGGGCAAGTGGGCTTTTTGAAGGAATACCGCAGAACCAATGTGGCCATGACCCGAGCCAAACATCACTTGCTGATGGTCGGAGACGGAGCAACGTTGGGGAGTGATGATTTCTATCGCCAGCTGATGGAGCGAGCCGAAGCCTCTGGCGCTTATCACAGCGCCTGGGAGTGGATTTATGCTTCTTGAAGCACTTCAGATTCAGAATCGCTCTCAGTGAATGAGCCTTCCGGAGCTCCTTGCACAGCATGCGAACCACCCTCTTCTTCCAGAGGGAACACCTCTGTGATTTTTTGGAATGCAACGGAAGGAATGACAAAGCCGAGACCAACCGTGGACATGTGCTTTTGCACTTTGTCGTAGGCGTCACGTACATCTTGCGCAGAGAGGAGTACGTGCTGATAGGTCTCCTTTTCGACCCCTTTCTGTTCGTCCAAACTCGTGAGTGCAATTTTCACTTTGAACCATTTATCCGCATCATCAAAACGAATGACCTCTGAAAGATTTGATTTGGTGATTTGTACAATTTCGAATGGACGAATGCCCTCATTTTCGCAAACCCCAGTCATTCGCGATTCTGCTTCAGTGTAATTGTAAGCGTCGAGTACAAAGGATTCTGTGGCTTTGACCTCTGCTCCTTCGGCATCGTGTCTAACGTATTTGACCTTGCAGGTGAACCAATGTTTTGTCATGGCATAAAAGTACCTTCTGTCGAGGAACCTTCAGCTGCATGCTGATGTCATTTCGACTAACATTGAATCCACAATGCCCGTTCAAAAAGAAGTTTGGTTTGATTCAAATAAAGTCGCGGACTGAGTTAATTTCACTCCGTGAAGAAGGATGAATACAGGCACAAGGGCCAACGCAGAAAGATGATTGATGAGCTTCGGGCTCTGGGGATTCAAAATGAAGAGGTGTTGGAGGCAATTGATAGCGTCCCGCGTCACTTTTTCTTGTCCTCCGCTTTCGAGCAGTTTGCCTATCAAAACAAGGCGTTTCAAATAGGTTCTGGACAGACCATCAGCAAGCCTCACACGGTTGCAAAGCAAACAGAATTGCTCAATCTCGGACCGGGAAACAAGGTGCTGGAAATTGGAACGGGCAGCGGCTATCAATGTGCTGTTTTGTGCGCAATGGGCTACAAAGTCTTTTCCATTGAACGTCAGCGCAATCTTTTTGACAAAGCCAAACCGTTGTTGAGCACGATGGGGTACAAGCCTGATCTATTTTATGGAGATGGTTACAAGGGCAAAGCTGTGTTTGCACCGTTTGACGGAATCATCGTCACTTGCGGTGCTCCCGAAGTTCCCGAAGCGCTCCTGATGCAGTTGAAGGTTGGTGGAAGGTTGGTGATTCCGGTCGGCGAGGGCGACACCCAGCGTATGTTTACCTTGACACGCACAAGTGAAGTGGATTTTGAACGTGAGGAGCATGGCGACTTTGCATTCGTTCCCATGCTTTCCTCCCGCGCTCAGGATCAATGAGTCAAACCAAACCTTCAATGGGGCCCAGCCCTTCGCGAATGACATCGGGAGTATCTCCAGTGCAGTCCAAAACTGAGGAGGCGTCGAGTTTGCCATACCCACCGTCGATGACCGCATCCACATCCGTTCCGAATCGTTCGGCGATGAGTTCAGGATCGGTGGTGTATTCTTGAATTTCACTCGCGTCTCGAACGGAACTCACCACAAGAGGCCGACCCAATTCTTCTACGATGGCGCTGAATATGCGATTGTCTGGAACTCGAATCCCGATGGACTTCCGCTTACCCATGAACCACTTTGGCACATTGTTATTGGCAGGTACAATGAAAGTGTAAGGACCGGGAAATGCCTTTTTCATGGCTTTAAACGTGGTGCTGCTCAACGGTCGCGTGTACAGCGATAATTGGCTCAGGTCTGAGCATCCTATGCTGAAACGCGCTACTTTCAAGGGGACATTTTTCAGCCGAGCAATGCGTTCAAGGCCCTTTGCAGAACCCAACACGCAAGCCATGCTGTACACGGTGTCCGTAGGAACGATGATGACAGCATCTTTTTCCAACAGAGCACAGGCTTGTCGGATTTTTCGTTCATCCGGATTGTCCGGGTGAATGCGCAGGAGCATTAACCTTTGGCCTTGGCATGATCTGCCAAGAATTGAGCCAAGCCGCTATCGGTGAGTGGATGTTTGAGCAATCCCAGGATGGCGCTGAGTGGGCCCGTCATAATGTCTGCTCCAATTTCAGCGCATTCAATGATGTGCATCGTGTGACGCACGCTTGCTGCGAGGATTTCAGTGCCGTAATCGTAGTTGTCATAGATGACCCGAATCTTCTCAATCAACTGCAGACCATCGCTGCTGATGTCATCCAAACGTCCTACAAATGGGCTTACATAGCTGGCTCCTGCCTTCGCTGCCAGCAAGGCTTGGCCTGCAGAGAAAATCAACGTGCAATTGGTGCGGATTCCATTGTCGGTGAACCATCGAATGGCTCGAATACCATCGGCGGTTGCGGGTACTTTTACCACAATGTTGGGATGTAAATCTGCGAGGACACGCCCCTCTGAGATCATTCCTTCGAATTCGGTTGATATGACTTCCGCGCTCACATCGCCGTCGACAATTTCACAAATGGCCACGTAATGTGATTTGACGGCATCATCACCTGAGATGCCTTCCTTGGCCATCAGCGATGGATTTGTGGTCACGCCGTCTAAAACTCCGAGGGATTGGGCTTCTCGAATCTGATCGAGGTTGGCCGTGTCGATGAAAAATTTCATGCAGCAAAATTAGGGATTTCAATTGTTTTGCATGGCTCAGGCTCATCCGTATCTTGATAGAAAATTGAATCTAATGTCCAATTGGAGCAACGAAGAAATCGCGCAATTCAAGAAAAAAGTGCTGCAAAAACTGACGCAGTTGGATGAACGGATCATCGAATACCGCGAATTGACCAAGCCCATTCCTCCTGAAAATGCCATCGGCCGAGTGAGTCGAATGGATGCCATAAACAACAGGAGTGTCAACCAGGCCGCGCTTCTGCAGGCGGAAAAGCAACGTAAAAACTTGTTGCGTGCACTGGATCGTCTGAAGGAAGATCGGTTTGGTTTATGTCATCAATGTGGTGTGCGTATTCCAATGGGGCGAATTCTACTGATGCCAGGCGCTACAAACTGTGTGCGCTGTGCGGATTGAGAACAATTGTGTACAACTCGTTTTTTTTGTTTGAAACCTGAGATACGAAGCACGGAATCCGCTCGTTAACAATGGTGCATCCCGTTGGCGAAACGTTAATTTTGCCTGCGTCGGACCCTTTTTTCCATTTTGATTTCGCCTTTTTGCCACGTCATTTATCCATTTCCACGAGCGTTGCGGTTCTGATTTTGGTGCTGTCCTCTCCAGGATGCATCAATTCTTGGGACGGTGAGCCATTTGTGTTGCACGTTGAATCCATGGCTATTTCAGCGGATGACACGGAGGGTACATCGTCGAGTCGCATCGAAGAAGTTTGGGTGTATTCTTCAACAGACGTTTTGGGAGCTTTTCCGCTGCCAGCAGACATCCCCCTTTCTCCAGATGCGTTGGGATCAAATCCCGAATTGACGCTGTCAGCAGGTATCCGAGCCAATGCGATATCGTCAACCCGTCAGCCGTATCCTTTTTATGACGCATACAGCTACTTACCGAATATTGAGTTTGGAGGAAGAGATACGTTGAATCTGGTGCTGGGCTACACTGACTTGGCTCAGGTAATTGTCGCTGAAGACTTCGAAACATCCAATCGATTTGAGGAGTCTTCGACGAGTACAGCAACGATTGGACGTACAGAAAATCCCAATTGGGTGCTCGAAGGCGATGCCAGTGGTTTGATTCACCTGACATCGACCGAAGCGGTTTTAACTTCCAATACCAATGAACAACAATTTAACTTGACCACTTCTGGTCCTGTCTGGTTGGAGTTGGATTACGCATGTGATCAACCTTTTTGGTTAGGTCTGAAGGTGGCCAATTCAGAAACCGCTCAGCGATATCCCATTCTCCTGTTGAAATCGACGGACTTGAATCCCAATAAGATTTACCTGGACTTGGGACCCATGGTGCGAAGCACTCCAGACGCCACATACTATGAAATATTGTTGGATGCCATTTACGATGGTACCCAGGATACAACCACAGTAATTGTAGATAATTTTAAGTTGGTTCGCTATCCATGAATAAACGTTTGCTGACACTCGCTTATGTGATTGCAGACTGGTTGTCTGCGACGATTTCGTGGTCAGTACTTTATTTCTTCCGAAAGGTTGTCATAGAGGAAATAGGTGCCCCAGATTGGTCTGCGACGCTGGCAGACCGCCAATATTTATTGGGATTAGCGATCATTCCTGTTTTCTGGCTGGTTTTGCACGGCATGGCGGGGATGTACTCAAAACCTCTCAAGCGCCATCGTATTTTGGAGGTGGGCCAGGTGACGTGGACGACAGCACTGGGAGTGTTGATTATCTTTTTTGGTTTGTTGCTTGATGATAACATTCAGAGCTACCGTCAATACTACGCATCATTGAGTGCGCTGACGGCGAGTCATTGGACGTTGACATTGCTCGGGCGTTTGGTCATTACGACCAGAACGGTCAAGAAGATTCATACTGGAAAATGGAGTTTTCCGACACTGATCATTGGCGGCAATGAGCGTGCGGTGAGGATGTATGAAGAGATCACGGGATTGCGAAAAAATGCGGGGTATCAGTTTCTGGGTTTCATTCAGGTCAACGGTGTGGATACGGCACTGGATCGGTACTTGCCAAATTGGGGCAAGGTGACTGAGATTCAGCATGTGATTGCGGAGCAGGGAATTGAAGAAGTGATCATTGCGATTGGAGGAGGAGACCGTGACAACCTAGAAGCAATCCTGAATGCCCTCGAAGGAACGCTCGTTGAAGTCCGGATTATCCCTGACATCTACGACATCCTCAGCGGATCGGTTCGGATGTCGAGCATTTATGGTGCTCCCTTGATTGAAATTGATCGGGAAATCATGCCACAATGGCAACGCTCGATCAAACGCTTGTTGGATTGGACAGTGAGCATCTTTGCATTAATCTTGCTGAGTCCGCTCTTTGCTGTAATTGCCGTGTTGGTCAAGTCGTCGAGCAAAGGTCCCGTGTTCTATCTGCAAGAACGGATTGGAAGGTACGGCAAGCCGTTCCAGATCATCAAGTTTAGAACCATGTTCGTCGATGCGGAAGCACAAGGTCCTCAATTGAGTCGCGATGATGACCCGAGAATTACACGCATTGGTCGATTTTTAAGAAAATCCAGGCTGGATGAGTTTCCGCAGTTTTTGAATGTATTGATGGGAGATATGGCTTTGGTTGGACCTCGACCGGAACGAGCGCACTTCATCGCCCGGATCATGGAGCGGGCACCTCACTACCACCACCTCCAGAAAGTGCGTCCTGGCATCACTTCTTGGGGCCAAGTAAAATATGGCTATGCGGAGAATGTAGGAGAGATGGTGCAGCGTCTGAGGTTTGATCTGATCTACATTGAAAACATGAGCATCGCCCTCGACATCAAGATTCTATTCTACACGGTGCTGACCGTGCTCAAAGGACGCGGGAAGTAGATTCGTCGACTCTGTAAATTATTTGAGCGATATTTACAGGGATGAATGAGCTGAGGTCATTTTCTTTTTTGTTTCCAACGAGCTGGGGAGGTCTGAAGCGCTTTATCGCGCTCTGCATGATGTTTCTCACGTTGTTTCACTTTTCCAGTGATTTGAAGTCGCAAGTTGCTGATGTGAAGCTGGTCCAGTCAGAGGATTGGCAACGTTCACATGCTTTGATGCTCGAGAATATGAGCTTCTATTTGGATGGAGCCGTTGCGGTGGACATTGAATCTGGACAGGTTCGTTGGAAATCGCCGGAATCTGCAGTCCTTCGAAGGCTTGAACGCATTGTTCAAGAAATAGCGAGTCTGCAGTCACTTCCTTCGCCCTGGGTCAAGGGTGGCTTTTCGGACGAAGTAAGGTCGTTGATTGAGCGCGTTTCTTCTCTCGACCACCACGATTTACGTCGCTGGAGGATGGCCGACGGTTTGTCTGATGAGGAACAATGGTATGTTCTCGTGCAGAGTGGCCTAGACGAACTGAAAATGCAGTTGGCGATGGAATTGAATTATCGCGTCAATGCCGCTTTGTATGCATCGCTCAAAGATGCGCTTGCTGAAGACGAAACATCCGAGCAAGGAAACTTAGATTTGAATTGGTTGGACTTGGATGTGAACGCCCCATTGCCAGCTATGGATTTGGAATTTTCAACCATTACCTCTGGGACCTTGTCGGGAGAAGATCGCGCCATTTGGCCGAGCGCGCAGACACCCGATTTAGCCTTTTGGATGGAACGGATCATATTTCTGCTCGAAAACCAGGAGACGCGCCTCATGGCTTTAGAATCCTCAGCGGTTCTTCCTGGTGCACGACCGGCACTTATGCCCATTTCTTCGGATGCATCGCTGGGGCAATTGCGTCTTCCTCAGTCGGTAGATGTCTCCTTTCCTTCAGGCTCTGCTTCGATGACGCTGAATGCTCAACTTCAATTGAACGAAGTCATGGAGTTGCTCTGTCGTCACCCTCAAATCCGAGTGGTTTGCACAGGACATGCTGATCCGTCTGGCAGCCGATCACACAATCATGCCTTATCAAAGAGCAGGGCGAGAGTTGTGCGCGATTACATTTTACAAAGCGGTTTGGATGGCGAACGAGTGCTCTTGAATTATTTTGGAGCGGAGCGCAATCGGTCGATGTCTGAATCTGATCGACGGGTCGAGATTCGTTTTTATGTAGAATGACGAGGCCTCTGTGCCATCTTTGCAACAGATTCAAGCACCATGAAGATCATTTGCATCGGTCGTAATTATGCGGATCACGCCAAGGAATTGGGGAATTCCGTTCCAAAGGAGCCCCTGTTCTTTCTGAAGCCAGACAGTTCGGTTTTGGCACATCGTCATCCGTTTTACATCCCCAGTTGGACGCAGGAAGTTCATCATGAGGTGGAATTGTTGGTTCGGATTTGCCGCAATGGCAAGGCTATTCAACCTGAATTTGCGCCTCGTTACTACGATGCCATTTCATTGGGCATTGATTTTACAGCAAGGGATGTGCAAGCGCAGGCCAAGAAAGATGGACACCCATGGGAAAAGGCCAAGGCATTTGATGGTTCGGCTGTCATCAGCAAGAAATGGCACGTATTGGATAAGCTGGATCAAGACTGGGAGTCTTTGTCATTTTACTTGGAGAAAAACGGTAAACGTGTTCAGACAGGTTCCTCTCGTGACATGATTCATCACGTGGACGCACTCATTGCCCACGTTTCAAAATACATGACGCTCAAAATGGGCGATGTTCTTTTTACAGGGACGCCAGCGGGTGTTGGGCAAGTATTCGATGGTGATGTGCTGGAGGGATTTTTGGATGGAGAGTCTATGTTTCGTGTCAATGTGCACGGCGAATGAAGTCGGTTCTCTTCTTCATTGGTTACATGGGTGCAGGGAAGTCGCACACAGCGCGAAAAATGGCAGCACGAGGAGCTTGGGAAGTCCGAGACCTCGATGATGCGATTCAACAAAAGACTGGTCGAACAGTGGAGGCAATCTTCAGAGAAGATGGAGAAGCGGCATTCCGAAAGATGGAAATGGTTGTGCTGAATGGATTGGTGGTTGAACCCAAGGTGCAAATAATAGCTTGTGGTGGAGGAACGCCCTGCATACCTGGTGCCATGGATTGGATGAAGTCTATGGGACATGTCGTCCATTTAAATCCACCGTTTGAGGTGATTGAGCGCCGTTTAAAATCAGTGAATGAGAAATCGCAGCGTCCGATGCTGTCTGATTCCCATGGCAAGGCCAAGTCTGATGTGGATGTGAAGGCCCTTTGGGAATTGAGGAAAGCTTGTTACGCTCGGGCAGATGAACAGATCAATGGGCTTCCTGCTGCATCAGATTTTTTGCGATGGGAGTCGGCTCTGGGTTAATCCAGTGTTTCGCGCGGTCCGATTGAAGGAACCTCAGTCAGTGAGTACCGCTTCGTCTTTTTCGCTCCATGAATCACTGATCGTGACTTCAATGTGTTCTTTGAGGTTGGTGCTCAGACTCAGACCACAAAAATCAGCTCGAATCGGAAAGGATCGGTGAATGCGGTCCACGAGAACAGCGGTAGCTACCCTCGTTGGTCCTGCGCTCAGGATGTGGTGAACGGCATGCATCAAGGTTTTTCCTGAGTTTAGTACGTCGTCAACAATCACAACTTCTGCCCCCGTGAGTTGGACCAAGTCGGTACTGAGGACAATCGGGTGATCCAGAGGCGAAGACTTTTTCATTTTCAATGTACTCATTTCGATTTGAGCATTTGAGATAGAGCGCAGGGCGCTGCCTATTCGGTTGCCGACGGGTTCACCGTTGCCCGCGATGCAAATCAAATGAATGGTCTTTGTGTCAATGAATTCCTCGGCGATTTGTCGGGCAATGCGCTGAATTTTCCGTTCAATTTGCTCGGATTCAAGAATGCGGGTAGAAGTCATGCGTCTAAGTTCGATGCTTTCTACTTCTTTTCAAAAACTGCAATGGCTTCAACATGGGCGGTGTGTGGAAATTGATCAACCAACTTGAGTTGTTTGAGTTCGTAACCAAACTCCCGCAGTGTTAAAATGTCCCGCGCTTGTGTAGCAGGATTGCACGAAACGTAAACGATTCGAGGTGCGCCCAATCGGATGACTTTTCGCAAGGATTTGGGTGAGATTCCTGCGCGAGGTGGGTCCAAGACGATTGACTCAATACATCCTTTGTACTCAGGGAATTCTAGAAGAAACTTGCCTACATCTGCGGCGTGGAATTCAATGTTTTCAGTGCCATTGTTTTTGGCACTTCTTCGTGCATCGATGATTGCCTGCTCCACGATGTCGACTCCGATGATTGGTTTTTCGCTGTGTCGGGCGAGCATTTGACCGATGGTGCCTGTCCCGCAAAACAAATCCATGATGTACTCTCTTTTGCTCGGAGACTCCAGAGCATCTTGACCATCATTCTCGCCAGCGACAGCTGCAATCACCTCTGCGTACAAGCGTTCCGCGCTTGCTGGATTTGTTTGAAAGAAGCTGGACATTTCAATGTCAAAATCAAGTCCGTGCAATGTCTCGGTGATGTGCGCCTGCCCATGAATCAATTCGGAGTCTCCAGACCGCGCTTCGACCCGATCACCCTTGTCGTCATTCACGGTGTGAAGCACGCCCTGCAATCGTTCGCCAAATTCTGATTTGAGGAGTCCCACAAAGGCTTCGCGATCGAATGATTGCAATCCCTCGGAACTTGTGACCAGATTGAAAAGTAACTTCTCATTGGCCTCGCTACGCCGTGCAACCAGGAAGCGGAAGAAGCCTTCTCGCTTTGGCGGATGCCAAGCCGGTAGGTTGGTGTTTTCGAACCATTTCCTCAGGATGGGCATGAAATTTTCAACTTGAGCATCAAACAAGCCTGAGTCACCATTGAGGTTTTCAACGGCCCACCATGTGCCGCGCTTTTTGAAACCAAAGCCAAAGCTATCTTCTTTCTCACCGGATTCCGGATTGTGAACGATGGCAGAGAAGCTATACTCCATCTTGTTGCGGTAGTGCCAGTTTTTAGGCGACGCAATGAACCCTTGATAAACCGATTGAATGTCTTGGACTCCTCCGATGCGTTCGTAAAGATCAAGCGCGGTCTTTTCCTTGGTTTCGTGCTGGATTGTGAGCGGCACTTGTGCATAGGGTGCTCCCGGTATTTCTTGATAACCGTGGTTGATTTCCGAGGGTGCCCTTTCGAGGACCTCTTCGAGCCTGCATTCAGCATGCCTTGATTTGCATTTTACGACCCGAGCTTCCACCTTCTGACCCGGGAATGCATTTTGAATAAACACCACAAACGGACCTTTGTCGGTGGTGATTCTTGCGATGCCTTTTCCGCCAAACGCAATGTCTTCGACATCGAGTATCAGCGCTTCGTTCTTTCGGAATTGTCTTTCTCTGCCCACGGCGCAAAGGTAATGCCAGTCCGTCGGTATATTCGTTCCATGATGCAATCGCGTATGTTGTTTTTTAAACTGTGGCTCCCCGTCTTGGTCTTAGGCTGTTGTTACGTACCGCAAGGTGTGTTTGGACAGCAGTCCGAAGAGACCTCTGTGTGCACGTTCAATGTGCGCTACGACAATCCGGACGACACGCTTAAATGGTTCGAACGACGCGATGAGGTCGCCAATGCAGTGCGCTACTTTGACATCGTTGCTTTGCAAGAAGTGCTACCTAATCAGTTTGATGATTTGAAACAAAGATTAGGACAGCATGACTCTTTTGGCCGGGGTCGAAATGCGGACGGCAGTGGAGAGGCGAGTCCGATTTTTTGGAATCGTAAACGCTATGATTTTCTGAAAGGGGAGGTGAAGTGGTTATCCACGGAACCAATGCAGGAAGGATCGATCGGTTGGGATGCCGACTTGCCTCGGCTGGTCACCATCGTTGTATTGTTTGATCGGGAAAACCAAAAAACCGTTCGAGTGCTCAATGCGCATTGGTCGCATGTGGGCGAGTGGTCTCGCAAGGGTGCCGCCGCAATGATGGCAGGATGGTCGGGGCAGGGAAACGACGATCTGACACTTGTTTGCGGAGACTTCAATGCGGAGCCAGAAATGCCAGAGATCATGGATCTGCTTGCAATGGGGAATCTGCAGGATACTTATGCGAGTGCTCGTTACCGCTGCCGGAAAGAATTTGGTACGTATTCCACCTTTTTCACAGAGGCCATCGCCGGAGCCAAACGCATCGATTACATTTTTTACCGAGGTGATGTCACGGTGGACTGGGCCTGCGCAGATGAGCATATCAAATTTGGTCTTTACATCTCGGATCATCTGCCGTATCAGGCGGTTTTTAAACCCAGGAAATGAAACTGAAAGGAATGGTGAGGTTGCTCTTGGGTCCGGTAATGGCGGCCTTGGTATGGGTGGTTTCGACGTATTTGGGGCTTTCGGAACAAGCCACGCCGGTGCTCAGTGCGGGTGCTTGGATGTTGGTTTGGTGGGTTTCTGAGGCTGTTCCTTTGGGTGTGACCTCAGTGCTACCAATGGTGCTGTTTCCCATTCTTGGTATTTCGAGTATTTCTGAGACTACAGCGCCCTATGGATCGCATTATGTGTTTCTGTTCATGGGCGGCTTTTTGATTGCAATAGCCCTTGAAAGATGGAATTTGCACCGAAGATTTGCGCTGAATATTTTGGTTCTTGCCGGGGGTAAACCACGACGGCTCATCGGTGGGTTTATGCTGGCCACAGCAGCATTGAGTATGTGGATTTCGAATACAGCCACCACCCTGATGATGCTGCCGATAGCTCTTTCTGTTGCGAGTAAAGTGAATGAGAAGGAGCATCCGCGTTTTGCGATGGTACTCTTGTTGGGGACCGCCTATGCGGCCAACTTGGGTGGAATTGCGACTTTGGTGGGCACACCGCCCAATGTTGCTATGGCCGGGATCATGGAAGAGCAATTTTCGTTCAGCATGCCCTTTTTGGAGTGGATGATGTTGGCCTTTCCTTTTTCTGTAGTGATGTTGTGCTTGGTGTATTGGTTGCTCACGCGTGTGCTCTGCAGAGTCTCTAATGCTGAGCTCACAGGAGGAATTGAAGGCATTCGGAGTGAGCTTCAGGCATTGGGTAGGTGGCAGCCTGCAGAACAGCGAGTGGCTGTTGTTTTCCTCTTGACCGGCATTTTCTGGGTGGCTCGCAGATGGTTGACGAGCACTTTCGGATGGGAGTTGAATGATACAACCATTGCTATGCTCGCCGGGGTCATGCTTTTTGTGATTCCTGCAGGCGTTGCAAAGGGCAGGGCACTTTTGACCTGGGAAGACACAAAGCGCTTGCCTTGGGACATTTTGTTGCTTTTTGGTGGCGGACTCACCTTGGCAAAGGCCCTCAACGATGCAGAGGTTTTACCTTTGGTGGCTGAGAGCATTGCCGGGAGTGACGCCTTTTCCATTCCTGCATTGATTGGCATTTTCACATTTTCAGCCTTGATGTTGACGGAGGTCATGAGCAACCTCGCCCTGACTGTGGTTATGGTGCCTGTGGTGGGGCAAGTTGCGCTGAACCTTGGCATTGATCCGTTGATTTTAGTTGTTCCCGTTACCATGGCGAGCAGTTGTGCTTTTATGCTCCCCATGGCGACGCCACCAAACGCTATTATTTTTGGAAGCAATCGAATTTCTATGGCTAGCATGGCTAGCGTGGGGATCGTACTCAATTGCGTCGCGGCATTGGTGGCTTGGCTTTGGGCTATTTTCATTCTCCCAATCTGGCTTGAGATGATTTAATTTTACATCGTGAAGAAAATTTTAGTTTTACATGGTCCGAACTTGAATCTGCTCGGCACCCGAGAGCCTTCGGTGTATGGCTCAATGTCATTGATTGAGCTGAATCAACGTTTGGTGGATTTGGGTTCAGCATCCGGTTTTGAAGTGCATTGTGCTCAGAGCAATGTGGAAGGTGAATTGGTGAATATGCTGCACGAACACGGTTTTGATAGCGATGGCATCATTTTCAATCCGGGAGGTTACACCCACACGAGTGTTGCATTGCGCGATGCGGTAAGTTCCATTGCTTCGCCTGTGCTCGAAGTTCACATCTCGCACCCTGAAGCCCGTGAGGAGTTTCGTCACGAATCACTCATTCGACCGGCTTGCGCAGGTGCAATCAGTGGACTGGGAGTCGAGGGCTACTCGGCTGCTATTCGTTTCTTTATCGGTGTTGAATGAGGACACTGAAGATGGTCGGTTGACCGTTTCCCGCAGAAATTTCAAGGGCGTAGATT
>CBFIEJ010000015.1:0-48369 GCA_965661575.1 uncultured Flavobacteriales bacterium | reverse complement strand
GTTATCCTTGATTAGAATAGCCAAATCGCGAAGAAAAAATGCGATTATTTGACCATGGTTACTACGGCGATGCGCAGCCGTTTGCTGTAGGTTTTCCAGAGGGGCCACCCGTTACTCGCCTGAGAACGCTGGATTCGAAATAGTTCCAACGCAGAAGCACTCTGCACCTGTGGCAATATTTCCATTCGGGTGTTCGAAACCATAGGACTGCGGAAAGGCGCTGTATTTCCATCTGTTCCATATTGTATCACCAGCGTTCAAGTCCCATGGCGAGAAGCTTTCTGTCATTACGTCTATCTCGCGATATAAACCCTGATGCATCTCTCGTTCAAGGGAATTTGGGTTGATATAAGCTTTTTGTAGGAAGGATTCATGAGGAGGATTGCTACCGCTGCCTGAATAGGTGTATGGTGATTGGGCCTCTATTGACTCGTGAAAAAGACCGAAATCTTCTATGGTCATTATATGTCCACCAATAGATGCACAATATCCAAGGCAGTCGGTGTACCCTAACACTGTGCTATCCGCCTGAACCAAAGCAACTGTGTAGGCCGAGTTTGCTGGAGCTGGATATTCAATGTAAAATTCGGCGCCAAAAACCGTAAGGACTGAAAGTAAATCATCAATTCCGATAATGTTGTCCGAATTACTATCAGGATTCCATGGCCATTCAGTCTGCGCTCCAGCGGTCACTGCGACCACGAGCGCCATTAGCGTCATCAAGTGCTTCATTTCAGTCAATTTGGTATTACTAATATAAGAACGGATCGGTGAGGAGCGCTTGATTGGAGACGCAAACAGCCTAAATCGTGGGCGACATTGTGGGCGACAGGGTAGGTGAGTGACTTGTTTATCAACAGGTTAGGTATTCTATTTGTGATCCCAACGGAATCACTTTCAAACCAAGCTCATGCCCCAACAGGTGTGGGCTTTTTCGTGCTGAATGGCCGGTTATTACTGTGGATTTCTGGCAAACCTTTGAAAAAATAATGAGAACGAATGGCAAAGAAATTGAGCAGGATGTGAGGGAATGTCCCCCGAACTTCATGTTCTTGGACGCAACATCATTCATCAATTGCCTTTGTTTCGCGTACATTCGAAGCATGAAAAATTCTTGTCAAGTTTTATTCAATACTGGACTGATCGGTTGGGCAATCCTTTTGGCCACTGGATGCGGCTCCTCAGACAATTCAGCAATAGAAGCGCCAGGTCTTGATGACCAGATGTTTTACGGGTCTGTCATCGAAATGAGTGATGCATTGGATGCGCAAGGCTTGCGCTCTGCTTTGACAGAAAGTGGACGAGCCCAAGTTCGATTCGAAGGCGAGGTGACAGCCACATGCGCCAAAAAAGGATGTTGGATGGACGTTGCCTCTGGCGAGGACACGGTGTTTGTCCGGTTTCAAGATTATGGTTTTTTCGTGCCCACCGAAGGGGCTGAAGGCAAGCGCACGGTCATGGAGGGTGAGGCTTTCTTCGATACCATCACGGTTGAGATGCGAAAGCACTATGCCGAGGATGCAGGTGAGTCAGAAGAATTCATTGCTTCCATCACGGAGCCGGAGTTGCGATTGGCCTTTACGGCCACCGGCGTGATGATTGAAGACTGAATCAGAAGCAATGCGCAGAGTTTCGAAAAAGAATAGAGCACCTTGGGTGATTTCTGTTTTGTGTGTTGGTCTTGCTTTTTGCGGAGAAAGTGCAAATCAGTCAGTGGCAAAGCTCGCTCCAATTCAGCCGAACAAGACTTCTGAATTGGCCCTTGCCATGCGAACATTGGATAGTGAATTGGTCAATTTACTCGCTGCACATGGCGAAGCAGGCAGTTGGAAAGAGGCCTCGCTGTCCACGCTCGACTTGACGAAGCTGATGCCAACCGATAGCAGCATGCTGGTTCCAGGATACAAGGCATTCGCCATGGCATTTGGAAAACACGTGAAGGAGTTCAATGCCCTGCCAAGCGCAGAGACTTACTCAGCAGTTGTCACCGGATGCCTGTCTTGCCATCAGCAAGCGTGTCCTGGCCCCATTGAACGAATCAACAAGCGAAAATTGAATCAAGTCATTCATTGATGGTTCCTTGACGGAAGTTGTTCGATTCATGAAGGGATGGTTTGAGCGACGCTTGGACGCGACGTTTGAGGGGAATTCAATCAAAGCACTGCGTTCTACGAATCGTCTGAGAAAAGTAATTTTCTTGATCGTTGGCTATGGAATTCAAGGTTTTATCCAATGTTTTCATTTTTTTTATTGTATCATGTGAACAGGGGTGAATGAAATCCTCGCTGCTTGCATCACATTCCATACCTCTTGCATCCATGGTATTTCCAAAAACGACAGAACTTGAAATTTCAGAATTAGACTTGAAGTTGCCCTTTCAACCTGAGATGCAGGCAGAAGTTATGGCATCAAGTCGGGTGTTTCACTTCGAGAAAGAAACGGTCGTTTTCCGGGAAGGTCAAAACATGAAAAACGCGCTTATTTTAGTGGAAGGTGCGGTTCGATTGTTTCACCACAATCATGAAAGTGATCGAGAGTTGATGATGTATGAAGTGGCTGCAAATGGACCAGCGAAGATTTCGTGTGTCACGTTCTACGACGAACAATACGCAGTCAATATGTGCGCTGTGGCTGAGCCTGGGTCAGTCATCTTATACGTTCCCATCGTTGTCCTCGAAAAGTGGGCGGATACAAGCCTGGAGTGGAACAAATTGGTTGTCGAGTCATTCAGAAGCATCTTCAATGCCCTGGTATGCACATTAAAAAGTGTAGGAACGACGAACCTAGAGGATCGAATCATGTACCTCTTGAACTGCCGTGCAGAGCGCTCAAAGAGTGATGTCATCCCTTTGACACATCAACAAATCGCAAATTACACAGCCACATCGCGTGTGGTCGTATCGCGCATTCTCAAAGAGGTCGAGTCCCGTGGAGAAATTGAACTTCAACATGGTCGGGTCAAGCTGCTCGAAAAAGGTCTTTTTGCGGCGCTTGAAGTCTAGAATTTTATTCAATGTTGAATCAAGAGTTTGTCGGTCTTGATTAACGTTTGCCCGGTCCAGGTTTCCAAGAAGTACAATCCGCTTCGGAGCGAGGAAACATCGACCGAATGGCTTTCCGTTGCGCTCCATTTTTGCACAGCTATTCCTTGGCTGTCATTCAAGATAAATGTTGAAAGCCCCATTGGCTGGGTGATCCAGAGCGATTCGCTGGTAGGATTGGGGTAGATGGATGTGTCTGTATTTTTCTCTTCTCCAATGGAATTTACTCCCGAGTAAAATGTTTGTGTAGATGAAATTGGATTTGCACACCCGCTGAAAATAAGAACATCCACAACGATGCTATCTGTAAAATTCAAAGGAATGACATCGCCTTCTTGCAATACGAAATTGAAGCTGCCGTTGCTGACATGAATGCTGTCGATGTAGGGACTTGCGCTGACCTGCACGTTGCAACCCTCTGGTGTGCTTTGGCTGTAAAACCCGACCTCTAGAAGATCGTACTGCATCCAAGCACTGGACTGCGATTCCCACACGGTCCAAACGGCGGCGTCTATTGCATTGCTTACCCCAAGGCCAATGGGGCCGGAATAGTCGGAAGCCTCAGGGTTTTGCCCAAAGAGTGCTACAAACAGTGTGCTCGCTGCGAGGTACGAGCCTGCCGCAGAAGGGTGGGATCCGTCTGGGTTGTATAGATTGATGTTGGTCAGGCCCAGGAGATCTTCCCAGATCATTCCCACCGGTGCGCACCATGATTGCGTGTTGTCAGCTGCTTCGAGGTAACGTTCAGTCAATAATTCTTGCATGCCCTCGTACGTGCAGACCGGGGGCCACCAAGCACAATTTTGGACGTCACCATTTTCGCGCCCCCAAGTCATATAGAGCAGGGGGACAGCACAATCATTGTGTTGTCGGATGGAGGTGACCAGAGCTTCTACAGCTGGAAAAAAATCTGCGGTGACTTGATCGTAGGGAAGAGATGCTTTTTGACTCTGCTCTTGGAGCACAACGTAATCCCAGTCACCTTGTTGGATGAGGGCTTGAGACTCGGTGTTATTGACATGGCCCTGGAGGCTGGCGCCACCGGGTGTGTTTTGTCCGGTCACGACCACATGCCCCATGCTCTCGGATAATTCTGTCAATAGAGTGGGCAGCTCATTGAAAAAGATGTAGCTGTTTCCGAGAAACAAAACCCGGGTTGTATCCTGCGCCGTTGCTGCTGGGATGCTGAGCAAGAAGGCAAATATTATGATGTGAAACCGCATGCAACTGTCATTAGAAGATGCAATTTAGGTCGTCACGAAATATGATGAGTACAGCTTATTCGCAAGGATTGCCATAACTCTCAAAGAAAATCAAAAGGTCGAATACGTCAACAGCGCCGTCACCATCAATGTCGGCAATGCAGGGTGCGGGATATTCGCATGCTCCGGGCACATTGGCCGAGGGATCGAAATCCAGTCCTACGGGATCCATGCAACCGAGCATTAGGCAAGTGCCATCATCTACCGATGCTGAGGTATCATAATTCAATGCATCAGGAATGGTACATCCTGCAAAAATACAGTCGCCAGTGTCGTAAGTCGCCTGCGCATTAAAATTGGCTGCGGAGCTGTAAGTGCATCCGCCCAAAATGCAACTGCCATCATCTGTGGTCGCTAGGGGGTCATAGTTGTCTGCTCCGGTTTGGGTGCATCCAAGTAAGTCGGCTTGTTCGTCACAATCGCAAATGTCATTGTCATTATCATCAGCACAAATTCCATTGCAGTCTTCGCATTCAGAGGGGTAGATGCATGAAGATGAATCAGTGCCGCTGGGTTCGTAGTTGCATGCGGTCAAATCATCACATCCCGCTGGAAAAATGATGGAAATGCCTTGGATTACACTGTTTTGGCTTTGCAGTCCATTGATAAACATTTGAATGTTCAGGCTGCTTTCGATGACACCAGCGGTTGTCAGTTGTCCGATCAAAACGCGAAGGTCGTCACCGGCCGATGCTGCAGGGTCGCCGGCGAGCGTGAAAATAGAGCCTCCAATGGGGTTGTCAACGATAAAGTCACCTCCAGAGTTGAAATCGTCGAAGGCCGCTTCCATGCCAATGGTATTGCCCATGTTTGAGCTCTCCTCCGCGTTTGAAGCTCCAATGGTAAACCAAGAGTCATATTGAATCAGTGGAAAAAAAGGAAGCAAAGCCGGATTGATCTCCCAGCCTAAATCGGAGCCGAGCGATTGGTTGTAAAATGCAGAAGTCGATGTAACGCTCAACGGACTTTCAGAATCTCCGAAAATTGCAGAAATCTCATCGTCTGCATGGGTCAATTCTGCATAAATTCGGTAGGTGGTCATCCCTTCCAACTCAGCAATTCCTGTTGTATCGTGATCTGCAATGGGCTCTGCTACGATTTGCGTGATTTGCGCTTGAACGAAGAATGTGAGCATGCATGTGAAGCACGCGAGAAGTACGATTCTCATGGTGGTTAAGTTTTCGATAAGGCGTTGTGAGGCGTTGACGAAAGATAATTAAAATAAACTTAGAACGCAAAGAAATCAAGTTTCATCGATATTATATATACAAAAGATAAGCTCGTGCCCATGCGAGAGCTATTGAAGTGAGGTCGCTTTTTCAGAATGCTTTACATTGGCCTCACCACACCAAACAGCCATGATGAAACGATTCCCAAACCACTTTTTTTCTTTTGCCCTTTTGGCCGCGTTTTCTGTTACAAGCTGCAGTTCTGACGCTGATTCGAGTGATACACCTCCCAAAACAGATGGATTGAATTCGCCGTATGCGATGAAGTTTTCGGACGATGAACAGCGGATTCGCGAAGCCAAGTGGTCTGAGCCCGGAGTTCGTCGAATTGAATTGTCAAGCGGTCACAAAGTATTTACACAGACATTCGGAGAAAATCCCGATGTGTGTATTCTGGCGTTGCACGGTGGTCCGGCCGCGACACATGAATACTTGCTGTCGTTGGCCTATGACTTGCCCGCTAAGTTTGGTTTTGAGGTGGTCATGTATGACCAGCTGGGAAGTTTCTACAGCGATCAACCAACGACTGACATCTGGAACATCGACCGCTGGGTAGATGAGGTTGAAGAAGTGCGCAAGGCACTCGGCTACGATGCGTCCAATTTTTATTTGCTTGGAAATAGCTGGGGCGGGATTCTGGGAATGGAATATGCCCTGCGCTATCAAGAGCATTTGAATGGTCTCATTGTATGCAACATGGTCGCAAGTATCCCCGAGTATGCCGCATACAATCAACAAGTGCTCAGACCGCAGATGCGCCCTAGTTTGCTTGATTCTTTGAATGCCTTCGAGGTCGCTGGAGAATTTCAAAATGAAACCTACCTCGATTTGATTCAAACGGAGTTTTACAACCTTCACATTTGTCGATTGGAAGAATGGCCCGAGGAGGTCGAAATATCATTCGCGAAATTGAACTACCCGCTATACGATTTGATGCAGGGACCCAGTGAGTTTAAAGTCGGTGGTCGTCTCATCGATTGGGACATTACCGATCGCTTGAGTGAAATTTCGGCACCGACCCTTATGGTGGGTGCAACGCACGACACCATGGATCCGGAGGCGATGAAGCGCCAATCAGATTTGGTTCAAGATGGACAAAGCTTTACGTGCGAAAATGGATCACATCTCTGCATGTGGGATGATCGCGATGCATTCATGAATGGAGTCGCGGAGTTCGTTGCAGGTGTTGAATCGAGGCGATGAGCTGAAAAGTTCAAGCCTCAAATGACTTCTTGAGCCGAATCACAAACGAAGGTTCACTCGAAGTGCCGATGCATTTCACGTTGCGCGCGTCGCGGTCGACCACGAGTGCGTATTGCCTGTAGGCTCCGGTATCTATGGCAGCCAAGTCACATACAATCGCTCGCAATCGCGGTGATGCATCTGACTCATCTGAGGCGTACGCGTCGTCGATTTGGCCTTTCCATGTGCCTTCAAAGTTCATGACTCTCCCGTCGTCAACTTCCTGGCGTAGCCTTGCTTTTCCGTTTTTAAATAGGGTGATTGTGAATTGACTTCCTTTCACCATCGCTTCCATGCCGCGCACAACGATGGGTTCGCCATTGGGATTACGCATCGGATATGCCGGCTGGTTGCCTTCCCAAGTTCCCGTCCAAGTTTCAATCGAAAAAGACGGTTCGTCAGACGATGTCGCTGGGACGGCTATTTCCGCGGTCTTGAAGCCTGCCTCTTCTGAGGCTCGTTTAGCCGGAGCCATTGGACTTTCAGAGCATCCAATGTGGAGTAAGACTCCCAAAAGACCTGCTGCGAAGATGTTTGTTTTCAAGGGGATGAATGCCATAATTATCCGTTGCCGCATGATTCGCTAAACTGGCTCAGTAGCACGAGCAAGTCACTCACATTTGTATAGTTGTCTCCATTGATGTCCCCCACGCATACAGGGACTTCGCATCCGTAATCGGCAAGGAAAATCAATACATCGGTAACGGCTATTATGCCATCGTTGTCCAAATCTCCAGAGCAAGCATTGCAATCATAGGTGCAGGTGCCGTTTTCGATGGTTGCACCAGGATCGTAATTGCAAGCTTCAAAATTCGTGCATCCAGCGCAACTGAAGTATTCGCAACTGCTATCACTGATGGTAGCTCCCAAGTCGAAGTTGCAAGCTCCTGGGTCCACGCATCCTTGGCAGGTGTTGTATTCACAGGAATTGTCGTCCATTGTGGCACCCGAGGTGTAATTGCATGCCGAGGCGTCGGTGCAACCGTAACACGTCTCAAAATCACAACTTCCGTCATCACTCGTAGCCGCAGGATTGTAATTGCATCCCATGGGATCCATGCATCCTTCCGGGTCCACTTCCAAGCATAAGTTAAAAATGGAGATGTCTGCGGAAAATGTCGCTCCTGCCGAGCCACTCCATCCATTGCCAATTCGGATGTACCAGTTTCCTATTCCCTCTAAGGCGCTTCCAATATTCGCCCCAACGGTGTACGTGCCATCCTCAGTGCTTTCCCAAAAAGATGGCCAGAAGCCCGCGCTCATGCAGCCAAAATCGACATCGAACCCACCAATTTGCCTGCAGTTTCCATCAGGTCCTTCTACGATCACAACCAAGTCGCTCGCTTGGGTCATATCCATTTGGGTATTGGTAAATTGAAGTGTGATGTAGAGCGTAGCGGCTGTGCCGAATCCACTGACGGCGACACTCTCTGTTTCTCCTGGACCCAGCTCAGCTTCAAGGGATAAGACCGCTTCGCAATCACAAGATCCCCCGAGCGGAGAATAAAAGCAAGATCCGTCGTCGAACAAGTAGACTTCATCATAATTGCAGGCCATTGAATCCGTGCATCCGATGCATGTGGTTCCGTCTCCTCCGCAGACACCACAATCGTCCGGCAATGTGCATGAACCATCATTGATTTCTGCCTCTGGATCGTAGTTGCAATAGAAGGGGATGGTGCATCCATAATTTTGACAACTTGTGGCAAATTCATCGCAGGAGTCGAAACATGATCCTTGGCCATTGATGGTGGGGATGAGGGCGTTATTTTCGACGGTTGGATGAAATTCGAGGTTCACTGAGCCGTTGACGTGGCAGTAGCTCATGATGGTTCCCACTTGTGGCGTAGGGTCATTGGTGCAATTGCCTTCAGCAGCATAACAATCATCGATTGGGCCTCCTGGCCAGCCACACCAATGGGTGTGGTTTGACCCAAAATTGTGCCCTAATTCATGAGATACAACATTCAAGTTCCAGCTGTAGTTGTTGATGTTATAAGTCGTGCCTGGTGACAGGCCTGCAGAAAATCCAACGGCGTAGTTGGGACTGCAAACCACATCTAGATACGCAATCCCTCCGGTCCCTGTATCCGGTCTTCGCGTCATGAGATGAATTAAGTCCCTCGGACGGTTGGCCAAATCAGGATTGGTGATCCATTCGAGGCGAAAAGCATCAAGCATGGCCCCAGCATTGCCGACAAACGATGCATAGGGATCGGTTACTTCCCAAACATTGACATAGGAAGCTGCTAGATTGATGAGATTATCCAGCTCCGTTTCATAGATTTCAGAAACTCCTGCGAGCAGTGCAAGGGACCATTCTACGGAGTTTCCACAGCTTTGATTGAAGGAGTTGTAGGTGTAGAAATCGATGTCCAAAGCGACTTCCACGCATGATGTCACTGAGGATCGGTGAGTACGTGGAGATGGCGAGTGTTCGTGCTGTCGTGGCTTAATGCGACGTTCGACTTCTTCCACGCCGCATTGAAAGGCAGGAGGATTGATCGCATCGGCAATGTCGAAGAGAACGAGAAGCTCGCGAGTTGACTCTTCGCATTCCAGCCCTCCGATTTCATATTGAACGCCCTCGTGTCGCAGGGTACCCGCAATCTCATTCTCCATGATGACCAGTGTGCCGTTGAAACCTGCTGTTCCAAAACGATAGGTGAGCAATTTGGGCGCATAACGTTCAATGATTACACCATCTTTGGTCATGTGGCCAATTTCGAAATCATCGGTATGCGACAGGAAGCGGTGCATTTCGACATGCTCGTGGGTGCCATCGGGCAATGTGATTGCAAGGTTCCACAAATCGGGTCGTATGGCTTGAAGCTTATTCTTTGCATCCTTGTTGACCGTGAGGTAGATGACGGACTCCTCATGGAATGTGGGAGAGCACAGGCCATCTGTCACCGCAGCAGTGAATAACCCCAATGGCTCTTCCATTTCGATGCATCCGAATTGTCCTTGCACGCTGGAGACGGAACAAACAATCAGAAAAAGGGCTATCGTCGTTCGAGTTAGGGAGGGGGACATTCTTGCGACAAGCGTTAGAAGTTTTGCCATGGATGCGTGTTTGGTTACTCTTGAAAAGTAGTCATTTTAGGCTAGATGAGAAGACGGTGGGCCTGAAACGCAACTTTAACAGTGCAGACAGCGTACAGGAAGCCGTTCGTGGCATTCAAAATTGGTGTGCCGGGATGTGTATTTGGACTGATAATCAAAAATATATCGACGAGCGGTAGTATAATACACATGAATTTGCTATCTTTAATAATGAATTGGATTCAATCCGCGATGAAATATTCAACAATCACAACGACATGGAAGCGCTTCTCGCTGCTTTCGATAGCCACCTTGCTCTTCACAGGAACAGGGTTTTCTCAGTTTACAGGTTTGGAGAGCGAAATACACGCCACCTCCGAGCACGGCACCACCTACCGCATCTACGCGCACTTTGACTCTCCTACAGATGAAGTCTTAGCCGTGTATTCAATCGGACAGGAAGAAGAAGGTACCGTCAACCTCGATCTTGAGACCACCACCAGTTTTTACCAAGAAACGACCTATGGTGTCGACTTGGCTTCTGACCTCTTTGGCTTTCTATTGGGAATGTTTCCCAACGTAGCCTACGATAGTTGGTTGACCATTGGTTCTACCAGCAATGCCGACGCTTCCGTTTCAAGCATTGGAATGTCGGGTGCGTTCATCGACTTCAACACGGGCTCTGGCTTCACCTTGGATGGAGCTGTCGGCGGAAGTTGGTATGTTACTCCAACCTCAAACCCATTGGCTACGGCGGGTGACGATGGAAAAGTATTGTTGGCTCAATTGACAGCAGCGGATGGTGTCAATGGAGTGGGTCATGTGATTTGCAACTGGAATTTAAATTGGAGAGACGCAAGCGGCAATCCCCATTATGAGCAGGAAATCACCTTAAACACCCAAGACTTCGTTGTCGAGGTTATGGGATGCATGGATGAAACGGCTTGTAACTACGATGATACTGCGACGGCGGATGATGGCAGTTGCGCTGTCAATGATGAATGTGGTGTATGTGGCGGTGAAGGCATTGTCCCCGGCACGTGCGATTGCGAGGGAACCCCACCAGCCGAAGGATACAATTGTGCTGGAGAATGTCTCACTGACGTCGATAACGACGGTGTGTGTGATGCATTCGATTCTTGCGTTGGTGAATTGGATTCGTGCGGCGTTTGCAACGGTCCCGGTGAGGTTTACGAGTGCGGTTGCTCAGACACACCTGAAGGCGATTGCGATTGCGATGGAAATGAACTGGATGCTGCAGGTGTTTGCGGAGGGGCTTGTTCAGCCGATGCGGATGCCGATGGTATTTGCGATGATGTAGATGAATGTGTAGGTTCACTGGACGCTTGCGGCGTTTGCAACGGTCCTGGAGAAACTTTTGAATGCGGTTGCAGTGATATTCCTGAAGGCGATTGCGATTGCAACGGCAACCAGTTAGATGCTTCCGGTGAATGCGGAGGAGCATGTTCTTCGGATGAAGATGACGACGGAATATGTGACGACATTGACGCGTGTGTTGGAGTTGTAGATGCTTGTGGTGTTTGCAATGGCCCCGGAGCGATCTATGACTGCGGCTGCACTGAGATGCCCGAAGGAGATTGTGACTGTGAAGGAAACACCACGGATGCCCTTGGGGTATGCGGAGGTGCTTGTACAGCTGATACGGATAACGACGGTGTTTGCGATGACGCAGACGACTGCATAGGTTCTTCGGATGCTTGCGGAGTGTGCAATGGTCCCGGTGCGATTTATGACTGTGGCTGTACTGAAATCCCAGAGGATGATTGCGATTGCAATGGCAATGTTGTTGATGCGCTTGGCGAATGCGGTGGCTCTTGTGTCGCCGACTTGGACGAGGATGGTGTTTGCGACGCTGTTGAGGTCTTCGGATGCACTGATGAACTGGCCATTAATTTTGATCCTTCTGCCACTGAAGATGATGCATCATGTGAACTTCCAGGATTTCCTTTCCTGAACGCCTCTGCCTATGCAACGACTGACGCCGGTACGACTTATCGATTGTATGCGCATTTCGAGAGTAACCTTGACGAGTGCATAGCATTGTTTGCAGTGGGCTCAGACGAATTGGCTCCGGTAGAGCTCGATTTGGCTGTGTCTACAAGCTTTTTTCAACACCCCGTGGCTTTGGGTGGAGCAGATTTGGGGTCAGGCATTCAAACGTTTTTGTTTGCGATGTTCCCTGAGGTTGAATACGACAGCTGGCTGACCATTGGTTCATCGAACAGTGCAGATGGTGACGTGAGTTCTGTTGGAATGTCAGAAGCGTTCCAAGTATTTAACACAGGTTCTGGTTTTACGTTGGGCGGTGTGACGGGCGGAAGCTGGTACGTCATCCCCGGTGCAAACTCAAATGCAGTGTCAGGAGAAGATGGAAAAGTCTTGCTCGGTCAATTCACGGTGACAGACGATGAAAATGGCGATGTTGGAATTTTGAGTGGAACCTGGAATATGCAGTGGCGCGCCGAGGGGCAATCCACCATGGAAAATAGAGGGCTTGAGTTCACTACGGCGGAATACGTGCCACCTGTCGAAGGTTGTACCGATGCGCTGGCCTGTAATTTTGATGCTGAAGCCAATACCGATGATGAGTCGTGTTTGTTTACGGACGAATGCGGTGTTTGCGGCGGTTCAGGTATCACGCCTGGCGCGTGTGATTGCGAAGGAAATCTTCCGGATTCGGGCTACGATTGCGCTGGTGTTTGTCTAAATGATGCGGATCAGGATGGCGTGTGCGATGAATTTGAAATTGTAGGTTGCACGGATGCTACGTCCTGCAATTACAATGCAGATGCCACCGACGATAACGGATCGTGTCTGCAATTGGATGAGTGTGGAGAGTGCGGCGGTGATGGAATCCTCGAAGGATCATGCGGTTGCGATGGTACGTTCCCCGCAAACGGTTATGACTGCGACGGCAATTGCCTCATCGATACAGACAGTGATGGTGTTTGTGATGCATTTGAAATTTCGGGTTGCATGGTTTCAGTAGCCTGTAACTACAATGCGGAAGCTACTGACGATGACGGTTCATGCATTTACGCTACACCAGGCACAAACTGCGGTGGGGACTGCATTGATGACCACGATGGCGATGGCATTTGCAACGAATTTGAATTGGCAGGATGTACGTCTTCTTCAGCTCTGAACTACAACAGCCAAGCTACAGACGATGATGGCTCATGCGAATGGACAGATGGCCTGTTTACGGGGCTGAGTTATGAATTGGTTGGCCACGATTTGTTAGAGGGAACCTCTACTTACCGTTTGTTCGCAAATTTCGATGCTGACACCATCATCCAGATTACTGCAGCTTATGGAACGGATCAGGACAATTGGTCGATCAGTTCCACAGAGCCATTTTATCAGGACGAAAATGGCAGCCTTTTGGCACATGCCGTCAATCCTGACTTCTTCGCATTTTTCCCAACCTTAGCATACGACACTTGGTTGGCATTGGGCGGTGGTCCAGGATCGCCGCTTGCTTTGCAAACAGTTGGCCTCGAGTCCTTCTTTGGTGATTTTGAGGCATCCGGCGCAAACGCTTTGGTCAACACAGCAGTGGGGGCTAGTTTGTACTATATCCCGGGGACCATGGGAAGTCCGCTTTCTTTTGTGGAAAATGGACAAATGCTCTTGGGACAATTCACAACGGCAGGAGTTGTTTCTGTCAAATACAACCTGCAATTCAGGGATGAAGCGGAATCGTCACACTATGTAACTGATTTGAATTTGGTATTTCCTGAGTTTGGGGTAGGCTGCACGGATGAATCCGCTTGCAATTATGATCTAGCTGCCACGGATGACGATGGCACATGCTTCTATGAAACAGACTACCGCGATTGCGACGGTGTTTGCAACAATGACGCCGACGGCGACAACGTGTGTGACGAAGAAGAAATCCCGGGTTGTACGGACCAAACGGCCTATAATTTCAGTGAATCAGCGACTGATGAAGACGGCACTTGCCTCAGCGCAGGATGCTTCGATGAGCTGGCTTGTAACTTCAATCCTGATGCAGATGTTGACGTTCCGGCTACTTGTGAGTACCCAGCTCCATTCGCGGATTGCGATGGTATCTGCAACGGTGACTACGAAGGCGATGGTGTTGAAGAGTGTGCTGAGGTTCTGGGCTGTGCCTCAGCATCGGCCAACAACTTCAATCCGTTGGCCACGAATGACGATGGAAGTTGCACGTGGGGAGATGATACCTTCCAAGGTTTGGTGTATGAAGTGGTTGACGAGAATACCGTCGAATCTGCTACGACTTACCGGGTTTATGCTCAGTTCAATACGGACGCATCTGTCGACATGACTTCACTTTTCGGTAACAGCCAAAATCCTTGGTTGACCACATCAACAGGTGACTTCTATCAGCACCCCTTTGGTGCAGACTTCGGCGGCTACATTAATCCTGGTTTTTATGGGCTCTTCCCAGAGTTGGAGTATGATTCATGGTTGACCATTGGAGCTGCCCCGGGAGACTACAATGCGATTGCGCAAGAAAATATGTACCTCTATTTACCAGACTTTAATGCTGGAAATGATCTCATCATTGATACGGAAGAGGGTGCTCAAATTTTCTTGAACCCGGGTGCTTCTGACAGTCAAGGTGTACCGGATGAAGATGGACGATTGTTGGTGGGGCAATTCACCACGAGTGGTGTGGTCTTCCTGCGCTATAACATCCGATTCCAGGGGAGTGACGATGCGATTTACGAATACACCGATGTGGAGTTGACCTTCCCATCAATCGAAGGCGGTTGTACCGATGAGGGAGCTGTCAATTTCGATCCAACGGCCAATTTTGATGATTTGACCTGTGTCTTTGAGGGTTGTACCGATGAGACTGCAGACAACTTTAACCCCTCTTCAAACTTGAACGATGGTTCGTGCCTCTACTTGGGTTGCATGGATGCAGAAGCGGACAATTATGACGCACAAGCAAATGGAGGTGACCAAGACGAGCTTTGTCTTTACTCTGGTTGCATGGATGATACGGCAGACAACTACGACGCCCAGGCCAATACAGGTGACCAAGGCGAGTTGTGCATCTATTATGGTTGTGTGAACGAGATAGCAGACAACTATGATGCAGGTGCCAATGTGGACGATGAATCTTGCTTGTTTACTGGGTGTTTTGATACTGATGCCGACAACTACAATGCCATCGCAAACACGGGAGATCAAGAGGCGTTGTGTGAATACTTTGGCTGCACGGATTCAGCGGCGGACAATTATGACGCCGGTGCAAACGTGGATGACTCTTCTTGTCTTTACACGGGTTGCATGAATGAAGCTGCAGACAACTACGATTCTCAAGCCAACACGGGCGATCAAGATGTCATTTGCCTATTTACAGGTTGCATGGATGAGATGGCTTCGAATTATGATGCGGGAGCAAACACCGGTGATCAAGGAGCAATCTGCGAATACTTGGGTTGCACGAATGTCGATGCTGACAACTTCAATCCAGGTGCAAACGTGGATGATGGTTCTTGCATTGTCGCAGGTTGTATGTACGACGACGGAGTAAATTACAATCCGGCAGCCACCTACGATGATGGTTCTTGCTTATTCCCAGTGCAGGGTTGCACGGATGAAAACGCGAGCAACTTCAATGCTGATGCGGGAATGGAAAACGGATCATGTTTGTACAGCGGTTGCACCATTCTCTCGGCAATGAATTACGATTCTACCGCTTCAATTGACGATGGTTCATGCGCTTTTGCTGGCTGCATGGATGAGACGGCTTGCAACTATGATGTGAACGCTACGGACGACGATGGCTCATGCCTGATTGTCGGTTGTATGGATACGGATGGACTGAACTTTGATCCCAACGCCAACTTCCCAGGTGGTTGCGATTATCCGGATGCATGTCCAGGTGACATCAATGGCGACTCGTACGTCGATGTCTCAGACTTGCTCACGTTCTTCCAGTATTATGGAACTCCTTGTGCTGAATAAGGCGAGGTAGATTGGACCAACCATCCAAATTCACTTGAAAGAAAGAGCTGCTCACGGGTGGCTCTTTTCTTTTTCATCAAAATTGGAAGGCTTATTTTTGGGCATGCTCAGACCTCAACAGATCGTGGTTTTCACCTTGGGAATTTTGATCTCCTCAGCGCTTCAAGCGCAACATGTGCCGCAAACCTCATACGTGCCAAATGAAGATTCTCCTGAATGGGTGAATTTGATGTATTCAGATGAAGCGAATCCCGATCAAGTGCGCCTCGCATTTGAGCGCTATTACGACGATGCCCCATTCGTTAAAAACAGGGACACGCAATTTTACAAGCGATGGATGCGCAATTTCGAGGTGCCAGCTCCTCTGCCAACACGTGCGTTTGTCGAGCAGCACATAGGGGCGGCGAATCGAATTGACGGGGTTTGGGAGGAAATGGGTCCATGGAGTTATGACCCGGAGGTGGCCATGGAATTTCAAGTCCAAAGTCCAGGGGCGTGCCATGTGTATACGGTGGAACAGTCGCCGTCGAACCATGAAGTGGTATGGTGTGGAACTGCCACTGCTGGGGCTTGGAAGACTGAAGATCACGGTCACCATTGGCAGCTGATGACACGTGATTTGCCACTGACGAGTGTTTATAGCATTGCGATTCATCCGGATGATTCAGATCAGGTATGGGTAGGGTCGGGATCCGGACAATTATGGCGGACTGCCGATGGTGGGATGAATTGGGAGGTGTGCGGCAGTTCAAATTTTCAAGGAGCGGATCGTTGGTACCGTGATCTCATTTTCGCTCCCAGCGAAGAAGGTCTGAATCCAATGCTACTTGCGGCAACGAATCAGGGTTTGTTTCGGTCAGACGACGACGGCAACTCCATGATTCAAGTCAGTGGGGGTGAATTTATGGAACTCGCCTTTCATCCTGAGGCAGACAGCATTTGTTACGCCATCCAATTGTTGGGAGAGAGTACAATTTTCAAACGCTCCACGGACGGAGGGCTCACATTTACATCGGGCGCAGCGGGTTGGCCCAGTATCGCTTCAGGCGAAGGTCAACGTAGATGTGAAATGGCGGTCTCCGCTGCCAATCCAGATATGGTTGTCGTGCTGGCTTCGGGGTCGACAGACGATGGGGGAGGACTTTTTGGTATTTATAAGAGCCAAGATGCTGGAGAGACGTTTGAATTTGTTTGTTGCGGTGATGGTCCCGGTGGCCCTTGGGAGGCCGGAACAAATCCCAATATCTTGGGCTGGTCCGAAGACGGCACAGGTGATGGTGGCCAATATTATTATGACCTTGCCTTGGATGTCAGTCCAACGGACGCGAATCGTCAATTTGCCGCTGGTATTTGCGTTTGGCGTTCTGAAAATGGTGGTTCTGATTGGAATTTGAATGGGCACTGGGTCACATGGGCAGGTGAATTCACAGCGGAGCGATACACACATGCCGACGTGCACGATGTGAAGTTTTTCACGCGCCCCGACGGAACGGTGGACCTCTGGGTCGCTTCCGATGGCGGGTTGTATTACTCGGGAGATGAAGGAGACCACATGGAGCCGCGCATGTATGGTTTGCATGGAACGGATTTTTGGGGGTGGCAGGCAGGCTGGCGCAGCCCAGATGTGATGGTGGGCGGAACCTACCACAATGGCACATTGATTCGCAATGGTGATCTGTATCAGTGGGGAGCTGAAAACGACTCTTCTGGGGGATGGCTTGCAGAATTGGCTGGGGATAATTTCAGAGGATTCATCAATCCCGGCGATCCAACGGTGGGCTATCACGATGGAGGGGCATTTCGCTTCACCAGTGATCGCTTCGATCGCATTGCTAATCTGCCTTTCGACGATAGCAAAAACCCAAACACCGCATACTGGTTTGGTGAATATGGCAACTTAGAATGGGATCCGATGTGTTACCAGTGCCTCTATTCTCCGGTTGGTTCAGAATTGTGGTATTCGGAAGATGGAGGTGCTACGTGGTCTTTGATTCATGACTTTGGGGGAGAAAAAATCATTTCAGTCAAGGTGAGTCCTCGAGATCCGGACCGCCTTTATGTTTCACAGAAACTGAGCGGATCGCTCTGGCGAATCCATCGATCGATTGACGGTGGAGAAAGCTGGGAGATTGCGACGCCTTCAGCGGCTGAAAATGGGAGCAACAACAACCAACCGATTTATTTGGATGTTGACGGTACGAACCCAGACGTGCTCTGGTGTATTTTGACGGGGACGCAGACAGGGCACAAGGTGTTAAAGAGCGCAGATGCCGGCGAAACTTGGCAAGATCTGACCACTGAAGTTATCGCCGGTGAACGGGTGGTGAGCATTGCGCATCAACGTGGGTCCAATGGTGGTATTTACATCGGCACGACACAAGCCGTTTATTACCGAGACAACACCATGGACGATTGGCTGCTTTACAATACGGGACTTCCAATGATCAATGTGTCGACATTTTTGCAAGCGGATTATTGCGGCGGTCACATCCGAGTGGCGGGTACACGGGGTGTGCATCAAGCTGACTTCAAGGAGTCATCTTCGATTTTAGCCGGATTCATGGCCGATCGCAGGCGCATCAATCTTGCTTCTCCGTGCACGGCCTCTCCGATTCATTTTGCGAGTGTCTCCGTCGCCTTGTGCGATGCAGCTCAGTATTCATGGGATTTTCCCGGGAGCGTATCAAATGATACTGAAGGAAGTGAGGCTTGGGTTTGGTACCAATCTGAAGGCAGTTACCCGGTCAGCCTCACCGTGACGGATTCTGAAGGCAATACTGACACCTGGACATGGGAAGACATGATTGAAGTGGTGAATGAACCGGTGGTTCCTGCCGGAGGATTTTCGGAAGATTTTGATGGTCCCATATTCCCGCCTGAGCATTGGCGCCTCGAGGTCAATGGTGAAGCTTGGGAGCATGCTTGGGATCTGACGGACGCGAGCAATGGCGTCGCACAATTCCCCAATTATTGGGTGAATACAGAAGGTGCCGAGGATCTATTGATCACACCTGCCTTCAACCCTGAAGGGATGAATTATGTCGCGTTCGATGTGGCGCACCAGATGTATTCCAATAATATGGACGGATTGGAGTTGTGGGGTCGACCCGGGGGAAGCGAGGATTGGACAACGTTGTGGTCTGCATACGGCTCGGATTTGTCTGTGCCAGATTGTTATATGTGGTTTTGGTACGACACCGAAGGCGAATTGGTGTGGGCCAATCACGAAGTGCCACTGCCATTGGATTGGACTCAGGGCGATGTGTCCTGTTTGGAGTTGGCCTTTGTCAATGTCGGGGCTTACGGCAACCACATTTGGATTGATAATGTCCTGCTGAATTCGGCCTATTCCATCAATGAGAGTAATGAGGATTCTGAGCTGATCATGTATCCCAATCCGAACAAGGGAACCTGTCAAGTTCACGTTCCATCGGATTGGATTGGGCAGCATTACCGTGTTTACGACACCGCGGGAAGAATTGTGTTTCAGGGTGCCTTCGCAAGCACGTTGGAGCAGTGGTCTGTGGATTTGCCAACAGGGGTTTTTACAGTTCAAATTGAGGGGCAACGCGCAGTGCGTTGGATCGTTCGATGAAGGAGCCGACACATCAAATTGAGCCAGGCGATTGGATTTATACGTCGGGCAGGGTGATTTTGGATACTCGATCACCCGGTGAACACGCAAAGGGCCATATCCCGGGAGCAACACCTATGCCAATTTTTGAAGATGATGAACGGGCGGTCATTGGCACACTTTACAAGCAGCAAGGCAAGCCAGCAGCCGTAGAAAAGGGGCTGGAATTTGTGGGGCCAAAAATGGCTGAATTGGTTCGGGTAGCACGTGATTTATTTGAGGCACAAGTGGTCAAGGAGCCTATCATTGTGCATTGCTGGAGGGGAGGAATGCGTTCGGGTGCGGTAGCCTGGCTGTTAGAAACAGCAGGCCTTCCGGTAGTGAAGTTGATCGGTGGTTACAAAGCATACCGCGGATGGGCGCGTCAAGATTTTGAATCGATTCGTTGTTTGCGCGTTGTCGGAGGTATGACAGGGGTTGGAAAGACCAAGGTCCTGCATGCATTGCACGAAATGGGCGCTCAAGTTCTTGATTTGGAGGGAATCGCACGCCATCTCGGGAGCGCCTTCGGAAACCTCGAGCGCATCGCCCAACCAAGTTCTGAGCAGTTCTCAAACGATTGTCACCGTGTTTTGAAAGCTTTTGACTGGAATTTGCCCATTTGGACAGAAAATGAGAGTCGTGCGATTGGCACGGTTCACTTGCCCCAAGAGTTTTTTGATTCCATGCGTGCTTCCCCTGTTTGGACCCTCGAGCGCACACAGGATGAGCGCCTCGACGTTCTTTGCGAGGTATATGGCACGGCGAACACCGAATTACTAGAAGCTGCCTTTGAACGCATACGCGAAAAACTTGGGGGTCTGCGGTGTCAACAGGCAATAGACGCCTTGCGCGCGAGTGATTTACGCACAGCGGCGGCGATTGGCCTAGCGTATTATGACAAACTTTATGATCATACGCAACAGCGGTACCCTCGGAAGCATAATTTTGCTGTGGACGGCAAGGGACTTACTCACCAGCAGATTGCACGAAATCTGCGTGCGTTAGAATAGCATTTCGCTGCGTAGCATTCAAAATAGATACGACCATGGATTCCATTCAATTGACCCAATTTTCACACGGTGCAGGTTGTGGCTGCAAACTTTCACCTGCGGTTTTGCACGAGATTTTATCAGGTGTAGATCGATCAGAGTCCTTTCCATCGCTCCTCATCGGCAACGATACAAAGGACGATGCAGCGGTGATGGATCTCGGGGACGGAACAGGAATCATTTCAACCACGGATTTTTTCATGCCAATCGTCGACGATCCGCGAACGTTTGGTCGCATTGCAGCAGCGAATGCCATCAGTGATGTATATGCGATGGGGGGAAGCCCATTGATGGCCATTGCCATCTTAGGGTGGCCATTGGGGAAAATTCCTGAATCCGCGGCAAGTGCTGTTTTGGATGGAGGGAGGAGCATTTGTTCTGAAGCAGGGATTCCATTGGCGGGTGGCCACAGCATCGACAGTCCCGAGCCTATTTTTGGTTTAGCGGTAACGGGTCGCGTGCCATTGGATCGTCTCAAGGCCAATGCAGCAGCTAAGCCAGGGGACCATTTGTTCTTGACCAAGGCGGTGGGTGTTGGCATGGTCACGACTGCTCAAAAAAAAGGACTTGTTACGGATGCTGATTTGTTCGCTGCTGTGGACTCCATGCAGGCTTTAAATACCATTGGTGCGAAGCTTTCACAGATTCCTTCTGTTCATGCCATGACCGACGTAACTGGTTTTGGCTTGCTGGGTCATTTGGTTGAGATGTGCGAGGGAGCGCGGCTCAATGCGAGTGTCGATATCCAGGCGGTGCCGATGCTTTCGGAGGAGCGCCTTCGTCATTATCATGAGGAGGGGTGCGTTCCGGGAGGAAGCCGCAGAAATTGGGCGAGTTATGGGAAGCATGTAGCGTCTATTGATGGCTTTGAACGCGATCTTATGTGCGACCCCCAGACCAGCGGTGGGCTGCTGGTCTCCGTTGGCGAGGCGGGAGTTGAGCAGGTTGTAAACGTGCTGAAAAAAGAGGGGCTTCCCTATGATTCTATTGGTCGCATGGGCAATGGTCAAGGTTCTGCAGACGCTGGATCGTTGATCTCCTTTCGTTAAAATTGGGCATAAAAAAAACCGCCGACCCAGTTGGATCGGCGGCTCACGTTCAGGAACGTAACAGTTTCGGTTGCGATTAGTCCTTGCTTACAGCCAAGCTGTAAATCACGAGGCCGAAGCCAATTTTGTTGATTGCGTCACCGATGTTGTAGACAACATCCATGTTGAGTCCGATTCCGTCAACGAAGTCGTACCAACCTGTTGTGCCAATCATGTATCCCAATGGGTAAATGCCCCAACCGATCAAAACGAATTTGCACAGAATGCTGTGCGCTCGTTGCACGGATGCGGAAGACTTGTCAGCCAATGCTTTTGCTTCGCCAAACATGATGAGATAGACAATGTAGAAGTATGCAATTCCTGAGAACAAGCCCCACAATGCTGCTTGGTCTGTATAAACAGCTTCTCCAATGTAACCTGTAACAAGCATTACTACAGAGGCCCAAATGAGCTTCCACAACAAGCCAGTTTGAGCACCGGCCGCTTTCAGGATGAGGTAGAATTCAACGCACATCAACGGAACCGTCAATGTCCAATCGACATATCGGAAGAAAGTTGGAGATTCTCCAACTTCAGCCCAGTAGTCGCGCATGTAGTAGTAGTGTACTGCTGCGATGAAAGTAATCAATCCACTTACGAGTAGAGAGGTTTTCCACTTTCCTTCAACCATGTTGATTGAAAGGAAGAAAAATGCTGATGCTGCCATCATAGCCATCGTACCTACGAAGAATGTAAATCCTACGTAATCGTCCGTTGGCATCGCTTTAATAGCAGAAAGAATAAAAGATGTCATGTGTTTGGGTTTTGGTTACAAATAGTGAAACGTGTCCTGAGAACATGGAATTAACATCCTTTGACAGATGTTGTTCAACGCAATCTCGAAAAAGTTAGACAAATATCACAACCAACTTTCTAACGTTATGATTTCAAATTGTTTATAAGGTGAAATAAAAGATGCGTTGGTAACCCCATCACAGTGAAGTACGAACCGTTTAACGAGGTGACGGCTGCAAATCCGATGAGGTCTTGTACTCCGTACCCTCCGGCCTTATCAAATGGCTCGTATTCATGGATGTAGTGCTCGATCAGCTTGGCGTCCAATTTTCCAAATGTCACTTCGCACGTGTCGACTGCTGAGGAGATTCCGGTTGATTTGGTAGTCACCGCAATTCCTGATGCCACTGTGTGCGAACGGTCACTGAGTTTCTGGAGCATCGAAGCAGCTTCTTCAGACGATTTTGGTTTTCCGAGAACTTCGTTGTCACAGAGGACGACAGTATCGCCTGTGATGAGGACATCGTTTTCTTCCAATTCACTGATGTAGGCTTCAGCTTTTTTCCGCGTGACGTATTCGGCAACTGCCGCGCCTTTAACTTCTGCAGGGTAGGATTCGTCCACATCTTTGAGTCGAATGATGGGATCGAGTTCCAATCCTTTGACCAACTCGAGTCGACGTGGGGACTGGCTTGCGAGGATGATGCGCTTTCCTTCTAGGTTTTGGTGAATCATGGTGTAAAAATACCGTTTCCATTTCGGCAACGAGCCGGAAGGACAAAGCTACCTTTGCTTTTTTCAAAAAGGAATCTCGACCAAGCGATTAAACATGGCACATCAGCGCATTCTTATTCTGGATTTTGGCAGTCAGTACACGCAGCTCATTGCGCGCCGAGTGCGCGAGTTGAATGTGTACTCCGAAATCATTCCGTGGCACGCATATAAAGGGTTGAAAGATGACATTCAGGGTGTCATTCTTTCGGGATCTCCTCACAGCGTGCGGGATCAGGACGCTCCAAGGCCAGACTTGTCTTCTGTTTTGGGTCATGTGCCTGTGCTCGGGGTTTGCTACGGGGCGCAATACCTGGCTCAGACCCACGGCGGTTCGGTAGAGGCGTCCAACACGCGCGAGTATGGACGGGCACACTTGACAGAAGTGAATACGCAAGACGAATTGCTATCGGGCATGAGTGCACACTCTCAAGTTTGGATGAGTCATGGAGACACCATTCTTTCCCTCGGAGATGGATTCCAAGCAATCTGCAGCACACATGATGTGAAGTTTGCCGGATTCCGCGAGGTCAATCGCCCTGTCTGGGGCATCCAATTCCATCCGGAGGTTTGGCACAGTACGGAAGGGTCAATTCTACTGGAAAATTTTGTCCAAGGCATCTGCGGATGCACAGGTGATTGGACACCAGCTAATTTTGCGGATGAAACGGTCGCACGTCTCAAGGAGCAAATTGGCGATGACCGCGTCATTTTAGGGCTCAGTGGCGGTGTGGATTCTACGGTAGCGGCAAGCTTGCTGCATCGGGCCATAGGAAAGCAATTGCACTGCATATTCGTTGACAATGGGTTGTTGCGAAAGGATGAATATGCACAAGTGCTCGACACCTACGAAGACATGGGGCTGCAAGTCAAAGGCATTCAGGCCGGTGATAGATTCCTTCAAGCGCTCGCCGGAGAATCCGATCCCGAAAAAAAACGAAAGGCCATCGGCAAGGTATTCATCGACGTATTTGACGATGCATCAAAAGAGGTGGAAGGAGCCAAGTGGCTCGCCCAAGGAACCATCTATCCTGATGTAATTGAAAGTGTGAGCGCTACGGGCGGTCCATCTGCGACCATCAAGAGTCATCACAACGTTGGTGGCTTGCCGGATTTCATGAAACTGAAAGTGGTCGAACCGCTGCGTTTGATTTTCAAAGACGAGGTGCGTCGTGTGGGCAAAGAGCTGGGCATTAAACAAGCGATTTTGGGCCGGCACCCGTTCCCAGGACCAGGTTTGGCCATTCGCATTTTGGGAGATATCACGGAGGAGAAGGTGAGGATTCTGCAGGAGGTGGATGCCATTTGGATCAATGGATTGAAGGAAGCGAATCTCTACGACGAGGTTTGGCAGGCAGGTGCCATATTGTTGCCTGTGCAGAGTGTCGGCGTCATGGGGGATGAGCGAACATATGAGCAGGCGGTCGCATTGCGGGCGGTGAGTTCGACCGATGGCATGACCGCAGACTGGAGTCATCTGCCCTATGACTTTTTGGCGAAAGTTTCCAATGACATCATCAACAAGGTGCGCGGTGTAAATCGAGTTGTTTATGACATCAGTTCGAAGCCGCCAGCAACCATCGAATGGGAATGATGTGATTTGTATTCCTTCCGAAATGCCACCCGAGTTGTGTGAAGTTGACGATGAACGAAAAGCTATCAATCACAGCAATAATTAGGTCTGTATTTGGGTTTTTACTTCTGTTCAGGAACGGAATAGATTTGTTTCAGAATCAGCAGGGTTGGGAGAGCAGAACGAGAAGATTTATACCTTGCGCATTTCAACGTGGAAGAAGCCAATGATTAATCTTATGAGGAAGTTACCAATTGGGGCGAGCATGGCATGTTTGAAGATGTGCTTGGCGTCGTGCTTCGCGTCGTGCTTGGCATTGTGCTTGACGTTGTTCGTTGCTCCATCCACAAATGCACAGGTGTGGTATACGGTCCTGCCGGGAGATAACCTTGACCGGCTTGCGCGGAGCAATGACTTGACCGTTTCAGAACTAACAGCGGCCAATTCCGAGGTGCAATCACCACTTACTCCTGGGATGAGGTTGTGGATTCCAGCTCCTGTCGCTTTGGAAGTTCAGCAGCCACGTGTTTTGTGGCGTGGAGATGAACACCTGGTTTCGGCAGGGGAAACATGGTACGGAATTGCCCAGCGATACGGAGTTACAGATAAGGAATTGCAGGAAGCCAATGGTCACTTGGAATTGATATTGAGCATTGGCGACGTGTTGCAAGTGCCGACTACAATACCCGTCGATTCGGTCAACGGCCATGCAAAGGTGCAAGTCAATTCGTCTCAGTTGCCACTTTTACGTTCAGATACCCTGCGCGTGCTCGCGATGCTTCCGTTCATGTTGGAGGTGGATACGGTGATTGGAGGAGAATATGATGCTCGAACCACTCGATTGCGAGAGGTTTCTCTGGACTTTTTTCACGGCATGGAATGGGCTGCTCAAACACTCCAAGACAGCGGTTATGCCGTCCAATTGCGCATCGTAGATACCGAGCCTGACACCCTCGGAGTGCACGCGTGGTCGGAGTTGGACTTGCGTTGGTCAGATGTGGTTTTAGGTCCTTTGCGCAGCGCAAAAATGGATTCAGTGAGTCAATTGTTGTCCACAACGCAAACGCCACAATGGTTGCTGACTCCGCTGAAACCAGCAGTTTGGTCACATCATGATCGTGTCTATTCGCTGCGGTCCGACGAGCGAGCTGGTATGCGAAAACTAGGGGCCCTTGTTGCCCGAACCCATCCACTCGATACCGTTCTTCTCTTGGAAACGCGAGGAAAAGATGCTGCACTCGAAGAGGCATTCAAAGAGGGTTTTACCAGTGTTCGAGGCTCGTTGAGTGGACTGGAGTCGCTGTCGAGTAGCAACCGCTTTGCAGAGGGAATCACGGCGCAAATGGACACGTCAAAGCTAAATGTAGTGGCCATTCCAGCGGGTAAATCTGCTCAGTCAATGATTGCTTATGTTCAGACGGAACTTCAACTGGCCGACTCGTTTCCCGTTCGGATTTATGCCAATGCGGTGACTGCAGAACTCGAATTCATGGAGCGTGATTTCATGAATCGTTCCAATTGGACCATACCGGTAACCAATTACCTCGACTGGACCAATGAGCGCGTGCAACTCCAAACGCAAACATTTCGGGAGTTATTCAAGACGGATCCGAGTGCTTATTCCATTGCTGCATTTGACGCGTTGGTCGAAACTGCAAGCTGGATGGACGGCGAAGGTCAGGCCTCTGCGCTGCCCGTTCCCATTCAGCATATAATCGATTGGAAATGGGATGAGGGGGCTTCGCAGCAGGTGAATAGCAACTGGCACATTCGGATGTTCTCGAGTGGGGTTTGGTCCAGGTTGATCACCGACTGAGCGCAGTCAAAGTCGGTTGTCAATGATTGTGACACCTGGAAATGCATTGGCGTCAAACGTAAACTTCTCGGCAGATACTTGAGCCCTTGGTCTGAAAGATGTGACATCGTAAGTTACATCTGTTCCTTCTCTGCCCTTGACCACGGCACGAACCATCTCCATTTTCGCCTCGTCGATGAACAGTTGGATGGTGTGGAATGGCTTTTCTTCCCCTTGATTCGGATATAAGTTGACGTGGGTCACGGTGCGATTGCCAATTTCGGTCGGCTCTTTCAATTCATTTTTGAAGTCGTCTTCCCAAAGCGTGAAGAGCTTTGAGGGGTCCATGCCTTCTTCGGCCATCGCGTCGGCATCATCTACATAGCAGTCGTTCACGGATGTTTCGTAAGTCCAAATTGTGATGCCGTCGCAAATGATGGTGTAATCCCCCAAATCGAGAAAATACTTTTCTCCATCAATGAAAATTTTACCTTCTTGTTTGGCTTCAAAATCACTCACCTTGTCCACCATGTGTGAAACGTAGGTTGCTTCAATGGAGCCGTAAGCCTTGGCTTCACTGCTCAGTTTACTTAAAATGGATTCAGCTCCTTGTGCGAGAAGTGTTGGCGAACTCAAAAAGGTTAGCGCCAATGCGCAAAAAACTGACGGCGAAAATTTCATAGTGCGAAGATGCTTCATGCATCTCCTATCTGCAACATCTGTTCCAAACTCATTTCGTCAGGAACAAGAACTTTTCGGGCTTTGGAACCTTCAAACGGCCCGATGATGCCGGCATCTTCGAGTTGGTCGATGATTCGGCCCGCTCGGTTGTATCCAATTTTTAATTTTCGTTGCAACAATGATGTCGATCCTTGTTGGTGCATTACAATGACTCGGGCAGCATCTACGAACATACTATCGCGTTCATCGTCACTTAAATTGCCGCTTTCACTATTCCCTTCCGGCGTGTATTCTGGAAGAATGAAAGCGTCGGGATATCCTTGCTGGCTGCCTATGAATTCGCAAATGGCCTCGACTTCTGGCGTATCGACAAATCCGCATTGGATTCGAATCAAATCGTTTCCGGTGCTCATGAGCATGTCGCCGCGACCAATGAGCTGGTCGGCACCTCCGGCGTCGAGGATTGTTCGCGAGTCGATTTTGGATGTGACACGAAATGCAATACGAGCAGGGAAGTTGGCTTTGATCGTACCGGTAATGATATTGACCGAAGGACGTTGTGTGGCAATGATCAAGTGAATGCCAATCGCCCGGGCCAATTGAGCGAGTCGGGCGATGGGTGTTTCCACTTCCTTGCCCGCAGTCATGATTAAGTCGGCAAACTCATCGACGACCAGCACGATGTAGGGCAGATAACGATGGCCTTCCTCAGGGTTGAGTCGGCGTCGAACAAATTTTGCGTTGTACTCGGCAAGGTTTCGGCATTGTGCGTCTTTGAGTAAGTCATATCGCTGATCCATCTCAATGCACAAGGAATTAAGCGTTGCAACCACCTTCGATGTATCTGTGATGATTGCTTCCTCTGAATCTGGCAATTTGGCGAGGTAATGCCGTTCGATGTGGTTGAACAGGGTCAATTCCACTTTTTTCGGATCAACCAATACAAACTTCAATTGCGCAGGGTGCTTGCGGTACAACAAGCTCACAAGCATTGCATTCAACCCGACTGATTTTCCTTGTCCTGTGGCACCTGCCATCAAGAGGTGGGGCATTTTCGCCAAATCGAACACGAATGTCTCGTTGGATATTGTTTTTCCCATCGCAATGGGAAGTGCTGCTTTCGAGTGGTTGAATTTATCGGATGCAATCAACGCGCGCATGGATACGATGTCCGGATTGGAATTCGGCACCTCGATGCCAATGGTCCCGCGACCGGGAATGGGGGCGATGATTCGAATGCCCAAGGCTGCGAGACTCAGAGCGATGTCGTCTTCGAGGTTTTTGATTTTAGAAATGCGAATTCCGGGAGCGGGGACAATTTCATACAGTGTCACGGTTGGGCCAACTTCAGCGCTGATGCTCGATACTTCGATGCTGAAGTTGCGCAGCGTTTGGATGATTCGAGTTTTATTGGCGTCAAGTTCTTCTTCGCTTACTTGCACTTTACCATCACCGTGTTGCGCGAGTAAATCCAAGTTGGGCAATTCAAACCGGCTCAAATCCAGTGTCGGATCGTATTCACCAAAGTCTTGTACTTTTTGATCGATTTCGTCGTCTGATAATTGCGTTTCTTCGTCTGCGACTTTGACTTCAAATGCGACTTGGTCGTCTTCATCTTGCTGAGATTCCTCGGGAGTGACAGTCGGCGAGGGAGCGGTTTCTGAGGTTATCTTGTCCTCAGCAGGTGGGGCAGGTTGCTCCAATTCTGTCAAGAGCTCATCGAGTGCAGCATCCGTCACATCGTCATCTTTCGCTTCGATGGTTTCTTCGTGGACGGATACCTCTGTGACAGCCGCAGAGACGGGCGCGCTCAAATCTTCATTCTCCCATGGTAAATCGGACGCTGCAAGCTCTCCTGCCTCAGTATCATTGGTCGATGACGCGCCGGCGGTTTGCTCCGAAGATCCATCGTCACCTTGCCAAGCACCAGATTCAGCGTCTTCGGAAGAGAACCAGTCTTTTAGGCTTCCGAATGATAAACTTGATAATCGACTTAGCTGTGGTTGCAAGTAATACGCTAGAAGTACTAAAGTTGCGCCTCCGAATACAAGGCCGTTCCCGAGTGTTCCAAGGTAGATTAAGGCGTTTTGCGAAACAAAATGTCCCGCCGTCCCGATCCAATGATCCCAGCTTGATGTTCCCCATTTGCCCAAAATAGAAGCCAAATAACCGGCAAACCACGGACTCATGACGGCCCAAAAAATGCCCCAGCGAAGTGTTTTTCCGAGTTTCGCAGACTTCTTTTGCGTAATCAACGGCCAAGACCAGCTGAACAGCAGAACTGGAATGGAGAGCGCGCCCAACCCGAGTGCCTGTCGTCCGAGCCAAAAAGCCAAATGCGCCCCCGCACCACCGAGCCAGTTATGATAGGGTTGTTGGTTGGGCTGAATAACTTGGTTGAATCCTTCGAGAACCAGAGCATAATCGTGAGCTCCGGTGAAAAGCCCGGAGATCAGAGCGCATCCCACGTAGACCGACAGCACCATGATGGTGACGCCAACGGCAGCCTGAAGTCGAGGGTTTTGCCAGCGGCTTTTGATCGACTGAAGCCAGAGGCTGATTTTGCCGGGGGACTTGGCCGCGCTTGTTGCTTTTTTGGTGCTCTTTTTTTGAGCATCAAGGGCGCCTTTTTTTCGATTGCGCGGCGTTGCAGCGGCGCTGCTTTTGGTATTTTTACGGATAGCCATTTCGGAACCCTAAACTTAATGGGAGGAAGGCTCCGGAAAACCCCGAGTGCAGCAGGCTTATCCACGTTGAAATGTGGGATTTAAAATTAAGCCTTGTCAAGTAACCTTGATTCGCTATATTTGCACTCCAATTTTTGACAGATGGCCAAGAAAGGCAACCGCGTACAAGTGATCCTCGAATGCACAGAGCATAAAAACTCTGGCAAGCCCGGAACGTCACGATACATTACGACCAAGAACCGGAAGAATTCCCCGGATCGAATTGAATTGAAGAAGTACAATCCCGTGCTGCGGATGATGACCGTGCACAAAGAGATTAAATAATCTGAGTCATGGCGAAGAAAACAGTAGCATCCTTGCAATCCGGTGGCGGAAAGCAACACACGAAGGTGATCAAGATGATCAAAAGCGCGAAGTCGGGAGCCTACACTTTCCGTGAGGAGATTGTACACAACGACAATGTCAAAGACTGGTTGAACCGCGACTGAGCGAACCGGTCATTTGAAAACCACATTAAGAAGGGCCGCACTTGCTAGAGTGTCGGCCTTTTTTCGTCCAGCAAGTCTTCAATTCTAATCCACGCTATGAGTTTCTTCAAACGTATTTTTTCAAGTAAGAAAAAGGAAAGTCTGGATACGGGACTAGAAAAAACCCGTACCAACGTGTTTCAGCGTTTGGCCAAGGTGTTTACGGGGCGTCGTCGCGTAGACGAAGAGCTGATGGACGACTTGGAAGAGGCGCTCATCACAGCTGATGTAGGCGTTGATACCACAATGAAAATTTTGGATCGTTTGCGCAAACGAGCACGTTTCGAGGCCTATGTGGAGGTGCAAGAGTTGTACGAAATGTTGCGTGAGGAAATAGCGGGTCTTTTTTCGGAGTCCGAAGCAGGCACACTGCAGGATTTTGATGCCGGTATTTTGGATTCCTCGAAGGGTCCAAAGGTCATCATGGTCGTCGGCGTAAATGGTGTTGGGAAGACCACGTCTATTGGTAAGCTAGCTTGGCGCTACAAGAACGAAGGCAAACGGGTGTTGTTGGGTGCATCGGATACTTTTCGGGCAGCGGCCATCGACCAATTGAAGATCTGGTCTGAGCGGGCTGGCGTTGATATCATTGCCCAGCATATGGGAGCAGACCCGGCGTCGGTAGCATTTGATACTTTGGAAGCGGCAGTGGCCCGAAATTCAGAGGTGGTCATTGTCGATACAGCGGGACGTTTGCACAACAAGAAAGGATTGATGGAGGAGTTGACCAAAATCAAACGGGTCATGGATAAAATTGTTCCGGATGCACCGCACGAAGTGTTGCTGGTTTTGGACGGTTCTACCGGCCAAAATGCCGTTGAACAAGCCAAACAATTCATGGCCGCTACTGAGGTCTCAGGGTTGGTTCTGACCAAATTGGATGGCACAGCCAAAGGAGGGGCGGTGCTCGCGATTTCCGACCAACTCAGTATTCCCGTTCGGTTCATCGGTATCGGTGAGAAGATGGAAGACTTGCAAGACTTCGATGTTATTGAGTTTATTGACAGTCTTTTGCCCGAAAATTGGGATGAATCGGCAACAGCTTGATTAAAACCATAGATTTTATCTGATGAGAACACGAACCACTCAGCCCCGTAAAGTCAATGTAGTGACCTTGGGTTGCGCCAAAAATATTTATGACTCTGAAGTCCTGATGGGGCAGCTCCGCGCCAATTCCTATGAGGTCGAGCATGAATCCAAATCAGACGATTCAGGAATTGTCATCATCAATACATGCGGTTTTATTGAAAGCGCAAAACAAGAGAGCATTGATACCATCATTCGCTTCTCTCAGGCGAAAGAGCAGGGGATGGTCGATCGGGTGTACGTTACAGGCTGCTTGTCTGAGCGGTACAAAGACGAATTGCAGGACGGTATTCCTGAGGTGGACGCTTGGTTCGGTACCCGCGAATTGCCGAGGCTTCTAAAGACGCTGCGAGCAGATTACAAACGTGATTTGGTCGGCGAGCGTCTGTTGACCACTCCGGCCCATTACGCTTATCTGAAGATTGCAGAAGGATGCGATCGGCCATGTGCCTTTTGCGCCATTCCTCTAATGCGCGGCAAGCACGTCTCCACACCGATGGAGGATCTTGTGAAACAAGCCCAGGACCTTGCGGCCAATGGAGTGCGGGAGTTGATTCTGATCGCTCAGGATTTGACTTACTATGGTTTGGACATCTACCGTGGACGAAAACTTGCAGAGTTGGTCCGCCGCTTGAGTGATGTTGAAGGCATTGACTGGATTCGTTTGCACTATGCCTTCCCGACGGGTTTTCCCATGGATGTTTTGGATGTGATGGCCGAACGCAGCAATGTCTGCAATTACCTAGATATGCCGCTGCAGCACGCTTCAGATGATATTCTGAAGAGTATGCGTCGGGGGATTACGCAAGAAAAAATGGATCGTTTGGTGGGTGATATTCGCAACCGTGTCCCTGAGATTGCACTCCGGACCACTTTGATTTGCGGTTTTCCAGGGGAGTCAGAAGCCCACCATCAAGACATGCTCGAATGGACGAATCGGATGCGCTTTGAACGTGTTGGGTGTTTCACTTACTCACATGAAGAAAATACCCATGCTTTCAAAATGGAGGATGATGTTCCTGAGGATGTCAAGAGAAAACGGGTGGAGGAGATCATGGAACAGCAAGCGGGGATATCGTTTGAGTTGAATCAAAAATTTGTGGGCACACGCCAACGCGCATTGGTGGACCGCACGGAAGACGGCCTTTGGGTCGGTAGAACCGAATGGGATTCACCGGATGTGGACAACGAAGTTCGAATTTCAGTCCCTGAAGATGTGCATCTGCGAGTAGGCGATTTTGCTGAAGTGGAAATAGAGTCGGCAACTGAGTTTGATTTGCATGGCAAGTTGGTCTGAACATATGTATCCAGTGATGGAGCAGTTTCTCACGGTACAGGGGGAAGGAGCTCACACGGGAAAGAGTGCTTGGTTCATTCGCTTGGGCGGTTGTGATGTTGGTTGTGCTTGGTGCGATGTCAAAGAAAGTTGGGACGTGGCAGCGCACCCGAAAGTCCGTTGTGAAGATCTTGTCGAGCAGGCAAAGAAGTCTGGAGCACCTATCTGTGTCGTGACAGGAGGAGAGCCTGCGATGCACGATCTCGGACCCTTGACCTCAGGTTTGCAGGAGGCGGGAATGAAGACGCACATCGAAACCTCAGGCGCACACAAAATGTCTGGATCTTGGGACTGGGTAACACTCTCTCCCAAACGCTTTAAAGCCGCACGACAGGACGTTTACGCCGATGCCGATGAGCTCAAGGTGGTGGTGGTCAATCGGCACGATATCGCCTGGGGTGTGGAGCACGCCGGAAACGTTTCTGATGACACAGCATTGTTTTTTCAGCCGGAGTGGGATCGCCGAGAAAAAGTGATTGTACACATCATGGAGCACATTCGGAACCAGCCTCGGTGGAGGATCTCGTTGCAAACCCACAAATACCTCGGTCTGCCCTGAGGTTATCTTGGTAGACAGTAAGCCCGGGGCTTAGCGCTCTAGGACTTCGAAGGTGACATTGCCCGTGTTGCCATTGGCATCATAAAAGTCAAGCATGCGCATCATGAACTCCCGGCCTTCTGTGGTCTGAATGCAGTAGAGCTTGTCCAAGTCAATGGTGTAAGAGCTAGTGCCCAGATTGAAGGTTTTCCAATCGAACCCAATGGCATTCCAATCAGAACTGAATTCGAGACCATCCCAATTGTTGATTTTCCATTCGTCCCAATCGGCACCACTTGTTTCAAAGACTCGAACCCGATCGGTCGGGGTCAGGATGCCGACCACGAGGTAGGGAATTTCACCATCCAGTAACTCCATGTATTGGGTGATACAGATTTCCCAGGCTTGTGATGGTGGTTCGACTTGCCGAGGCGTGCGATCGATCAAACTCACTTGATGCCATTCGCAGCCATCGAGCATTGGAACTACAAGGGTGTCCACATTGTTTCCTTCGCTGTCAGCGACGTGCAAAAGCCAGTGTTCTGACTCAATGGCGAGCAATCCAATTCGCGCTGTTCCAAGTGGTTCGTTGTTTTTGTCAAGCCCGAGATCGACAAGGGTCAGTTGGTTGAGGGCTAGGTGGTTGATTTGAGGGTCATTCGCATTGGCGCCAGAGGGTTCCATGACTTCCCATTCAATCGAATCGAGGTCGATGGCAGCATTCAGAGCAGAGCTTCCTGTGCGATGCGTTTTCATCGCTCTTCCAGAATTGACCATCAACTGGGTTCCTCCAGATGTCGCGCGCAACGCGACGCACCAATCTCGTTGTGCACAGGAAGATTCAATTTGGTTGGACTGTAAGCTGTAAAACAACTGAGTCTCATAATCGACTCCAACATTGGCTTCAACTAAGTTTATTTCGTTGGGCAAGCGCTGCGGTATCGGAAGTTCCTTTTCAATGCAGCCAGTGAATAGTGCAAATACCAGTGCTGCTGTGGAGAGTGTGAGGAGTTGTCGCTTCATCAGTGGTTTCGTGATTCAATGCGATAATTGAGACGCAGATTCAGACTTCGTCCCCATGACATCAAGGTGTTGGTGGGGCTGTGAGCAGCATTGTTTGCAGCATTGGTGACTGTTGTCACATTGGTGAGATTTTTCGCTATTGCGGTCAATTGCCATCGTTGAGACGGTGAGGTCCATTGGACATGGGCATCCACCCAAGAGTATCCCTCCGTTTGTTGTTGTTGGACCGATTCAAATTCTGTACTTACCACACGCTGGGTGGGACCGATAAAACGTACAGACGCTCCGAGGTGAAATGATGCATTGGCGCGCCATTGGATCTGCGTTGCACTCTCTACAGAGGTGAAGCGGGGAAATGAATCGCTGTTCCGATCTGTTTTTTGTTGAGAACCGATTACGCTTGCAGCGCTGCCAATCGTCCATTTTTCGCCTCGAATTTCGCCGTTGACTTTCAACCCTTGGGCTTGGAATTGGGCGAAGTTTTGGTAGCGATAGGTGCCATCCAGTTGATCAATCAGGCCAATCTGGTTTTGAATGAAATTGGTAAATAACTCCGCTGAAACCGCAAAAAGATCGCGATCGACGCCCCAAGTGATCTGTCCATAGTGTGAGGTTTCGGGCTCTAGGTTTTCATTGCCGTACAGTGAGTGGTTGATGTCCACGAACTGAAAATAGAGTTCCTTCAAACTGGGGGCGCGAAATCCTTTTGCATAGGAGACTCGAACGCGCTGAGCACCACTTTTCCAGAGTCCGTGCACACTAGGCAGGAGAGGAGATGCAAATTGTGAGTTGTATGCCTGGCGCAAACCCAACTTCCATTTCATCTGATTGCGTTTCCATTGGGTATGCGCAAACATCGCTGCGTCGCTGATGGATTTCGTCGGGCTTTCCATCCGGCGACTGGTGAAGGTTTGGTGATTCAAGTCCCAACCCACTTGAATGCTCCAAGGCCCATTTTCCAAAATGTCGCCGCTGCCACGCGTTTGAAATGAATGCATGCTTGTCGTATCCTGAGCAGTGCCTTCAAGCGGTGTGATTTCGAGATTGGTCAAATCCGTGGCAAAAGCTTTTCGCGAGCGCCAAAACCGTTGATACGAAGCGAGGAAAGACCACGATTTCCCATCAGTTCGGTAACGTTTTGCCTCGAGCACAGGAATCCATCGTCGCGTTGTGTACTGATCGTCAAAGGCCGTTTGACCATAGGGTTGACGAGGTGCTCCTTTGTTTTCGATTTGCTCAATCATACCATTGAACCGTGGTTTGATGAGCCATTCCCCGATTTGATACTGCGTTTTCCAATTGATGGTGTGCTGCAATTTGGGATTCCACAGTTGCGTACGTGCTGAGTCAGCGAGGTAATCGGAAAAGCCGTCCCAATTGCGGTCTTTTGGAGACCATCCATCAAAATAGTACCGCGAGAGATTGAGCGAGTGATGTCTTCCCTTGTGATTCGCGGCTAACGCGACAGATTGCGACTGAACACCTACACTTTCGTACTGCACGTTTCCCTCAAAAGTTGTCCGCGCGGCAAGATCTGTTTTCGTGATGATGTTGATGGTTCCTGCGAGGGAGTTGGTTCCAAATTCTACAGCCATCGGACCATCGATGATTTCGATGCGCTCTACATCGTTTAGTGCCACTTGACTGAGGTCCACATTGTCGTTCATTCGGCCCGTAAGTGGCACGCCGTCGATGAGGACATTTACGCTTCGTCCCCCCAATCCATTCATCTTCGTTGCGGCTCCGAGAATAGGATCTTGAGCGACCTCAAAATTAAGTTGGGATCGCAGCAAGTCCCTCAACGAATGAGCGCCCATGGTTACAATTTGCTCAGATGCAATGGTCCTTACGTTGCGCAGTGCATCTTGCTTGGATGTGCCCGAGTCTTCACCCGTGACAGTGGCTAATTCCAACTCGAATAATCGATTTTCAAAAGAAACCCTTGAACTGTCAGGGATTTCGCTCGTTTGAGCGTTTGCTGCAGGCAATAGCCCGCTTATCGCTGTTAGGATAAAGCAGCCACCAAGGCGTAACCAATCGGGTATGAGGGGACATCGATTCATCGAATCATGAAGCGGGATTGCGTTCGTTCTCCATTCCCATTGATCGCTTCAATCACGTAACATCCTGGGGCAAGCCCGTGGGTAGACATGACGTAAGGAAATTGTGCAGGAGCAAATGAATTGACAAGAGATCCCGTCACCGAGTGCACGCGGAAGAGTGCGTTTGCAAATGTTTGCGGGGCGTCAAACATGACGGTTTCTCCACTGGCGGCGGGGTTGGGGAACATCTGGGATGCAACGTTCGTAACGATGCGTTCTACGGACGATGTGGTCGCTTCTGTTTTTCCAAGGGTAATGTTACCCGTTGAAGCACCATCAAACCCGGTCATGACCATGCGCCAGACCACGCCGTTCTGTGCCGCGACAAAGTAACAGCGATTGCTTTCTAGTGAATATCCTGCGCCAGGGACATAGCTTTTCCAGTCGTAGCCAACTTCATTCGTTGCTAGCGAAAACTCATCGACGTTGAAGTCTCCATCCGTGTAGGGATCATCGAGATTGTCGGATTGCTGAACGGTGACGTCGGGGTGGGCAAGAGCACCAACAACAGAATAATAGGTGCCGCCTCCGATGTCCTCAGTGTAAGATAAAAATTGGAAGTCCCATGGCGTGTTTGGTTCCAAGTCCAAGACGCTGCCACTTTCAAGGTTGAGGTATGCAAAGAGCTTGCCTTCGAAGTCCGACTTGCTGATGGCTGCAGCGGTTTCTTCTGTGCCATCAATGTTTGCTATTTGGAGGTCATAAGTACCATCAACCAAAGAGAGCAGCGCAAACTGTTTCCATGTGCCATCGGGTAATTCGATCAGGTACATTTTATCGGATTGCACTTCATGCGTGATCACATCATAGACACCCCAGCCAAGGTCGAAAAGCCCATCCCCGTCTTGGTTGAATGCTCCGTTGGCCCAATTGGATTGGTCATTGCGCAAGGGGGTTGGTACCTCCCAGTTTTCAAAGTCGATATTGAGCCAATTGTCCAAAGTCCCATATGGGTAGAGCTTCATGCCAGTGCCACAATTGATGCGAGCCGAACTTCCCATTGGGCGGACATCAACAGCAATGTGCCAGTCAGACAGGGGGCTTTGTGCTACCACGCCTGATTCCAAGCTGTAAAACACCATGTCGGCATATCCCGCTTCCATGGTAAAGGAATCTTCTATGATTGTTTGGGCCTGTGAAGCTGAAACATGGAGGAAGGAAAACGCAAGGGTCAAGGAAATTGTAAACTTGCTAAGTTTCATCTGAGGTATTTTTTTGAGTGAAATCAGATGCAAAATTAGATACGGTTACGAAGTCTGGTATTGCAAAAATGTCAGACCTTTGTCATACCGGTACAAGTGAATAAATTTTGCCTTCAGGAAGCATGATTTTTGTCATGGTATCGAGGCATGCACCAGTCAACTACTGGTCGAATCGTAGCTTGAGGGCGTCTGTTTTGGGTTGCGTACGACAGCACAGGATTTTTCCACTTTCTTTCTCTTCTTCCGACAATCCACTTACGCCGTTTCGTCGGATTTCGCCTTTGATGACTGTTGCTTTGCATGAAAGGCAAACACCGCCACGACACGAGTGTGGAACATCCAGCCCTGCTTCAAGGGCTGCCTTGAGAATGGATTTTCCCTCTCCGTGCATCGTAAAAGTTTGCACGCCTGAATCTTGCTCGATTTCAATGACGCACTGCGGGCGCTTTTGAGGCACGCCTTTGGACGAATTCAATCCACTTCCTCTTGGCTTGATCAGTCGGTCTGTGAAATATTCGGTGTGCCTTTGGCGGTCAGGAATGCCGAGTTCGTCCAAGGCTGCATGGACATTTTGCATCATCCCAAAAGGTCCGCAAATCACATACTCCATTGACAATGACTTGGGCTCGTTGCTCAACCAATTGACTACCTGATCCTTGGTGATGTGCCCGAGGATATCTTCATCATCATTCGAGCGTTCTGAGTAGATTCGGTGCAGCTTCAAACGATCATGAGCCTTGAGTGTGTTCAATTCCTTACTCAGAAGGCCATGACGCGGAGAACGCGATCCATAATAAACTTTAAATCGATGTTCTTGGGGCGATGTTGGCGCAAGTCCCCATTGCATCAGGCTGTAGATAGGATTGATTCCTATTCCGCCAGCAAAACAAACGAATGACTTCCTTTTTGCACTCCACTCATTCTTCCACAACGTGTTCTGCACTCCTTTCATCTCTAGAACGTCTCCACTCTTGAGATGGCGGTGGAAGAAATCGCTCGCAGCACCTCCTTTGATGTCCTTGACAATGATTGTCGGTTCGTTCGAATGGATGGGCGAAATGAGGGAATAACGTCGCTGTAGAATCGGAGTCGTTGGGAGTGCAAGTTCGACGCTTGCACAGGGTGCTCCAACAAGTGGGGCATGGCCTAAGTTTTGCTTCCGAGCAAAAGTAATGCGCATGGCATCTGGCGTTTCTTTAACGCAAGACTTTACAGTCCACTCGCTGGGCTTGGCTCGCGTCATACCCTTACGACACAGGAGATGCTGTTTTGTTCTCGATTTGCACCAAACAACTGTGATGGAGGTACAAGTTGCTCAAATAGTGTCAGCAAAACTTGGTAAAAGATTGATAGTCAATCTTTGCTGCTGCCCATTTGTGTGAGTAAGGCTGCGAGGGCAAGTCGGTCAACAGGTTCATATCCAGCCGGCAATTCGAATGCTTTGCGATCCCATTTTCGCTCGGGGATGTCCGCTTTTTGACGGGCGTTGATCCGGTATAGCGCTGGCCCGTCCTTCAATGTGCATGATTTTGGCAATGCAGCAATTGCCCAAGAGCAAGGAGCATCATGCTCATACCATTGCGCAGATTCGTTTGGAGTGGTCGTGGGGCACTGCTCAATCAACTCTACAGCGTGTCCGAGAAAGTGAAAAAGAACGTGGTAGTCCGACCTCTCAAAAGTTCCCATCCAGATGCGCTCGAAACTGGTGCCCTTTTCTGTGATTTTCCAAGCTTTTCCGTTGGTCTCGTAGGTCATTGTGTGCGGGAGATAGTCCCACTCTGAGGCCTCCACATTTAATGGTGTTACATCATAAATAACCTTTCCGCTCCATGGTTGGGATGTGTGAGCGATTGAACTACAGCAAACGGCCAATAGGAGCAAAGCACCCCTCTGCAGTTGATGTGATTTGGAGGAAAAGAATTGTTTCAAAATGCCAGAATTTCATCCAGTGCTTGTCGCACTTTTTGTGGATTGACTAGCACAAATCGCTCCAACTCTTCATTCAACGGAATGGCGGGTGTTTCCATGGATCCGACCACCTTGACCGGTGCATCAAGATCAGAGAACAATTCCGCACCAATGCGCCCTGAGAGCGCTTGGGCGAATCCGTTCAAGACAGGTTCTTCTGTCACAATCAAGGCGCGATGTGAAGTGCGAAGGCATGTGGAAATCATATTGAAATCCACGGGGCTAATGGATCGTAAATCGAGGATTTCGACTTCACTCTCTAGTCCCTCAATGGCTTCCTTGGCCCAGTATACGCCACGTCCGTACGTGATGATCGTGCACCTCGGAGCCTCAGGTCCGCGACAGGTGTGTGCGATTCGAGCCTTCCCGATGGGCACGCGGTATGCGGCGTCTGGTTCATGGACCTTGGCGTCTTCGGTGCCCGGGATTTTCGACCAGTAAAGTCCCTTGTGCTCCAACACCACGACTGGATTCGGATCGTAAAAAGCAGATTTCAACAAGCCTTTCAAATCAGCGCCATTGGACGGATACACGACTTTAATGCCTCGAATGTTGGACAAGACGGATTCAATGCTGGAACTGTGATACGGTCCACCTGAGCCATATGCCCCAATCGGCACGCGGATGAGGCTGTGCACGGGCCATTGCCCGTTGGACAAAAAGTAGCTGCGGCTCAGCTCAGTAAACAATTGATTCAATCCCGGCCAGAGATAATCCGCAAATTGGACTTCGACGATTGGCCGCAGTCCCGCAGCTGACATTCCAGCTGTTGAGCCGATGATGAAAGCTTCCTGAATGGGCGTGTTGAACACGCGATCATCACCAAATTTTTCAGCAAGCGTCGCCGCTTCTCGAAACACTCCTCCCAGTCTTCCACCAACATCTTGTCCATAGAGCAAAGCTTCGGGATGGTCTTCGAGGATCTCCTGCATGGCGTGCAATGCACAATCCACCATAAGGGTTGACTCGCTTTCAGCTCCGATTCGTTGGCCAGTCTCTTCTGTGATGCTCGTTGGAGCCATGGCGTGGGCCATGAGCTCTGCAGGATTTGGATCCGGTTTTGCTATGGCTTCATCAAATTGCTGTTGCACGACGTCGGCAGCTTCCTGTTGGATACGGTCTAGTTCTTCTGCTCCAATCCCAAGGGACGTCAGCCGTTTTCGCAAACGAGGGAGGGGGTCTCGTTTTTCGTGTTCTTCAAGATCGTCACGGTACCATTCTTTTCGGACACCGCTGGTGTGGTGTCCGAGCAAAGGGACGTGTGCATGAACCATGGCCGGTTTGCGATTTTTGCGCACGTGATCGAACGCCAACTGCATTGTTTCAATGCTCACTTCAGTATCTGCACCATCGATTTCAAAGGCCTTGATTTGGGGGAAAGCCTTGATCAATGTGCTGGCATCATGTGATCGGATTTCAGAGGCATGCGCTGAAATGTCCCATTCATTGTCTTGGATTAACCAGATAATTGGTAGCTCCTTGAGGTCGCTCATGTGCAGTGCCTCACTGACCTCTCCCTCGGTCATCGCTGCGTCACCAATGGAGCAGATAACCACGGGAGGGGCATCGCCACGATCGTGTCCAAGGCCTTGTGTTTCGCGGTATTGAATACCCATTGCGACACCAGCTGCTGGGATGGCTTGCATGCCAGTTGCGCTGCTTTGATGGGGGATTCTCGGCAATCCAGGACGATTCAGCGATGGATGACTGTAATACGTCCGTCCACCTGAGAACGGGTCGTCGGCTTTGGCCAATAGCTGAAGCATCAATTCGTGGGGCTCCATACCCATTGAGATCAGCAAACAATCATCCCGGTAATAAGCGCTGACGTAATCCTGTTCTTCGAGCAACCGGCCTGCGGCCCACTGAATCGCTTCATGCCCACGAGAACACGCGTGCACATACTTTGATGTAAGTCTCGCATTGGCTTCGTACAAATCGCTCATGGCACGGGCAGTGCTCATGGTTCGAAATGCGTTGAGAAGTGCTTTTACGCCAGATTCGATGGTTGACAACGGTTTGAATTTTAGAGGACAGCGTAAAGATAGCGCAGTCCGGATGGGCTACCTTCGTTGTCATGCATTTCAATTTTTGGAAATGGGAAGGCACGGGCAACGATTTTATCTTGTTGGATCAACGAGAATGGTCGGTATTGCCTGATGAGCAGAACATCGCAAGGTGGTGCAATCGTGAAAATGGGTTGGGTGCAGATGGGGTTATTTTTTTTGAACCCGTTGGTCCGATTTCTGCTTCAGGGATGTGCAACGCTTGGCAGATGGATTACCTCAATGCCGATGGGTCGCGGTCTTTTTGTGGAAATGGCAGTCGGGCTTTGTTCGCCTTTTTATGTGGTCAAGGGTGGATGGAACCAGCGCATGGTGTATTGCACGCTTGCGATGGCAAACACGCCGTCAAATGGCATCCTGAATTTGATGTTCCTGCGGTGCAACTGCTTGACACCGCTCCTCCCGCTGATGCGCCCTGTTGGTGGAGCCCCAGCGGCATTGCAGATTTTGTAGACACCGGAAGCCCTCATCACATTGAGTGGGGCCAAACTGAAACAATCTCAACCTTGGATGTAGCGCTTCATGGCAGCGCCATTCGAAGCCATAAGCACTATGCGCCTGATGGTGTCAACGTGGATTTTGTAGCTCGAGTGAGTCCTGTGCAACTTCGCATGCGCACCTTTGAACGTGGGGTAGAGGCAGAAACAAAGGCCTGTGGAACGGGCGCTGCTGCAGCGGCCATTGCTGATTTTAATCGAGAAGGAGGCGCAAACCATCGCAAAGTTGTGATGACTGGAGGGGAACTGATCATTGAATTCGATCCCGAGCAAAAGAGTTTTAAACCTTATCGAAATGTATGGCTGGCTGGAGCGGCTCAAGAATTAGCGCGTGGCACGTCGAACGGCGTCCGGTGGTTGGTTGCCTCGATGCTGGTCATTCTCTTTTTGGGCTCGGCACTGCCGTCCATGGCGGGTGAAGTGCGGACGCCCTCAATTTGGACGGATTCCGTTCAAGTTTCCGTTTTGACCGGTTCACCCGGTTCCGATTTGTACAGTGCTTGGGGACATACTGCGATTCGCGTCACAGATTGGGGTCAAACCCCACCAATTGATTGGACTTACAATTACGGTACGTTCCAATTCAGTGAGGGGTTTTACGCCCGATTCATGCGTGGTCAATTGGATTACCGATTGGCCAAATCTTCGTTTGGCTCATTTCAGCAGGATTACTTGACGAGCAATCGGGCGATTCTTGAGCAAAAATTGGAGCTTTCAGCTTCTGATGCGCGGTTACTGATCCAGTTTTTGGAGTGGAATCATCTGCCAGAAAATCGTGTGTATGCTTACAAATTTTTACATGACAATTGCAGCACACGCGCATTGGATGCGATGAAAATGGCATGGGGAGAGCGCTTCGACGCCTATTGTGGCAATGATGCGGCGCGTGCAAAGGAAGTGACCTATCGACAGGCTCTTGAGCCTTACATCGAGGGTGATCCTTGGATTGAAGCTGGAATTGATTTCATTTTGGGCTCTCGTGTGGATGAGCCAATGCCTCCATGTGGTTCGAGTTTTCTGCCTGACGGATTGATGGCTCAGCTTCATCATGCAAAACTGGACGGTCACTTCATCGCTGGTAAACCTTTCGAGTTGCTTCCTCCTCAAAGTTCGTGGTTTCGTGCGGTGCGCGTTTCGCATTGGAATCATCCGATTTCAATGGCTGCTCTGATCTTGCTCTGGAGTTTGGGTTGGAGTGTCAAACGTGGAATTCAATTTCGCAAGGATATTTCAGTTCGTCGCGCCGAGCGATGGCTTGGTAAGTTGGTGCAAGCATTGGCAGGCTTGCTTGGCGTGATCTTGATGCTGATGTGGACGATTACAGATCACCAGGATACCTGGGCGAATTGGAACTTGATATGGGCATCGCCACTTCTTTTGGTTTTGGGGCTAGCGCGGCAGTATTCGACTCGATTTGCGGACCGTTTGCAGTCGATTCTAGCTGTTGTAATCTTGCTGTTTATTGTCGGTGTTGCAATTGTTCCACAATTCGTATCTTTAGTAAGCACGCTGTTGGCTTGGTCCGTTTGGTTGAGTCTCGATCCATGGAAATGGCCTTGGAAGGACGGAAACCGAACCGTTTTTGGACGGAACAATGTGATTTGAATCGCGCGCTAAAAATGATGAAGAGATCTTCAACCAAAGCCCTGCAAATGTGCTGTCGACGAACACTCGCTCGACTGCCTTTGGCTTGTTGTGTTTTGGTGATTTTGATGTCTGGATGCACCCGTCAGGCCACCACATGGGAGGCGGACGTTGCTCTGCCGCTCATAGATGATTTGCTGGATTGGACGGACGTGGTTGGTGACTCGCTTGCAACGATTGAAGCAGGACCTGTTGCCGTGATTCGTTTTGATGGTGCATTGAGTGAACTTAACATTGAAGCGTTAACGCAACTTCCAGATACGTTGGTTTCTCAGGAGTTGTCTCCAGATTTTTCAGGAGGTCCCTTTCAGGTGCCACCCGGAACGGTTTTACTCGATTCAGAAGAGGATATCGTGTTCCAGGGAATCGACCAGCAATTCAAATCGATTGTTTTGGAGTCCGGGCGGATTGAATATTCCGTTCAGAGTTCAACCGACGGCTATGTGGAAATGCAATATGACTTTCCCAGTGTCACCATTGACGGCCAGGCCGTTGAACTGTATGTGTTGCTACCGCCAAGCACAGATGGGCAATTTCAGACGGCAATGGGGGTGATTGATTTGTCGGGAGCTAGCATCGACTTAACGGGAGTTTCTGGAAACGAAATCAATCGAATTGCAAGTGAGTTGATCATCGGCACGCCTGAGTTCATCGAGGATACTGCCCAGGTTTATGGGGCGGATAGTATTCTCGTTGATATGTATTTCAAGGATTTATTGGTTCAACAAGTCGCAGGTTATTTCGGGCAAGAGGCGCTCGATTTTGACGTTGAGCAAAAAATCTTCGATTCTGAGGTGTTTACAGGAGGCTTTTTGGAAATCAATCCGACGCGAGCACTCCTTTCCTTTAACAACACCCTCGCTGCCGACATTCGCCTTGATTTGGATGCCTTGCAAGTGGATGGTATCAATGTGGGTCATCCACAGCTGTCTGCGCCTCAATTCATATCCCGTGCGGATTGGAGCTCAGGTGAGGTGGCTCCGGGAACCTGGAACCTGGACCTGTTGGAATCGGGACCGGATATTTTTGAGTTGCTGAGCTATTTGCCTGAGTGGGTTACGCTGCAAGGGGAAGGACTGCTCAATCCTTTGGGGGATATCTCCGGTGGGCAAGATTTCTTCGATGCCCGACAGCCCCCACAATTGCGATTGGATTTGGAATGGCCATTGAAAGGAACCATTGAACAATTTGGCGTGAAACAAGTGATTGATTTCGAAGGCGTCAACTTGCCGCAATTCGAGGGAGATTTGGTGCTCCGTCTCACAAATGGCTTCCCCGTTTCATGGGATTTCAATGCGGAATGGGAGCACCCTGACGACGCCTTTGACACTGAAGTGATCCATGGAACGATGGCTTCTTTTTTTGACGAGTCAGACGCTTCCAATGTTATTGAATGGCGCATACCTGTCGACGACAACCGTTTGGTCGGGCCAAGTCAGTTGGTTTTTTCGGCTCATATGGATTCAGAAGGGGAAGTGGTCTTCACGGGCAATGAACGCCTGCGTCTTCAAGTGGCAATTGAAGGAACACATCAAGTCACGGTTCAATGAAAATGAGCAAACAATCAATGAGGAGAAACCTCTTGTGGCTGTCTGTTCTGGCGGGGTTGACAATGCCATCAATGCAGGCATTTGACCTTTCATTGCATGCGCAGGCGGATTCTTTGCAGGAAGATGCGCATCCCACGGATACGTCACGTTTTTTACCGTGGTCATTGACCATGTGGGGTCAACATCGTTCCAATACGATGGATCATCAACTTGGCCAGCTGCTGGTGCGTGGTGGTAACATCGACCGAACGCTCGTGGATGCCGCACGAGCCGCGCAAGGTGGAGACATGGGGGTTTTTGGTTTTTCCTCTGGCTTTCAGTTGCATGCTCGATCACGGCGTATGTGGAAGGAGACCAACTGGCGGCTTTGCGGCTCAATCCAGGCCCGCTGGATTGGCGATTCGCGCTGGACGCCTGAATTGTACGATTTGGTCCTCACAGGCAACGCGGGACATCTCGGACGTTGGGACGTTTTGGATGGCACGCGAGCGCGAAGTACGGCATGGCTCAATGCCGCGATTGGAATCGAAGGACAGCACCATAACCGGGTTGAATTGGGGCTGGTGTATCGTCCATTTCAATTCGAAGGACTGATTCATACCGGTTATTTTTATGTCAATGAAGCGGTTGATGATTTGCATGCGTCAATGCATGCAAATGCGCGCATGAGTCGCAAAGCCGGCTGGGGTCTTGGGGTCAATGCCGAATGGCATTTTCTTCGTGAAGAGGCGCCTTTTGCATTTCATGTTCAGCTGCGGAACGTGGGGGTTGTGCTTGCGCCCAATCCGTTACGCTTTGCAGTTGATACAGTGCTCGAGACTTCCGGTCTTCCGCTGTCTGGAGCAGGATGGTCCATTGCTTCTCTACAAGAGGAAGGATTTGCAGAGGGGCTGTACACGGCAGATTCGTCAGGAGTCGATTTTCAGTTCTTGCCGGGTCGGCTCGATCTGAGTTTTGAGTACCCACTATCGCCTCGCACAGGATGGGATGTTCAAGTTCAATTGGGTGAGTGGATGCCATTGCCACGAGCCATTTCGGGTTTTCGGCGTGCCTTCGGAAAACACTGGCAAGCTGGAGTTCAGGTCATTGCCGGCGGATGGGGGCGGGTGCGTCCGGCTGCATGGGCTCGCTGGCGCATGCCAAATGAACGCGCCTTTATGATTTACATCGAGGATCCATGGGGGTGGGGGAGTGATTCGGCCTATGGCCGAGGAGTTACCTTGCGATACGAGTCGCTCTGATGCGGCAATTCGGGATGGAGTTCCGAACTTAGCCCCATGGCAAATCGACCAAACGGTTCTGAGAAGTGGATGCAGCAGCCGTCAGAAATGACGGGTTGGACCGCTGGCAATCAACTGCAAATCATCGCTGGGCCGTGTGCCATTGAAGGTGAAGACATCGCCAATCGAATCGCTGACGGTGTTGCGGAGGCGTGCACGGCACTGGGTTTGCCCTTCATTTTTAAGGGGTCGTATAGAAAAGCGAATCGATCGAGACTGGACAGTTTCACGGGCATTGGTGACGAGAAGGCGTTGTCAATTTTACAATCCATCGGTCAACGCATGGACGTGAGGACGACCACTGATATTCATGCTGCGGATGAGGCAGCCATGGCAGCAGAATGTGTCGATGTACTGCAAATTCCAGCATTTTTGTGCCGTCAAACAGACTTGCTGGTAGCCGCGGCCAAGACGGGCAAAGTGGTCAATGTCAAAAAAGGGCAATTTCTTGCACCAGAATCCATGGAACATGCCATTCGAAAGATTCACGAATCGGGCAATCAGAAAGCTTGGCTAACGGAACGCGGCACCATGTTGGGTTATCAGGACATGGTGGTCGACATGCGTGGATTTCCAGTGATGCGTCAGCATGGTCCTGTTATTGCAGACATCACGCACAGCCTTCAGCAGCCCAATCAACCTTCGGGTGTGACCGGTGGCAAACCGGGCTTGATTGCGACCGTTGGTAAAGCGGCTGTTGCAGCGGGTGCAAGCGGTGTTTTCATCGAGACACATCCCGATCCAGCCTCTGCGCTGTCTGACGGCGCGAACATGCTTCCGTTGGATCGGCTGCACGAATTGCTTACTCAATTAAAGCGCGTTCATGAGGCGGTTCAGGATTGATCGATTGCGAGGGGTGTTTTTGACGGGTGCAATGCTCTGTGCTTCATTTGTTTCTTTCGCACAAGTGGATGCGGTAGAGGCGCGCGTTTGGGGTGGACAACAAGACGACCGGGGAGTCCGTCTGATTGCATTGCAGAACGGAGAAGTTCTCAGTCTCAGTTCGACCAATAGCACTTCCAATGACCAGCCTCATGCTTGGGTTCAGCGACTTGGTGGTGACGCTCAATCCATTTGGGAAACCACCTTGGATGACGAACCATTGTTGCAACCTGTGGACGCGGTTGAACATGCAGATGGTCGCATCACCGTTTTGAGCATGCGATACGCCAATGCCGCTGATGGGTACGACTGGCATTGGCACACGTTGAATCCGAATGGTTTGGTCATTTCGAGTCAAACGTGGGGCACCACGGCTTGGGATCTTCCTCTGCGCTGTTTTGACCGAGAGGGTGAACTCTGGTCGGTTGGAACAACCTACCTGTCTGGTGCAGGTGATCTCCAATGGACCCAACACATCTGGATGGACGACGGCTGGGTGCTATCCAATGCGTCGTCTTTGGGGTCGGATGAAGAGGAGGTTGTGACCGATGCACTTATTGTGGGCGATACTTTGCTTGTGAGCGCAACATTGCCAGGCTTGCAGCGCGCGCAATTATTGGCTTACGATTTGGGGACCGAAGAAACGGTTTGGTCATTTCTAAGTGCTTGGGCTGATCCCACGATTTCAGTTGCTCTTGATTCGCGCAATCAGACGGTTGCTGCGCTAATGAATGTGGAAACAGCAGAGGGAATGCGCTTGGCCTTTGCATGCTTGAGTCTAGATGGAGACACGTTGCTGGAGAAAATTCCAGGTTCAGGCGTAGACTTAGAATCCTATGACTTGCAGTGGTACAGCGATACGGATT
>CBFIEJ010000014.1:0-51008 GCA_965661575.1 uncultured Flavobacteriales bacterium | reverse complement strand
ATCCCAACAGTGACCAATGTGTTGGAAACAGCAACGATTGAATTCAGCGTTTATCCGAATCCAGCAGCGAATGGCGTTGTAACCGTCCAAGGAGCTTGGGGTGGCAATGCTTCTGTTCAAATTTGGAACGCAGCCGGACAATTGGTTCAGGCGTCACAAACAACTCAAAACCAGCATGTGATTTCCACAGACGGTTTGAGCAGTGGTTTGTATACAGTACGCGTGCTTTCGGGCACGAGCAGTGGTCAAAAGATGTTTTTGGTTGATTGATTCTCAGACCGATTAACTGCAGAGCGGGCTATCCAAAACGGATAGCCCGCTTTTTTTTATCACAAAATGCGATATGTTCGTGGGGAGGAGGTGCAACTAGACCGCGGATAGACCGATTGCGATCGTCTTATTTCAACGCGCTCAGTAAAGCCTTTTCCAACGTTGGATAAGCATATGTGAAGCCAGTGCCTTGGATTCGACTGGAATCTATTCGATGTGACGCTATGAGAATAGAACTCATTTCGCCAAAGACCAAGCGCAAGACCAATGCTGGAACGTTTGGCGCCAAAAATGGGCGCTTCATTGTGCGGGCCAGAGCCCGTGACATCTCGAGGTTGGTGACGGACTCAGGTGCAGTAGCGTTGTAGACGCCTGAACAAGAATCGTTGGAGATTGTCCAATGAAATAAGCGGACGATATCTTCGATGTGGATCCAAGATTGCCAATGTTTTCCGTCTCCAATGGCCGAGCCTAAGCCCAAGTTGAAAAAGGGCTTCAGCCGACTCAGAAATCCTCCACGAGGAGAGAGGACCAAGCCAATGCGCAACGTCACAGTTCTCATTCCGATGGCTTTGAAGCCATGAAGACTGTTTTCCCATGCCTCGGTGACGTCACCTATGAAGCCATCGGCGCGATTCGCTGACTCTGATTGAACTGCAGTTGAACTGGGGTACCAGCCCACTGCACTGGCTCCAGCAATGATTTTTGGTCGCTCTGAATCGGCTAAGCGCTTGATCGATTCTAAAATGACTTTTGCGGTGTTGACGCGACTGTCGATGATGGATTTCTTATAAGATGGTGTCCAACGTTCAGCAATGGGGGCTCCGGCGAGGTGGATGATTGCATATGCTCCACGCAAGGCTTCTTCTGGGATGAATCGATCGCTTGGGTTCCATTGGTAGTACTGAACAGATTTATTCCCAGAGGATTGCTTTGTTCGGCTGAGAATACGCAATGCGTAGCCCTGTTCTGAAAAGAATTGAACGGCTTCTTGGCCGATAAGGCCTGTTCCTCCTGTAATTACGACTGACTTCTGCCCCATAATGCAACAACATGGGCTTGTACGAAGTTGTTTCTTTGGGAGGTTGGAAAAATCCTTAACTTCCATCTGACGTTGGAAACGAAAAAGATAGAATCATGAGAAGTAAAAGCCGACAGCTGTTCAATAACCGTCACATTGCGCTGGCCTTGCTTGTTTTTGGACCTCTCTTGGTCTCTACCGCAGCAGCACAATCGCCTTGCGTAGATGGTATGGTCGATGGATTTCCATGCGATCGAATGGAATTGATGTCTCAAATGTCCAATGAAGACATGCTTGGCACAGGCTCGAATGATGTTTGGGGTTGGGAGGATCCCATCACCGGGGTCGAATACGCGTTGGTTGGAGAGCGAGAAGGTTTAGCCATCGTGGACTTGGGAGATCCGTTGAATCCTTTTTTGGCCGCTTTTATGGCTACGGAAACCAGCAGCAGTACGTGGCGCGACATGAAGGTGCACGCAGATCATGTTTACGTGGTTTCCGAGGCCAGTGGTCATGGATTGCAGGTCCTGGACTTGAACCAGTTGCGTGATTTAACTGAATATCCCGCTCTCTTGGATCCGACAAAACATGTGGATGTTTTTTCAGATGCTCACAATGTGGTCATCAATGAAGATGCAGCGATGTTGTTTGCCGTTGGTACCAATCTGGCGAGCGGAGGGCTGGTGGCCTTCGATATCAGTGAGCCGGATGATCCTATTTTGGTGGGCGATTATGGTGAAGCGGGTTATACGCATGATGCGCAAGCGGTGATTTACAGCGGTCCGGATGAGGCTTATCAAGGCCGTTCGCTGGTGTTCGCTGCGAATGCAAATAAGTTGGCCATCATAGACGCGACGGACCCTGCGGACATATTCTCTATTAGCATCGCCAATTATGATTACTCATATACACATCAGTGTTGGCTGACCGAAGACCAGCGCTATTTGATTTTGGGCGATGAAACGGATGAACAGAATCAAGGAATCAATACGCGTACGCTCATTTGGGACGTCCAAGATTTGGAAGAGCCCGTTCTCATCGGTGAGCACTTTTCGGAGGGCACAGCCATTGATCACAATCAGTATGTTTCAGGTAATTTGTTGTTCCAGGCGAACTATGCTGCCGGACTTCGCATGTTGTCACTATCCGACGTAGCGGATGGAGAGCTCACTGAGATTGGTTTTTTCGATGTTTATCCAGAGGACGATGCACCTGTCTTTACCAATGGTTCGTGGTCAACTTATCCCTACTTCAAATCGGGTTACGTGGTGGTCACCTCGCGGCTAGATGGTGTTTTTATCGTGCGACCCAAATTCATGGATTTGATACCGGTTGCACCAGTGGTGTGTGTGGATCAAACCATGGCGATCCAGTTGACGGTGCTTGAAGGACTGTTGCCACCCTTTGAATTGGCCATCTCTGATTTGCCAGCGGGACTTGCGGTGAATGGATTTGAGGAAACTTTGGATGCCCCGGGATCGTTCGCGTTCACGGTGACTGGTCTGGAGAATGCTGAGCCAAATGTTTCCTTCTCCATTGTTTTGACCTCTGCTTTGAACGAGGTCACAGAATCGATTCAGTTCGGGGTCGACCCTGGTGAGGCGTGGTTTGCGGATTTGGACGGCGATGGGTTTGGCAATGAAGAAGAGTTTATCCAAACCTGCAATTCACCAGCAGGATATGTCCAAATCGCAGGTGACTGCGACGATTCAAACCCGCTCATTTTTGCGGGAGCTGAGGGAACGGCTCAGGGCGTGGACAACAACTGCAATGGTCAGATTGAGCCTGACGAAGCTGGAGGTTGTGTCGGTGATTTCAACGGTGACGAGACGATATCGGTGGCTGATTTGCTAGCATTACTCGGAGACTTTGGTTGCGTCACCAATTGCATTGCTGATTTGAATGGTGATGGCGTTGTAAACGTCGGGGACTTGCTCGGTTTCCTCGGGATCTTCGGAGAGGAGTGTCCTTGACGCTCACGTCAATTAGGGCAGCTTCGGACTGTTTTCTTGTTGTTGAACCATTCTCGCGTAGGTACCTCCAGCCTTGGACAATGCATCAGGTGACCCTTCTTCAATGAGTTTGCCATGGTCCACAACCAATACGTGGTCAGCGCCTCGGATGCTCGAAATTCGATGTGAAACCATCAATACAGCAGTTTCATTTCCTTGACTCCGAATGGACTGCAGGATGGCTTCTTCCGTTTCGGTGTCCACGGCCGATAGGCAATCATCAAGGATGAGAAGTTTGGGTTTTCGTATAAGAGCACGTGCAATTGAGATGCGCTGCTTCTGACCTCCGCTCAAGTTGACACCACGCTCGCCAAGCAAGGTTTCATATTGTTCCTCAAAGCCATCAATGTTGTGTGCAACATGTGCGTCCTCTGCTGCACTGCGGACATCGTCCAAGGTAGAATCATGTTGAGGCAGTCCGAAGGCAATGTTTTGTTGGATGGTATCCGAAAACAAGAAGACGTCCTGAGGCACGTAGCCCGTTTCGCCTCGGAAGTCCTCGAGCGGCCATTCTTTGAGGGGCACACCGCCAAAAGAGATCTGGCCTGACACAGGATCAAAGATGCGCATGGCCAACTGAGCGATTGTTGATTTTCCGCTGCCCGTTCGACCGGTAACAGCAACGATTTTACCAGGCTGCAGTTCAAAGCTTAGATTTTTTACCGCTTCAATTCCTGTATCACCGTAGGTGTAAGAAACATTGTGGAAAGCCAAGCCCATGTTGGAAGTGTGAACATCACTGCGCATTTTTTCAGGAGCTTGAATGGCCGGCTCAGCTTCCATAAAATGATTGATGCGCCGCATAGAGGCTTCCGCTTTTTGAACCAGAGAAGTCACCCATCCCACGGACGCAAACGGCCAAGTGAGAAGGTTGACATAGAAGACGAATTGAAAAATATGTCCGACTTCAAGTTCACCGGAAATGACGCGCCGCCCACCGACGTAGACCGTGAGGATGGTGCTCAGCCCCACAAGGAGAACGATGATGGGCATGAACAGTGCTTCTGTTTTGACGAGTTTAAGGACAGACCCTTTGTAGTCGTCGGCGATTTTCGTGAAGCGATGACTTGCATCGTGCTCCCTTTGAAAGGATTTCAGGACCCGAATCCCTGCAATGTGCTGTTGTACGAATGTGCTCAAACCACTTTGTTTCCTTTGGACAGCTTCGCTTTGGACGTTGATGCGGGTGCTCACAAAATAGATGGCCAAAGACATCAAAGGAAGCGGTAGCAGCGCGAACAGTGTCAGTTTCCAGTCGATGTAGACCATGACGCTGACGACCAAGCATATGAGCATGGCGAGATTGATGGTATACATGATGGCGGGACCGAGGTACATCCTCACTTTGCTAACATCTTCGCTGATTCGATTCATCAAATCTCCCGTGTCATTGGCTCGGTAAAAAGCAGCGTCCAAACGTTGATACTGGTCAAAAATTCGTCCTTTCAAATCAAATTCAATGCGCCGCGACATCACAATGATGGTCTGACGCGTGAAAAAGAGGAATGTACCCTTGATCAAATAGGCCAACAAGAACAGTCCTGCTTGGAGTGCAGCAATTTTCCCCATCCATTCGAGCACCTCGCGTTTTGAGCTGACTTTTTTGGGAGCCTCCAAGATTCCTCCGCTCCACGCTTGCAGTTTGCTCAGTGTTTCGGGATAGGCTATGGGGGATTGCAACTGGAATACCTCCGTGGCTGGCATTCCTTCTCTCAATGGACTGAGAAATGATTGGTCTGCCTCACGAAGGGCATTTACGCCTTCTCCGATGAGCGCCGGTGCAAAAACAGCGAATACATTGGTGAAGAAAATGAAAACCACGCCACTCAATAGGAGATGTGGGTATTTCTTGAAAAATGGATTGAGCTTCAGCAGTTCGCGCATGGGCTCAGAAATTGAAATTCCAGGTCACCGACGGTATGATTGGAAATAGACTGACTTGGTTGGCCTGGAGGTCGAATGTTCCTTCGTTCAGGTTGCCTTCGTTGCTGAAGTAGATGAAATATGGGTTCATTCGGTTATACACGTTGTAGAACCCAAAGGTCCAACTGGATTCCACGCGAATGTCGCTGTTTTTTTTCTTTTTCTTCGATTCCTTTTTTGACTTGTCTGGGGTAAGTGTAGCGCTAATGTCTGCCCGATGATAGGAAGCCATCCGGTATCCGTTCCTCGTGCCATAAACGTCGGTGATGCGACCTTCGAAGACATAGCGCTGGATGGGCAGCGTCAGGGAGTTGCCAGTTGCATATACAAAGGCGGCTCCGAGACGCCATTGATCATTGATTTTCCAATCAGCTACGACACTGAGGTCGTGCCTTCGGTCATATTTAGAAGGGAATGCTATGCCGTCGTTGAGGTCATCGAATGCTCGTTCTGTTTTGCTCCACGTGTAGCCTATCCAGCCTGTAAAGTCGCCGCGGCGTTTTTTGAGGAACAATTCCAAGCCATAAGACCATCCTGTACCAAAGACGAGGTTGTTGTCGACATTGTTGTTGATGTTGTCCTCTGGTCTGGAGTTTTCTCCGTAAGCCACCAGTCCTTCGAGGTCTTTCCAATACCCTTCGATGGAGGCTTCCCACATGTTTTGGTTTCCAAGGTCGGCGAAGTAGCCCACGCTGAACTGCTGTCCCCACTGTGGCGCCACTCGATCTGAACTCGGTATCCAGATGTCCCCAGGAAGGGATGTGGTGCCCAATGAAGTGAGGTGGATGTATTGGTAATTTTGGCTGTAGCCAGCTTTGATGCTCGAATTTGGACCTGATTTGTAACGGACAGCGAGTCTCGGCTCAAAACCGTTGTAAAATTTGACCAGCTCGCCTGAAGCAAAATAAGTTGGCGGTTCCGTCTCACCTGGCGCTAGAGGATTGGGGATGCCGTATCGGGTAAACGGTCCGACGTGCCAGAAACCGGACCAACGCAAACCACCGTGGATTCTGAGTCGTTCGGTCAAATCGAAGTCATCTTGAAGGTAAAGACCTGTTTCATGACTGAAGGTTTGTTCAGACTCACCCGTGTCGAATTCCGTATCTCCGCTTCTTGCCGTGAAATCGGTGGGGATGAAGTCATGGTGGACGTAATCGATTCCTGTTTTGATGGAGTGTCGCAGGTTGGGATACCAGCTCAATTCAGCCCGGCTTGCCCAGTCCTTGATTCCGCTTTCAAACCCAAATTCAAATTCCTCTTGACCGGCAATGAACGCAAATTCATAGGAGCTGTACGTGGTTCCTACATTGAGAAACATTTTGTCGTTAACGATGCGGTTCCAGCGCAGCGAGCCCATGGCATTGCCCCAAGGTATGCGTGTAGAAAACCCCGCGTCTGCACTGGAAAAGCTGAACACATCTTGACCGAAATATCCCGAAATGAAAAGCTGGTCCTTGTCTGTGAGGTGGATGTTGGCCTTCGCGTTGAGGTCATAGAAATAGTAACCGGTCCCTTCAAAAGCGGTGCCCTCCAGAGCAGGTTTGGTCAAAACGTCGATGTAGGTGCGACGTCCCGATAGAATGATGCTGCTTTTGTCTTTTTGCAGGGGGCCCTCCACGGTGAGTCGAGAACTGATCAGTCCAAGTCCACCAGCTGCTTTCCACTCTTTGCTGTTTCCCTCTTTCAATCCGATGTTCAATACAGACGATACGCGGCCGCCGTATTCTGCAGGCATGGCTCCTTTGATCAGCTCTACATTTTTGATGGCGTCTGCATTGAACACACTGAAAAACCCAAACAAATGCGAGGCGTTGTAAATCGTTGCGTCGTCCAGCAGGATCAAATTCTGATCGGGACCTCCTCCGCGCACATAGAAGCCCGAATTCCCTTCACCTGCGCTCGAAACGCCGGGCAAGAACTGGAGCACTTTGAGTACGTCTACCTCACCCAGCAGAGCAGGTAATGCCTTGATTTGTTCAACATCTACAGATTCTAAGCCTAAATCGGTGCTTTGGGTCCGATTGCTTTTCTCACCGATGACGGTGGCCTCTTCAAAAGTCACAACCACGGGGAGCAGTTCCACATTTCGCACCTGGGACTCGCGCACATTCAATGCGATGGTTGTGGATTGGTAGCCGATGAAGCTGACCCGGATGGTTTGCTCGCCCTTTGGCAGGGGTAGGGTGAAAAAACCATAAGCGTTACTGGATGTTCCGCGAGGCATTCCATCTGGTATTACGTTGGCTCCGATGATGGTTTCTCCTGTGGCAGCGTCTGTTATTTTGCCGCTGAGCGTGAAATTGGATTGAGACAAAATATGCAGCGGAGAAAGACTCAAGAGGAGCCAAAAGATGAAGCGAGAAAACGAAGAGGAAAAAGACGCCTGAAACATGTGAGTAATTTTACCTTGGACGGTGAATAGTCAGGCATAGAACAGCTGGAATAGGCAATTGTTGGGGAGTACATTGCAAATGTGAAAAAGCACGTGAAATACAGGTTTGGTTGGTGCCTTTTGGTGGGCCTTGTTATCAGTGTTTCATGCGGAGTGAACCCAATGGATGAGGCTCGGGTTTTACGTTACAACGAAAGTGCAAATTTATCTTCACTTGATCCAGCGTTTGCAAGAACCTTGGAACCTATGTGGGTTGTGGATCAATTGTTTGATGGTTTGGTCGAGTTGGATGAGAACTTGGAGGTGAAACCGCTGATTGCTGAACGTTTTGAACTGGATTCAAGCGGCCGCGTGTGGACATTTTACTTGCGCCATGATGTGCGATTTCATGCCGTGGAAGAGATTCCGGGGTTGGTTCAAGGACGCCTGTGCACAGCACATGATGTGGTTTATTCTTTGAATCGATTGCGTGACCCACAAGTGGCGTCCAGTGGTGCTTGGATTTTGGATGCGGTTGATGCAGCGGCACCCGGGGGAGGAATTCTGGCGCTGCGGGATGATCTGCTCCAAATCACGTTGAAAGAATCTTTTCCGCCATTTTTGGGATTGATGAGTACGGCCTATGCCAACGTCGTTCCTGCCGAAGCAGTGGAGCACTTTGGTTCTGATTTCCGCGCTCATCCTGTCGGAACTGGACCGTTTAAGTTGGCCTGGTGGATGGAGGATGTCGCTTGTGTATTGCATCGGAACCCTCAGCACTGGGAGCAAGATGATTCGGGACAATCGCTGCCGTATTTGGATGCCGTCCACATCAGTTTTGCCGCTGATATGGGGGCAGAATTTCAAGGGCTAAAACAAGGGAAGTTCGATTTCATGAGCGGACTGCACCCAGCTTACATGAACGAATTGTTGGACGATTCAGGCAAATTGAATGTTGCATTTTCGGAGGATTTACGAATGGAAACAGTGCCATTTTTAAAGACTGATTACATTGGTTTCTTCACCGAGCCGAGCGGGGAAGGCGAATGGCTTCCTTGGCAGGATAAAAACGTACGTCGAGCGCTTTCTGCGGGTATCGACCGGCTTTCCATTTCCCAAAACCTTCGGCGTGGTGCGGTGATGCCAACATCTTCCTTTGTACCCCCGGTGCTCCTTGGTTTGAAAAATGACTCGCTGTCGGAGGTGATGGCACAGGTTGACCGAATGGATTGGGCAAAATCTGTTTTGGATTCCGTGCGCGCGCATCACTCTGAGTTGTGGCCGGCTCTTCGCATCAGCACCACTTCAGATTACACAGATTTGTGCGCAGCTCTCCAATACCAATGGGGACAACTTGGACTCGAGGTGACCATTGATGTGGTTTCTGCGGCTGCGCATCGTGAACGAGTTGCGACCGGAAAGGCAGCACTTTTTCGCAAATCGTGGTTGGCTGATTATCCCGATGCTGAGAATTTCCTCGGGCTATTTCATTCTCGAAACTTTGCGCCAGCGGGTCCCAACTATTCACATTTTTCAGACGATGAATTTGACAGCATGTTTGAGCAAGCCATGTCAGCTACCGATCCATTGGAGCGGCTAGTGAGGTATCGCGAGATGAATGACCGCATCAGCGAGTTCATGCCTGTAATTCCACTGTTTCACGATCAAGTCACCCACTTTGTGCGAAATGACGTTACCGGTTGGAAGGTCAGCCCGGTGAATCGATTGGATTTGAGGGAAGTGCGCAAGCGGGAGGTGCGATAGCTTGAGACACGTCGTTGCATTCTTGCTGTTGTGCGTATCTTGTCCTGAGCAAAATCAATGATATTCATGCTTCGAATCGACTGCCACACCCATATTTTGCCCCGTCATATGCCTCGCTGGAGCGAGCGTTTTGGAGGTGGAAATTTCATCCATCTTGAAGAAGGGTCCAGCCCAACATCTGCGCGTATGATGCAGGGTACTCGGTTTTTTAGGGAAGTGGAATCAAATTGCTGGGATGCAACCTTGCGGAAGTCCGAATATGACGCATTGGAAACGCAAGTGCAAGTGGTTTGTACGATTCCGGTGATGTTTAATTACGATGCTCCGGTTGATCAGTCGCTCCAGATTGCTCAGTTTTTAAATGATCACATTGCCCAGTTGGTTCAGGCCGACCCCAGGCATTACGTGGGACTTGCGAGTGTTCCTATGCAAGATACAGATGCATCTATCCGGGAATTGACGAGGTGCAAGGAGATGGGGATGCGTGGTGTTCAGATTGGTTCAAACATCAACGATTTGAACTTATCGGAAGAACGGTTTTTTCCATTTTTTGAGGCTTGTTCTAACCTGGGGATGGCTGTTATGATTCATCCTTGGGATATGATGGGAAAGGCGCAAATGGAGAAGTATTGGTTGCCTTGGTTGGTCGGTATGCCAGCTGAGACCTCGCGCGCTGCGAGTTCTCTGATTTTTAGCGGTACAATGGAACGATTGCCGAATTTACGGGTGATGTTCAGTCACGCGGGAGGTTCTTTTTTGACGACCCTAGGTCGATTTGAACATGGATTCAATTGCCGTCCTGATTTGGTCGCCATCGACAATCCCATCAATCCGAGGGAATACCTTGGTAAATTTTGGATTGACAGCATTACACACGATGCGGATCTTCTTCGGTACGTCCTCGCGCTTCAAGGATCAGAAAAAATTTGCATGGGATCGGATTACCCATTTCCACTGGGCGATTTGGAATTGGGGGGCTACATGCTCGACATGGGATTGTCTGAATCTGAGTTAGAGAATTTGTTCTGCAATTCAGCCCTTCAGTGGCTCAACCTCGAACGATCTCAATTTGATTGAGTGCTCTTAAGGGTGAAGAACAATTTGTTCCGAGCAACCCTTTGCAAGAAGTGTTAGTTTTAGAACTTCAAGCCTCTTGGATGGAATCGGAAGAAGTAGAATTGATCGAGCGATGTAAAAAAGGCCATGCTGCGGCTCAGCGTGATCTTTATCGTCGGTACAGCCCAATGATGTTTGCGGTTGCGATTCGTTACTCCAACACCCGGCACGATGCCGAGGACATTGCTCAAGATGCTTGGGTCAAGGTTTTTCGTTACTTGAAGTCGTTCAGTGAGCACAATAGTTTTGAAGGATGGTTGCGTCGGGTTGTCGTCAATACGGCCATCACGCACTACCGAAGGCAAAAAAAACACAACCATCACATCGATATCGATGATGTGTATGCAACCCCTCAGGATCTAGAAGCGTTCAAAGAGGTAGACTACAACAAGGAAGAAATAGAAAAGGCCATCAATGCATTGCCGAAGGGTTATGCTACGGTGTTCAAAATGTATGTCATCGAAGGATTTAAACACAAAGAGATCGCGAAAACGTTGGGTGTCGATGTGAATACTTCCAAAAGTCAATTGAGTCGAGCGAGAAAAGCCTTGCAAGGAACATTGATCAACATGGCCCGAATAGCAAAAAAAGAGTGATGAGTATCGATAAGATGGATCAGTATATCAAAGGCTTGTACGCCAATGAGAGCGTTCCGCCACCTCCGGGGGCTGAAGATGCGCTGTTTGAGCGAATGGCGAAAACTCGAACGCGTTCAAGATTCGGGAAAATCTCCGGGTCAATAGCGTTGGTTTGTTTGGCCTTCTGGTTTGGTGCTCCTCTGATGGAGCAGTCAAATGACATGAAATCAATGGATGATTTTTCAACCTCCAATCCTTTTGAGGAGGCTGCAGCAGTGGATACACCGCACCAAGGCGCTTTCACTCCTGCCGTTGAAGTAGGAGTTGTGCTTGAAGGTGAGGAGGAGCGACTACAAAATGCAGAGGTTTCGCCTGCTGCGGAAGTGGATCAAAAAGCGACAGTAGCAGTGTCGAGAGAAGCAATCCAAACAACTGAACAAAGCGTCCGAAGCTCGAATCACCAGTCCACTGTAACAACCATGGAGTCACTGCCGATTTCAGCGATTGAAAAAAACAGCAACCAAAAAGAGTTGCTCGAAGCCGAGGAAGAAACGTGGGTGCTGCCTGCTGTTGTCAAGGTCAAGGATTAATTTGCGCCGGCAATGTGTCGGTATCAGAAAAGCAACTTCATAGAACGGTTTCCGAAGCGAAACCGACGCCAATTGAACCTGGTGGTTTTATTCGTTCCGATTGTTTTGGCTGCTAGTTTCGGTGCAGACGCAGCTGAGCTCACTTTTGTGGATTCGATTCGAGTCGATGGGAAATTGGTGCGAGTCGATGCTCAAGTTCAATTTGATTCGCTGGTAAAACCCATTCGGGGGCGCGACAGCCGTGGTATTAATCGCCAATTGCTTGCTGCATTTTCGGGTGGAAGCACGCGGGTTTCCCTTGAAATGCTTGCGGGTATGGGGCGAGGACCTTTGGAGGGCTTACGTTGGTCTGAATGGACAGGACAGCATGATTTTGCCCAATCGATAAGTCTTCAGCAGCAGCTCAAGGTTTTCAAATCGAATGCATTACGGAGGAATGGTTGGCGCGCAAGTGCAGGAGGTCAGGTGCTCTTCATTGCTCAGCAATTGGGAGGCCTGGACATTCAACAGATTCCCGATTCAGTCATAGGCTTCATTTCCCAAGGTTCTGATCAGGATTGGTCGGCTGTAACTTATGAGCGTTACTCAAACGGAATTGAAACGGACACCATTCCGATGGTTGCAGGTCGCGATGTCGTTTTCGCTTCGGCGTTGCAATTGGGTGTTGGCTTTATTCACCGCAAAGGGTTGAGCATTCAAATCTGTGGAGGCGCTTTCCTGAATTGGCAGAAGAGCAGTCGTTTGCAACTTCAGAGTCCCGAAATTGACGGAGTGCCATGGCGTTTGCTTCCGTTGAATGCCAGGCGAATTTTGCCTCTTATGAGCATTGAAGTGGGGCAGAATTGTTTTGAGTTCAGTGACTGGCAATTTTCAATCCAAGGATCGTTCAAATGGATGCCTGAATCACTTCAAAATTGTTGGTTGGGCTTCGGCGTTTCAGCGGCAACCAAATCCAACTCTCGTGGCAATCTTGCGCGATGATTCGGGTTGAAATTCATATATTGTGAGAAGAATGCAAAAGAGTTCCCCTTCTTTTAATTTGCTCATTGGGCTCATTTTGACGATTCCTTCGTCATTTTGCTCCGCACAGGTGGTTATGAACGGTGGCTTTGAACTGCTCAATGATTATCCTTCAGCTCCGGGTGCAATCGAATTCGCTGATCACTGGATCAGCATTGGAACGCCGTCAATTGCGCCAGACTTATTTCACGTAATGGGCACTGCTGCGGGGGATTTGCCTGAAACTCCGGTAGCTGTGGTGTTGCCATTTCAAGGACTAGGAATCGCCGGTTTCTCTCCTTACAACCTTCTAAATGATGGGCGAAGGCAATACCTCTGTGGATCATTTAGCGATGCGCTCGTGGAGGGTCAGCGTTATCAGATGACGTGGCACATGACCAACGGCGAAGTGACAGCATTTTCCAATGCGGGATTAGGTCTTGCTGGTTTGGGTGTAAGGTTCTCGAACGGCCCCTTGCAGCAGACCAACGACGCAGCGCTTGATGTTGACCCTCATTTCGAATACTCTCAGGTTTTTTACAACCGAGAATGGCAACAAATTTCGTTCAATTTTGTGGCCCAAGAAGCTTGGAGTCATTTCACGTTGGGGCTGTTTGGCAGTGCTCCTGGCGAGGTGACGGTTGAGCATGGAGAGAATCCTACCAAGGTCTATTGCTTTGTCGATGATGTGTCGCTTGTGCCGTCAGATGATTTTTCTTCTGACGGAGAAACGCCGGTTCGAGGACCTGCCGTTAAACCCAACGTGTCTGTGGTGGATTTGAGTTCAGAGTCTTCTTGGTTTGTCCCAAGCGCCTTCACGCCCAATGGAGATGGCGACAATGATGTTTTTCGACCGATTTGCGAAAACGTAACCATTCACTCGTTTGAGATTTTTTCGAGGTGGGGGCAAAGGCTTTTTTCGGGATCCGGTGATGAGGTCAATTGGGATGGAAACACCAAAGACGGTTCTCCCATTGAATCAGGTTCCTATGTGTGGAAATTGAACATGCTCAATCCGCAGGGGCAAATGGTGTCAAAGACGGGATCATTGTTGCTGATTCGCTAATTCGTTACCGCATTCTAATGGGTTTTTCTACGACTCGATTTGCTCAATCGGAGGCCTTGCAAAAAGGTTCTCCTGCATCTCAGTGGACGCTTCATTCAGATACTTTCAAAGAGTTTTGGAGATGGGGAGCCAATTGGTCGGGTATACAAGCTCGGTTGCATTCGTCGTTGGAACTGGATCTCCATCGCAGGCAACAAGTTGCCAGCACATTGCGCAAACAATATGAACGAGATGAAGTCGCCGTTCCAACTTCTCTGGAAGTTTTTGAAAGGGGAGGCCATGTGATCACGACGGGGCATCAACTGCAAGCCGGTGGTGGTCCAGCTTATTTTCATTACAAGATTCTTTCAGCGGTGCGCTGGGCTCAACGCCTGAGTGAGTCTGGCGAGTCTGCAGTCGCTGTTTTTTGGATGGCCTCGGAGGATCATGATTTTGACGAAATTCAGTCCACCGTTGGTCTTGATGGCAGCATCTTTAAATGGGAACCTGAAGGTGCTGATCGCAAAGGCCCAGTTGGAGAATTGCTCTGGGACGAACATGCGGAGAAGGCCTGGCAGGCTTGGTCGACTGAGAACAATGTTCAGTCGTCGAAGCGTCAAGTCCGAACCATTCCACTTTCAGCTCGAGTGCGCGCGTGGGTGAGCGAATGGTTTGGCGATTTGAATGTGCTGGTCATCGATGGACATGATGCAGAATTGAAGGGCATGGCGATGCACTTGTGGCAAGCTGAATGGGAAAACAAGGGCGTGGGACGTGCCGTGCAAGAGAGCACGGATCAGTTTCAAATTGACTTAGGCAAGCCACAAATTCAACCACGGGAGAATAATTTATTCGTGCTTACCGATGAAGGCTCTCGTCAACGAGCGGATCGGTGGAGTGCTGTGCATGGAGCGGAAGCATGGCGAACCTTGCGCCCTGAGCAACATTCACCCAATGTTGCATTGCGTCCAGTTTATCAAGAGTTTTTATTGCAGAGCATTGCGTTTATCGGTGGCCCTTCTGAAGTGAGTTATTGGATGTTGCTCGGACGGGCATTTGAGCATCACCACGTGCATCCACCGGCACTGTTGGTGAGGGATGGCGCTCTCATTTTGAATGAACCAGCATCGGCAATTTGTGAGCTGCTTTCATGGCAGCCGTCCATGCTCAGTTTGAGCAGTGATGATGCAGTTAATTTGTGGGCTGATTCCGTTCTTGAGCAGCAAGGTGATTTGCAGCAGCATTTCGATCGTTGGTCTGAGGCCATGGAAAATTACGCCAAGGGCATTCACGAATCGGCTCTTCCAACGACCCGGGCAACGTTGTCGAAGATGGAGAAGGAACTCGCATCGGTCAGAAAGAAATGGCGAAAGATTATCAAGCAACAGCATCACGAGCAGTGTGCCCAAATCGCGGAAGCCATTGAACATTGGATCAGTCCAAAAGGAGGGCCGCAAGAACGTGTTTTGAGTGCTCTGGCGTTGGCTGAATCCATGGGGAGTTGGTCTGACTTTACTGACAATTGGCTCGAAGACGTTCGAGACGAAGATGAGCCTCAGTTTTTAGTCTTTCAGTGATGGCTAGAAAGGTTGTAAGAGTCGTGGGCTGGAACTATTTTTAGCCGATGAACAATGCCCCCAAATCTTCGCAAGGACGTCCCGAATCGGCCAAGATTGAATTGAAATCTGTCCTGGATGATGCCGGTCAAGAGGCCTCGCCTCAACTGCCTTCGGACATCAAGAATTACATGATCGATATCGATGGTACGATTACAGACGACGTCCCGAACGAGGAGCCGGAGCGCATGGCCACTTGCGAGCCTTTTCCAGATGCCTTGGAAACGCTCAATCAATGGCACACAGAAGGACACGTGATTACATTCTTCACTTCTCGCACAGAGGAGCATCGAGCGGTCACGGAAGCTTGGTTGGATAAACATGGATTCCTATACCACGGACTTTTAATGGGAAAACCGCGCGGAGGAAACTACCATTGGATTGACAATCATATCGTTCGGGCAACCCGTTACCAAGGTACGTTTAGCAATCTTGTCAAGGCGAAAGCAGAGATTGAGGTGTTTCAGGATGGTAAAGGCTAATTCACCGCAGCGATTTGGCTGATGCTTAAATGCTCTGGCTCCGACTTTCAAGGAATCGCTGCAGGATGAGTGCTGCAGCAACCGCATCGAGCGAACCTTTCTCCCTTCGTTTTTTCTTTTTCATGCCGCCAGCAATGGACGCCTGCAACGCTTCCGAGCTTGTGTTGGTCTCATCAACCAAGTGGACAGGATGATCGGGCCATTTCTTGTTCAGTGCCTGTTGAAATTCTAAAATGGGGACGGTGCTATGCGTCGTCCCTTTCGCGGTGTGCATTCCCCAGGCGTTGGGCAATCCAAGTGCAAAGCCTGAAAAGGGTGCTTCGTTTACCAATTGCTCGAGCACCGTCATCAATTCTGGTGTGGCTACCGTTTTAAAGGGGAAAGCCATCAACCCAGCGGCATCTGTATGTGAGAGTCCTGTGCGAGCCACTCCAAAATCGATTCCAATCCATCGTCCCATGCCGCAATTTACGTCGCGCGCGGAACTCCACTTATCTTTGAGGCATGGGAACGCCTCGGAACGTAGCTATCATCCAAACAGCCTTCATTGGCGACGCTATTCTTGCGACGGCTATGCTTGAGTCTTGGCATCAAGCGCACCCCCATGATCGACTGCATTTGATCGTGCGCTCGGGCAATCAAAGTTTATTCCAAAACCATCCATTTTTGGAAGAGGTGCATGTTTGGGACAAGGCGAGGAATCCCTTGTTGCGTTATATCAATTTGGTGTTCCTCGGACTCAGACTTCGCCGTTTTGGATTCGACGCGCTCGTCACACCGCACCGTCACCTTTCCTCTGGAATCATTGGTTTGCTGTCTGGAGCGAAGGCAAGCGCTGCATTTTCCGAGCACCCATTGGCTCGGGTGTTTACGCATCGTGCGCATCATGGGTTGGGGAATGGAGACCACGAAATCAAGAGAAATCACCGTTTGTTGCGTCCTTGGGTGGATGGAGATGCGCCTTGCTCACCCCGGCTTTATCCCGAGCAAGAAGTGGAGCGTTCAGAACCGTATGGTGTGGCGGCTCCTTCCAGTCAATGGGAGACTAAGAAATGGCCTTTTGAGCGATGGGTACAATGGTTGGATCTCGAATTCGAACGATTCCCGAAGCGGCCAATTGTTTTGATTGGAGGTCCAAGTGACGAAAGTGACCTGAGAAACATCAGGAAGAGCAGTGTTCATCAACGGTTGGAGATTCGAGTGGACTTGTCTTTGCTCCAGTCGACGGGTCTGATTCAATCGGCTCAGTGGGTGGTAACGAATGACAGTGGCCCGATGCACATGGCGAGTGCGGTCAATGTTCCAACCGTTGCTATTTTCTGTTCTACTCTGCCGTCCTTTGGATTCGGACCTTTGGCCAAAGGATCTGTGGTCGTTGAAAAAAACGGTAGTCTTTCATGCCGCCCCTGCGGTTTGCACGGCAAGAAATCCTGTCCGTTGCATCATTTTCAGTGCGGTTCAGACATCACACCGCACCAAGTGATGGAAGCGGTAACTGCTGCGAGCGCATGCGGGCGGTAAGGAGCTCGTTGTTGAGCGATTATTCGCAAGCAGATCCGGCGCAAAACACTCGGTCAGTGCCGGTGCCTTCTAGGCGAATCCAGATGTCTGTTTCGGCATCGATGGCTTCGTATACGTTTCGGCGCATTGTGCCGTCTGGTAAGCGCACCGCGAAGCGGATGCTGAGCAGTTGATCATTTTCCCATTCGACCAAATCGTAGCGAAACCCCATATTGAATGCATGCATGTCCTGCTGCATTTGCGATAATTCAGCACGTGTTGTCGACTGATTGATGTGGATGTCCAACTGATTGGGTTGAATGGATTCCGATTGTCCGAAGCTAATGGAAGTGAAAAGTAGGAAAGCAAGGACGATGGGTGAAGTCACAATAGCGGTTTTCATGGAACCAATTTAGCTAATTATGTTGATTGTTTGATAAAAGCGGTTCATCAACTGTGGAAAAATAAGTCTGGTCAGATGCTTCCAGAAAGGAAGATGTTGCGGCATCTTTGATGTACAAATAGAAGCCATGCATTTTATCGTTTCAAGCAGTCAATTGCTGCGCCACCTGTCTTCATTGAGCGGAGTTCTCAACAGCAGCAATACGCTGCCGATTTTGGACAATTTCCTTTTTGAATTGGGTCCTGGAATTGCCGTGATTTCTGCGAGTGATCTAGAGACCACGATGACCACGAAGCTTGAAGTGAAAACGGAGGACACAGGTTCCATTGCGGTGCCAGCAAAAATGTTGCTTGACATCCTCAAGGCATTCCCAGACATTCCTCTGACCTTCAAGGTTGATCCCTCGACCATGGCCATCGAATTGACCAGTGATGCTGGAAAATACAAGCTCACGGGTGCAAATGGGGATGAATTTCCTCAGGCGCCGGCTTTAGAAGATGGCGCTGCGATGAATGTTGCCGCCAATACGCTGATTACGGCCATCAATCGAACACTGTTCGCGGCTGGCAACGACGATTTGCGTCCGGTGATGTCTGGGATTTACTTTGAGTTTTATCCAGACAGCGTTCGCTTCGTTGCCACCGACGCTCATCGTCTTGTGCGTTATGCTCGTACGGATGTTCAAGCCTCATCAGGCGCGCAATTCATTGTGCCAAAGAAGCCGCTAAATCTGTTGAAGAATGCCGCTTCACATGCCGAGAGCGTCACGATGACTTACACGGATTCAAATGCTCGATTTGAATTTGAAGATGTGACCATCGTGTGCCGTTTGATCGAAGGAAAATATCCCAATTATGAGGCGGTTATTCCAAAAGAGAATCCGAATCGGATGGTGATCAACCGTCAGAGTTTCTTGCAGGCAATACGCCGTGTTTCCATTTTCGCAAATAAAACGACGCACCAAGTGCGTTTGAAGTTGGCTGGAAGCGAATTGCACGTGAGCGCGGAAGATCTGGATTTTGCCAATGAAGCGAATGAGCGATTGAATTGCAGCTACTCCGGTGAGGACATGGAGATCGGTTTCAACAGCCGGTTCTTGATGGATATGCTCAATAACTTGTCCAGTGCGGAGGTTTCTTTGGAAATGTCGGCTCCCAATCGAGCTGGTATCATAAAGCCTTCTGAACCTGAAGAAGCAGGAGAAGATGTTTTGATGCTTGTCATGCCCGTCATGCTAAACGCTTGATCAGAGCATCAATAAAGTGTTCAAACGCCTTTCTTCTTGATGTGGTAGACAACTTTCGAAGCATCTTCCGAGGTTGAGTGTGTGTGTGGCGCACGTGTTTGCTCTTGTTCTTTTCGAAGTGCGAGCACCTCGGGGTGTTCGGGATGCGCTGTGATCCACCAATCGGGCAGTGGCTCGTCTGCTTCATCGGAAGTAAAGACAGGTAGATCTGCCAATGGTCCCGCTTTTCGGAAAAGTAATGCTGCAATGAGTCCGCTGATTGCCCCTGAAAGATGGCCTTCCCAGGAGATGTGTCCGTCAACCGGTAGCATCCACCAAACCATGCCGCCGTAAAGAAAGGCGACCACTAGAGATACCCTGAGCAACAGTTTGGAGTCCCGAATCACTCCAGACACAAATAAAAAAGCAGCAAGGGCATAGATGAGTCCGCTGGCGCCAATGTGATTTCCTCCTGATGCAAAAAGCCACAGTCCAAGGCCCGAGCTCACAAACAAAAACATCCATGTGCGGAGTGCGATGGAACGATAGAAGTAGAAGAGCATTCCATTGAGCGTGAAAAAGGTTGCGGTATTGTTCCACAGATGCTCCAGGTCTCCGTGCAGGAATGGAAACGACAAAATCCCAGACCAATCTTCCCATTTCCCAGGGTGGTTTCCAAAGCGCCTCAGGTTGAGCGCATAAACCTCGTTGATCCAATAGGTGCCCCAGACTAGAATCAAAAAGAGCATGGTTGACCAGATGGCGTAGAAAAGCCTATTTTGATCAAGAACCGTAGGATTCCAGCGAGCTGTAATGGGATTGTTTGTCTTACTCACCTATGAAAGATAAGCAAAGTGAACCTGATGCATTCCACAGAGCCAATTGGAAAAGTGATTTTTTAACGTCTCATTGAAGCAAAATCAGCGACTAGATTTGGAATCCGAGGAGATGGAATAAAACCTCCTAAGAGCAGATTGATATGAGCATTTCTGAAATTCACGCGTTGTTGGCTTTGATGGACGATCCGGATGAAACGGTGTACACGCATGTGCGCGAACGACTTCTTTCAAGGGGCAAGGAGGTGTTGCCTTTTGTCGATTCAGTGGCGGCGAGTGAGAACAACGATGCTCTCATCAACGGCCGTCTGGCACTGCTGAAGGAAGGTTTGCAGCAAACCGATGTGAAAGAGGCGCTCAAGGAATGGATGGATGAAGGAGGAATGGACTTGTGGCGGGGCGTACAATTGGTCCACTCCGCGGTAGATTCTTCTTGGAATGTTACTCAATCGAATGAGTTATTTGAATCCCTAAAAAAAGAAATCTGGTTGGAGCTCAACGAAGAGCAGACAGCACTCGAGCAGGTTCGGATTTTGAATCATGTGTTCTTTAGCTTGCATAATATGGAAAGTGTGAGACGATTGCCACATGTTCCATTGGAGGCTCTTCCAAGCGGAGTTCTGCAAGAAAAGAAGGGCAATCCCATCGGATTGGGAATTTTGTACCTCGCGGTTGCTCAATCGCTCGGAATTCCGCTGCGAGGCGTTAGTTTGCCCAATCATTTCATACTGGCTTATTGTGACGTTGCGCACGTAGACGACCCCACGGCGACGAAAGGGCAGTCAGGAATTTTGTTTTACATCAATCCGTACAGCCACGGCTCAGTCATTGGAGTAGATGATGTTTCAGAATTTTTGGTCGGAGTCGGGGAAGGCGAAACAGTTCATCAGTGGAGGCCATCACACCCCATGGAGATCATCCAAAGACTGGTCCGTAACGTGGCGTTTGCAACGCGTGAGGCAAACGGAGAGGAGCGTTCGAAACAGTTTCTTTCGTTGTTCGCGCCTTTGCTGTCAGTGTTTGAAAATGCGGAGCAGCGTTCGGGCGATTATCCGCCCATCCGTGAATAGGTTCGCACGATTGGCGTAATCCACTTGGGCGCGGACTTTGCGAGGTAAGATGACTTTGCAATAATGTGTTTCAGGGTCTTCAACAGCTGCGAGTTCTTCACCTTCATCAAATGCGGCAATGCTTGCGGGATCCGTAAGACCGGGTCTCACTTCTAACGCCTTGAGCATTTCTTCGTCATACATCGCTACATACTTCGGCACTTCAGGTCTAGGTCCAACCACACTCATGTCTCCGACCAACACATTCCATAGCTGAGGCAATTCGTCGAGTTTCGTTCGACGCAGCCAATGTCCAGACCGCGTAATGCGTTGGTCATCAGAGCCTATGGTGATCAGTGGGCCATCAGCGTCTGATTTCATGGATCTAAACTTCAATAGTTTAAATCGTTTTTGATTTTTCCCTACCCGTGTTTGTCGAAAAAAGGCACCCCCGTCGCTTTCGCTCCAGACGATGACTGCAATGACCAAAAGCACTGGAGTGAGCAGGATCAGTGCGGCAGAAGCACTCATGATGTCAAACACCCGCTTAGTCATTTGCCAGAGCATTTTCGATGAAATCGGCACTCACGTCTCGGATGTAATGCACATCTTCTTTGCTCAAGTTGAGGTGCAGTGGCAAGCTGATGAGTTCTTCGAAGGCTTGGGCACTGTTGGGGTAATCCGAGATGTTTTCTCCTCGATTTCGGTGAAGACTCAGCAGGGGCAGAGGCATGAAGTGCACGTTGCTGGCAATGCCTTTTGCTTTCAAATGCATCATCAGCTCATCGCGCAATGCACGATTGAACCCTTTGATGCGCATGGAGAATAAATGAAAGGACGAAGTACGCTTCGTATCTCTTAAAGGTGGGGCAATGTACCATGAATAAGAGCTAAATGCCTGATGATAGTTATCTGCAATGATTTCACGTTGGCGCAGCTGATCCGGGTATTTCTTCAATTGTGCGCGTCCAAGTGCCGCTTGGATGTCCGTCATATTGCACTTGTAGCCAGCATGGATCACATCGTAATTCCACTGACCTGCTTTGGTTTTTTCAAAAGCGCTTTTGGACTGACCATGAAGCGACATCGTGCGAAACCAATGCGCAATTTCATTCAACTCGAACCCTTTCGGTAACGCGAAAGTCAAGGCTCCTCCTTCGGCTGTCGTTAGGTTTTTGACAGCGTGGAAACTGAACCCGGTGATGTCTGCTTGTTGACCGATGGGTTGTCCCGCGTAAGTGGCTCCTAACGAATGAGCTGCATCCGCTAAAAATAGCGGACGACCGAGTTGTTGTTGAACAGGGTTGTTGGGCTGGAAGGCTGAGCAGATGTCTTCACTTTTGAGCCAATTGGAAATGGCAGCGTAATCAACAGGCCAGCCTGCCAGGTCTACAGGCATGACGACTTTCGTCATCGGAGTCCATGCAGCTTTGAGCGTTTCGAGTGTCACCACCCGTTCGAACGGATCAACATCAACCAAGACAGGGCGTGCTCCGCAATGCAAAACGATGTTGGCGGTTGCAGCATAGGTCATCGCTGGCAACAGTACATCGTCGCCCGGTCCTACACCGAACCAACGCAAGGCCAACTCACAGGCTGTGGTCCAACTCGAGAAACACAATGTTTGTTCAGTCCCCAAATACGAAGTGAGTTCGAGTTCAAATTGGGCCAACTCAGGTCCGGAAGTGATCCATCCGGAACGCAATACGCGCTCCACAGCTTTGATGGAGTCTTCGTCAATCGGAGGGGGGGCAAACCCAATGGGTTTCCTAGGCGCATTCATGGGCGCAAATTACGCAGAGAATGGAGGGAATTGTATTTGGACTTTTCACGCTGAATTGAACCATTTCGATTTTCTTAATTTTGAAAAAAAATGAGCGCATGTTTTTTAGATCGAAAGTAGACTTGACACCTTCAGAATTCAAAGAGGCTTTGAAAAAGGATGGAGGTAAGATTTTGGACTGTCGAACAGCGGCAGAATGCGCAGACGGAGTACTACCGAATGCCATTCAATCGGATTGGATGAACGGGGAGACTCCGAAAACGGTCGAAAATTGGGACAAGCAAGAACCTGTTTACTGCTATTGTCGTTCGGGTGGACGAAGTGATGCGGCATCTAAATTCTTGCGTGAGCAAGGCTTCGAGTCTGTGTTCAACATAGGAGGTTACTCATCCTTGAAGGACTGAGCACTCATCGGCTTCAAGTCAGAGGCTGCATGTGAATTTCAATCGAGGTTGCGGGTCACACTGCGGCATGAATCACGCATCATTTGGAAGGCAACTTCTCCGTATGTCTGGTGCTCCGCTAAGTGTATTTTGGCGGCACCGACGATGAGTTCTGTTTCGATGTAGACGGGGAGGCGGCGGTCATCTGCCGTCATCAGTACTTTCATTTCATCACCAGGTTTGAATACGGTGCCATCGATGAGCGTTGGATGAAACTCCCAACACAAAACCGAGTCGGGCCAAAATTCGGAATGGTGGTTTGCGTTGCCCCAGAATTCCAATGTGGTCGGATGCACCTCACCATCGAGCATCAAGTTCATTGCAATGACATCGCCTCGCTCGTAAGTGGACCAAGGAAGTTGCCGGCACCAGTGAATCGCGCTGAGCACATCTCTGAAATCATCGGCTGAATCCTCTCTGCAAATGAACGAATCGGGCACTTCTTCATCGAGGCATTCTAAAGCCATGCAATCAGCACTGTTTCGAGTGTACGTGCGGTTGTAGCGGTGCCGTCCTTCACGCCCAATTCGGCTGAATGCCGCAGGTTGAAAGGCGGCATTGGTGGTGCTTGAGTACGTGCTGTTTACAGGGTAAAACCAGTCCCAATTCGGATTTGATGTTCCCCAACCCACGAATTCCCATGCTTGCTGGGCTGTTGCTTTGGATGCAGTGTTGGCATTCGGACGGATGTCAGATTTTGATGAAGCGCTGAAAATCACCTCTCCGACTTCCAGGTAGATTGGCCCCCATTCATAGGTCACTTCGTAGTACAGGGCTTCACCGGATACAGGGCCCAAGTGAGGTTGCGCGTGACCAATCATCCCTGTGCTTAACATCAGAATCAGCGCGGGTGAAAAGAAAAAAAAGGCCCTGCGTTGCAGGACCTTTTGGAGCATGAAGCCTATGGCAGTCATGTGAGTGGATTATCCTTCAACAGGAGGGTTCACAAACGCGGTGATGGTCAAGAAGGTTTGTCCCGGATCAGTATTCGCGTTGATGGTGACCTTTTTGGTTTGCTTGTTCTTCTTTCCTTTGGAGTTGAATTTGACTTCAATCTGTCCTTTCTCTCCTGGGGCGATTGGCTCTTTCGGACACTTTGGCACCGTGCATCCGCAAGAACCTTTGCATTTGTCAAGGAGCAAAGGCTCATCACCCGTGTTGGTGAATTCAAACATGTGTGTCACCGATTCTCCGGCTTCCAACGTACCAAAGTCATGTTCGTAAGATGCAAAAGTGACTGTTGTCGTTGGGCCTGCAGGAGCTGCGGCCTGTTGTTTTGCAGGATCGAAATTGCTCGTTTGCCCTGGGCTCGTGTTGACCGGAATGTCCTGTGAGTCAGCCTCGTTGGCAGCGGGTCGTGAAATGGCTTTGTCAGCGCTTGGGGTTTCTGCACAACCGAAAGCTAGTATGGCGATTCCGCCAATCAAGAGTGTTTTGAAGTTCATTGTTTTCATCTGAAATTATGAGGTAAAATTACAATTCAAACGGATGGGGTCAAAAAGTATCGTGGGCCAGATTGGATTTCTCAAATGTGCCATCTTCGAGTATTGTAACCGCTTTTTGGAGCGATTCGTTCAAACCAGAAATGACACGATAAAATGTGCTGGGCTGAACGAGGTTTCTTCCAATCATCGCTTTCAGGCGCAAGGTGATTGCATCTCCAGACCTTTCCCATCCCTCTTCATCCCATTCGATGCCTTCAGTGGTCAAGAACTTTTGAAAGTCTGAGGCCATGGCAGCATCGACGTTGAATTGGTCCACGAAATCCTCTTCTGTAGGGTAGGTGGTTTCCAATTGAGCGCGCAAGGAATCCACATAGGTCAGGGCGAACCGACTGTCCAATCCTTTGCGGAGAATGCTCGAGAAATAGGCGGAATTATCGGTTGTGTCGAGTGGCACAAAAACATCGGGCAAAATACCTCCACCGCCATACACTGTGCGACCGGTGATTCGCGTGGAATATTTCAAACTGTCAGGCAATTCGAGGCTGTCCATGCTCATCAATTCGCCGGATTCAAACCGCTCGTATTTCTCTTTTCTGTATTCCTCAACTCCGTCATCGTAGGATTTTTGAATGCATCGACCAGCGGGTGTGTAGTACTTCTGGACAGTTAAACGGACGGCGCTGTCATCGGTCAGGCGCACAGGACGTTGAACCAGTCCTTTGCCAAAACTTCGTCTGCCGACGATCAAGCCGCGGTCCCAATCTTGCACGGCGCCAGAGACGATTTCAGATGCTGATGCAGAGCCTTGATCGATGAGAACAACGAGGCGTCCCTTTTCAAAGCGACCAGGAATCCGTGCCCGGGTATCTTCACGTGGAAACATGCGCCCTTCTGTGTAAACGAGCAGCTTGTCTTCGGATAGGAATTCATCTGCCATTTGAATCGCTGTTCGCAACATGCCTCCGCCGTTGCCTTGCAGGTCCAATACGAGATCTTGCATGCCAGCGCGCTTGAGCTTGAGAAAGGCACTGTACATTTCGGTCATGGTGGTTTTCGCAAAGCGATTCACTTTGATGTACCCAATCTCTGGGGTCACCATGAATGAGGCGTCCACCGAATAGATTGGGATTTTGTCGCGGATGATCTCAAATGTCAATAGATCAGGCTCGTTTCCACGTTGGATGCCCACTGTCACCATGGTCCCTTTCGGTCCTTTGAGCAGCCTCTGAACATCTTTGTTGGTCACACCGATTCCAGCAACCAATTCCCCATCAACCGTCACAATGCGGTCGCCCGCCATGATGCCGAGCTTTTCTGATGGTCCACCAGAAATGGGAGAAACCACCATGATCGTGTCTTTGAAAATATTGAATTGAATTCCCACGCCTTCAAAGTTTCCGTTGAGCGGCTCATCGGCTGCTTGCAGGTCTTCTGCTGGAATGTAAACCGAGTGTGGATCCATTTCTTCCAGCATGTTCACAATCGCTGTTTCCACCAAGGATTCGAAATCCACATCTTCCACGTACATGTTTTCAATGTGGAAGAGCAGGGACTGGAGCTTGTTGCCCTGGCTTTCCCAGTGGCTTGATTCCTCTGAATCAAGGCTTCTTGCATTCGAGGTTTGCGCTGAGGTGGTTAAAAAGCAACAAAGTGATAGGGCTGCAGCAGCCAGCAATCTTTGCATGTTCATTGGTTTTGTGATTCGCATGAATATCGAAGAACAAGTTACCGCTAGCAGCGATTGAATCCACTCGAAATTGCCCCAATTTTCCCCAACGGTTTTCGTTGAAAACGATTTAGCTTTGTTTCATGAAGAATGTGACGAACTGGATGGTTATGATGGTTTTTTTAGGCTCGATGCCGCTGCAGATGGTTGCGCAATCGGCTGCTGAATTGACCCTCGAAACGCCCAATGTGGAGCAGCTCTGGATGCGCGCGTTTTGGCACGAAGAGCACACGGGAAAGACAATGCAGGGGGAGATCTTGCCAGCGGATTGGGACTTCTTTGAAGAAGCGACTTTTCAGTCAGATGGAGAAACCGAACAGTGGACGTTGCGGGTAAGCGTGGAAAATGCTCCTGCACTGTGCATCTATTTTGATGAATTCCACCTGCCAATTGGTGGCCAATTGAACTTTCGTTCTGAATCAGGACGCTTTTCTGAAGATTTCGTGGAAGGCCCCGTGGATTACAAGGAGAACAATGACCATGGTCGTTGGGTGAGTGGAGAAATCCCAGGGGAACAAGTGATCATCGTTTACACCCAACCGGTCGGAATCACCGGAACACCAGACTTGAACATTTCTGGTGTGGGCTTCTTTTTTCGCATGCTGTGGTTGGATGGAGAATACGATTTACTCAGTGAGAACAACCGAGGATCGGATCCATGCCAGGTGGACGTGATGTGTCCTGAAGGAGATGATTGGCAGTGCCAGCGGGATGCGGTGGTGCGATTGCGTATTTCAATGGGAGGCGGAATTTACTTGTGTTCAGGTGCGATGGTCAACAATACAGCGCTGGACTGCCGACAGCTGTTGTTGAGTTCCTTTCACTGTGCCGACGATATGTCTGACTCCGATTGGGGCTACTTAAAAGTGAGGTACAATTATGAATACTTTGATTGCGGTGGCACCTCGAGTTTCAATTCCCATGCTCGCACAGGAGTGACATTGCTGACTTATTCGGATGATATTTCTGCTGGAGGGAACATCAACGGGTCTGACTTTCTGTTGATGGAAGTTGAAGATCCTATTTTCGATTCATGGACGCCTTTTTATGCCGGTTGGGATGTGAGCGGTTCAGTGTCTACATCGGGCGTAGGCATCCATCACCCATCGGGCGACCGAAAGAAGATTTCAACGTACACGAGCAATCTAGCGAATAGCAGTGCGTATTTCCCCGGTGCACACTGGCGTGTCTATTGGGAAGAAACCGTCACGGAGCACGGCGTTACAGAAGGAGGATCATCGGGATCGCCATTGTTTGATGAAGATGGCCGCATCGTCGGAACCTTGACGGGGGGCGCATCGTTTTGCGATTCGCCCAACGCTCCTGACTATTATGGGAAAATGAGCTTTCACTGGGACGGGAACAATCCGATTTCAGATGATGAAAAGCTCGAAGCATTTTTGGATCCGATAGCCACTGGTCAGCAGGTTCTAGACGGTAGTTATGTGACGGAAGAAGAAAGCCCGTGTGCTGAGCAAACTGTCTGTGGTGTTGTGGAAGTGGAGGAATTGTGGCTGATGGAAAACGAATGGTCGGTGCTTCCCAATCCCGCTCGAGAGCAATTGTATATCGATTGGTCGGGTGAGATTCGAGCTGCTGAAATCCGTATTTTCGATGCAGCAGGGCGCATCGCACTCGCGGCTGATGTTCGCAACATGGGGACACCCACTGTTTCGCTTGCAGGATTCGAATCTGGCATGTACTTCTTGACGCTTTTTACCGAGGGTGGCGCGTCAGCGACACGCAAGTTCTTGGTGGAGTAATTCGAGCAGCTCTGAACCGCGGTGGGGCGATCAATGCGCTACCCAAGTCAGGCGGTCAAATTCCACTTTGGTGCGAAATGCACCGAACATTACGGTGGCCGTTTTTGCGTCCATTGCAATGACTTCGCCCCGTTCTTTACCGCCGTTCCGGAGTCGCACTTTGGATCCGATTTTGATGCGGTCGGTGAAATGCTTGGGTCGACGTTTCGCAGCTTTGGCAAGGGAGGCTTTTTGCTTGGCTTTTTTTGCTTGTTGCGCTTCCAAGCGCTTGGCTTGTTCCATTGCCAAGTACTTCAAAATATCTTGGAAGAGGGGCTTGTTTTTGCTTCCAGCGTCGTAGCGATCGATGAATTGCTGGAGCTTCCTGCCTCGGTGCAATGCAGCATTCTGTTCCTCCGCGATTCCTTGTTGACTGACGTTGCGTTCTTCAAGATGCTCTTCCATGCGTTCGAGATCTCGCTTGAGCTTCTCCAACTCGAGTTCTTTTCGGAGGTTGCGATCGGTCACCTTGGCGAGGGTGTTTTTCTCACTCTGCAGTTCTGAAATCAATTCGTCCAAGCGCACTTTGCGTTTGTCGAGCTTTCCTTTGGCCCGTTGTATCAGAGCTTCGCTGATGCCATTGATGCTTGCAACTTCAAACGTAAATGAGCTCCCCGGAGGTCCGATATCCAATTTGAACAACGGCTGCAGTGAGTCGCGGTCGAACCGCATGCTTCCATTGATGGCATGCTCCATTTGTGCTGCACGGCTTTTGATGTTGGCGTAATGCGTAGTAATCACACCATAGCTCTTTCGCGCATACAGTTCTTCGAAGAAAACCTCGGCCAAGGCACCGCCCAATTCCGGATCAGAGCCAGTGCCAAATTCATCAAGCAAGAGCAGTGATTTTGAATTGGCTATTTCGAGAAAACTGCGCATGCGATTCAGTCGATAACTGTAGGTGCTCAGTTGATTCTCAATGCTTTGGTTGTCTCCGATATCGGTTAGGATGGTTTCGAAACTGCCCATTTCGCTATTGGGGTGAACAGGAACGAGTAGACCACTCTGGAGCATCACTTGCAACAATCCGACTGTTTTGAGCGCAATGGATTTTCCACCGGCGTTTGGACCTGAAATGACCAGAATTCGCTCCTTGTTCGATAGAGCGATGGTTTGGGGTTCTGTGTGCACTTCGTTCAACTTGTTCTGCATGGCCAACAGCGGGTGGTAGGCCTGGATCAGATGAAAACTACAGTCTTTTCTCAAGCCCGGCATGTCCGCTTCCATTTCGACGGCCAATTGCACCTTGGCTCGGATCCAATCCAGTTCCACGAGAAGAATGTGATAGGCTCGGAACAAAGGCAAGTGCTTTCGCGTTTGAGCAGTCAGTGCTCGAAGGATTCTCAGGATTTCCTTGCGCTCGTCATCGATGAGCATTTCCATTTCGAAATTCAACGAAACATTGGCCGCAGGTTCGATGAATGTTATGGAACCATTTTTAGACTGCCCGAGCGCCGTCCCGGTGACCTTGCGCTTGTGCGTGCTGTTGACAGCGAGCACGCGACGGTTGTTGATGAACCCTTCGTTCGTGTCAGCCAACCAGCCTCGTTCCTTGAACCTTTTCAAGTCCTTCAGAAACTGGCGATTGATAGCACGACGCAACCGCACCATCTCTTCGCGAATGTGAATCAACTTGGGCGACGCATTGCTGCGGACTTGGCCTTTGGCATCAAAAACGGCATCGATGCTCTCGATGATGTCCAAGGTGTGGAACACATTGGCAGCAAGACCTACCAAGCCGGGGCTGACGTGTCCACGGTCCTCCAACGCCGCCAGTACATCATTTACAGTAAGTGAAGCCGTTTTGAGTCGGTAAAATCCCTCTTCATCGAGCACAGAATCGCGCACCGCCAGTCGATCATTATCGGAGCCAATTTCGTCGCAACCAACCGCTGGAAAGCCATTGCCTTCTCGTTTGATCTCCAACATTTCCTTGGTCAGCTCCAAATCAATTTGCCAAAACTTTTGACGATTGAGCGGGTGCAGCGCGTGTGCACGGGCGATGGTGCTTGGGTTGTGACAGTGATGCAACAGCAAGGTCCGAATCGCATCAAATTCGAGGTCTTTAGCCGTTTGATCATCGAACGATTTCATCGCTCGTTTCTGTTCAAAAGCTGTGTCGGATGACCGTTTACTGTTCATTGCTTATCAATCAGCGCGAGAGAAGGGAGCGTGCATTTGCCAGTGACGTTTTTCGCAGGCTTGACGCACGGTGTTTTCTATCGTCGCTTTATCAAATGCATTTGCCCATTGAATGTTCTCCATTTTCTTGAACCAGGTCATTTGACGCTTGGCAAATTGACGGGTGTGAATTTTAATGCTTTCAACAGCTTCATCTGGCGAACAATGGCCATCAAAGCACTCAAACCACTCGCGGTAACCCACAGTTTGGAGTGCATTGAGGTGAGCTTGGGGGTGCAGCGTCTTGGCTTCATTTTGGATTCCAGCTTCCACCATCGCATCCACCCTGAGGTTGATTCTGTCCACGAGCGCAGCACGGTCCATTTCAAGCCCGATGGTCAGGACATCGAAATTTCGTTTGACAACAGAGTCTTTGTGGAAAGAGGAAAAGGGCTTCCCAGAACAGAGGCAAACTTCGAGCGCGCGGATGACGCGTTGTGGATTTTGAAGGTCCATTTTGCGGGCATGAACGGGATCAAGCGCTTCGAGTTGAGTTGCTAAACTCTTGATTCCTGATTTGCGCAAGCGCTCATTGAGTTCTTTTCGCACTGCGAGGTCAGCAGGCATGGCATCCAAGCCCTCCAATACTGCTTTGACATACAACCCACTACCGCCTACCATCACAGCGGTTCGGTGTGTTTGGAACCAGTCGGAGAGCCAGTGGACTGCAGCCGTCTCGAATTGTCCAGCGCTGAAATGATCTTCGACGTCAACGAAGTCGACGAAGTGATGTTTTATTGCCGTTCGTTCGGCTGGCGTGGGTTGCGCCGTTCCAATGGGCATGCCTCGGAAGATCTGCCGGGAGTCTGCATTGATGATTTCGCAGCCCAATGCCTCTGCGATGGCAATGGCCCAGGTGGTTTTCCCAACGGCGGTAGGTCCAACAATGGTCACGAGCAAAGGCCGTTCCCCTTGTTGCAATGCATGTGCCGTAGTCGATGCTGAAGCCATGTATTGGTATCAGAATTGGTCGCGATAATCGTCGATGTTTTCATTTCCGCCCAACGCGTCATCTTCGTCTGCATCGCCATTCAAGTAGGCGTCTAACTCAGGATCGCCGGTGGATTCTGTGCTTCCGGATGTTCCGTGATTTGGTGCTTCACTAAAAATCGCATCCATCAAAGCAGGGTCGTCGAGGCCCTCGGGCTCTTTGCTGAGAGGGTCTGGTGCTTTTCCAAATTCCACCACGAGGCTCGGGTAGGATCCTTCTGCTGTGGGTTCGGAGATGGCGATGGGTTCAAGGTAGAAACACCACATTCGCAGGTAATCGTAGACGTAGAGCCCCTTGCTCTCCTTGGCTGGAAGCAAATCTTTGATCGTGGCCGTTTCCATCGAAGGAAGCTCCGGTGACATGGCCATCAGTGGGTACTCATCTCCGCGATCCCAGCTTTCGTTGCTTCTGTAGAAAGAGGCCATCTCATGCGCATCGCTCCATTCAAACGCATCGAGTGTGGCCATATGGAGATGCATCAATGGCGCATGGTAATCGATTTCAATGTCCCGGAAAATGTCTTCCGTCGCGTCGAGAATGATGCGCAGCTTTATAATCGAATCCATACTCAAAGGTAGGGCTTCACCTCGACAGGGTCGATGTTGCCATGATTGGCATGAAAAACACATTTTCCATTGTGAATGCACAACAATTGGGGAGACTGATGTTGCACCTGCATTTCATGCGCTATCGCGTTGCTAATGTCCCGGTTCGCGAGCAAATCAAGGAAGTACGCCTGAGTGCTTTCAGGCAAGTCCCATCGTTGCTCGGTCATTTTGAGTGCCATGCGACTTACGCTGCACCGTGTGCTGTGTTTGAACACCACAATAGGCGCGTGGTGAGACGTTGCCACTGCATTTTCCCAATCTTCAGCTGAATTCAGTGTTTTCCAATCCATAGATGCAATAAATTTGCTGCAAAATTAACACGACTCATGGATACCCGACTCATAAAAATTCCTCTCGCTTTGGCAAGTCTGGCATACGCTGTTTTTCTCTTTACAGAGGGTTACATTGGAAGCGGCGTGGGGATGGTCCTGGTGACCACATTGCTTGTTTTGATTACGCTTCAGAGCATGCGCCTTCTGATGGCATTTGTGAGTTTGCGTCAACAGAAAATGGAGGATGCGCGAAAATGGCTCGGCCGTGTGAATCCGAATCATCTTTGGGCCAGGCGCAGAGGATATTGGTATTTTTTGTCGGGAAGTTTGGCGATGGAGCAGAACATGAATCAAGCTGAGCAATTGCTGAAGCAGGCGCTTGAGATCGGGTTGAAGCAAGACCATGACAAGGCTGCAGTGAAGTTGAATCTTGCGGTTGTCGCTTCGGCAAAGCGCAAACCAAAACTGGCCAAAGCTCTGCTGGTCGAATGCAAGCGACTGGATCCAAAAGGAGTTTTGAAGAAGGACATCAAACAGGTTGAGGCGGCGATTCGCAATCCTCAAATGATGAAAATGCGAGGTCGCTAACGCTCAAATGGTTCGATGCGCGGGGTTTATTCTGCAGCTGAGTGGTGCTCCTGCTGGGCCTTGTGCTCCTCTTTTTGCAGCTCCCTGAGGAAAGTGAGACTTTCGCTTTCTGCGTCACGGCAGAGTTGCTGCAGGGCAGTTTGACCAACCAATGTCCAGTCGCTGGATTTCAAGAGTCCAATGTAATGCGCTAAGCGCTCATTGCCCTTGCGAGCGGTCCTTTCCGCGAACATCCGACATTCAGGATACCTGAGGGCCAACTGCATTGAACGTTCGGTTACTTCGGAGTAAAAGCTGTGAATCGCTCGTTGTATGTGGTGAATAGGGATCATGAATGGAGGAGCACTGTCTCGCGCGAAACGCGGGCAGTACCTCACAAAGTAGGCTGAAAATCAATCAACTCCAAATTAGACAGCCATGGAGGTCTGTCCAATCAGTGGCTTAAAAGGTCTTGAATCGCATCGGCGAGTCGATGATTGGCTAAGAATTGTGTTTCCAAATTTTGGGCGAATGGGAATGCTGTATCCAAACCGGCAACGCGGCTCACAGGAGCATCGAGGTCATGCCAGCATTCGGATTGAATACGGGCAGCTATTTCAGCGCCAATTCCTCCAGTCATTGTGTCTTCGTGGAGAACCAATGCTCGATTGGTTTTTCTCACGCTATCCATCACGCACGCTTCATCCCAGGGCAAGAGGGTCCTCAGATCGATGATTTCGATGGAGTGTTTGGATTGATTTCGGGCAATTTCTTCGGCCCATTGCACGCCCAATCCGTAGGTGACGATGGTGAGGTCTGAACCGGTGCGCGTCACTTTTGCTTTTCCCAATTCAATGGAATAGGGCTGCTCAGGAACGACACCAGAAAGTGATCGATACAAGAATTTATGCTCAAAGAATAAGATGGGATTCGGATCTTCGAATGACCGCAAAAGCAAACCTTTCGCATCTTCTGGAGAGGAAGGGTAAATGATTTTCAAACCAGGCACATGGAAGAACCACGCTTCGGTGGATTGACTGTGGAAAGGTCCGGCGCCGACGTTGCCTCCGGTAGGCATGCGCACTACGACATCTGCGTTTTGTCCCCAACGCCAGTGGATTTTGGCGAGGTTGTTCACGATTTGATTGAAGCCTACGGTTACAAAATCGCTGAACTGCATCTCCATCATGGCCTTCTTGTTCGAGATGCTCAATCCAAGAGCTGCCCCTACAATGGCCGATTCGCACAAGGGAGTATTTCGGACACGGTCTTTTCCGAAGCGTTCCACAAATCCCTCCGTTACTTTGAATACGCCTCCGTAATCAGCGATGTCTTGCCCCATCAAAACCAATTCTGGAAAAGCTTCCATGGATTGGCCGAGTCCCTCTTGAATAGCGTCAATCAAACGCATCTCACGACTGCTCGCTTCGACTTCTTCAAGGTTGGGCCATCGGGAGTCCGGGACTGCGGCGAAACGGTCGGCGAGTTCATCAGATTCTGAAGTGGCAATGTCCGGTTCGCTGGCAGCAGCCTTCAATCCACTTTTGATCGTTTGGCTGTGTTCTGTTCTCAAGGCCTCGATGAAATCATTGTCAATGATCCCATTGGTTTTCGCCCAGTCCGTAAAGCGCTCCACGGGATCAATTTGCGCCCAATGTTCGATCAGCCCGTCAGGGTAGTACTTGGTGCCGGATGCTTCCTCGTGTCCGCGCATCCGAAACGTTTTGAACTCAATCATGATCGGACGAGGTCGATCGCGCATAGCTTCGGCGGCACCTTTCACGGCGTGGTAAACTGCAAGTAAGTCGTTTCCGTCCACCTGAAGCGCGTCTTCTTCAGGAATGCCGTAGCCAATAGCCTTGTCGGTGAAATGTTCGAATTTGAACTGTTCATCCGACGGGGTAGACAATCCCCAAGCGTTGTTTTCGATGCAAATGATAACAGGCAATTGCCAGACGGCCGCAACGTTCAAGGCTTCATGAAAATCGCCTTCGGACGCACCGCCATCGCCGGTGAAGACCAAGGTCGCTTTGCCCGTTTCATCAAGTTTCTGAGCCAACGCGATGCCGTCAGCGATTCCAAGTTGTGGGCCGAGGTGCGATATCATACCAACAATGTGATGCTCTCGTGACCCAAAGTGAAATGATCGATCGCGCCCCTTGGTAAAGCCATTGGCCTTGCCTTGAAATTGCGAGAAAAGCCGATCCAAGGTAACGCCACGAGTCGTGAAAATACCGAGGTTTCGATGCATGGGCAAAATGAAGTTGTCGGCAGCAAGGGCTGCTGCGGCACCCACTGAAATGGCCTCTTGTCCCATGCCACTGAACCACTTTGAAATTTTACCTTGCCGCAGTTGGCTGAGCATTTTTTCTTCAATCATCCGCGGCAGGAGTATTTGGCTGAAAAGTTGCCGAATTTCCTCATCGCTGAGCGCCTTGCGATCAAACGAGAGCGGGTTGTGTGGAAACTGGTTTTGATCCGTCATCGTGTTACGAAGGTAAGTGGTCTTCCCTGTCACCGTATACCGATGACAAGAGATTATCTTCGCCATATGTCCAAACCGAAACACCGGCATTCGAAGTCCAGGCGTGGCCGTCAGCAACATGCGGTAAAACGCGAGCCAGCTGCAGGGCCAATCGCCGTGGTCGAAGTGAGAATGCCCGCTGAAGTCGCGGTCAACCCCGCTCGGCTTCGGGAGGCCATTGCTGAGGCCTTGGTTTGGCCTGTGGAGCGACTGGGGGAGTTTCGCGTTTTGCGCAAGAATCTCGATGCTCGTCAACGTATTGTGCGTGCTGTTTGGAGTGTTGAGGCGGCGGAACAGGGAGCGACTTTACCAGAGAGATCGCTCGAATCCATTGATTTTCAGCCCGTTTCTGTCGATGCCCCTGAAGTGCACATAGTGGGAGCCGGGCCTGCTGGACTTTTTGCCGCTCTGCAATGCATCAGCAACGGGATGCGTCCCGTCGTCATCGAGCGAGGCCAGCCGGTGCGTCAGCGTCGCCGTGACCTGGTTCAGATTTACCGCGAACACAAGGTCGATCCGGATTCCAATTATTGTTTTGGAGAGGGAGGAGCCGGAACTTACAGTGATGGGAAACTTTACACCCGGAGCCATAAGCGAGGAGACATACGTGCAGCGCTGGAATTACTGGTGCAGCATGGAGCTGATGAGGACATTCTGATCGAGGCACACCCGCACATCGGCACCAACAAACTGCCCGGTATCATTGAAGCGATGCGTGAAACGATTTTGGCAGCTGGCGGTGTCATCCATTTCGGTTGTCGATTGATCGATTTCAACTCTGAATCAGGAACAATCGAGTCCGTTGTTTGGTTGGATTTAGCGAAGAAACAGGAGGTCCAAGTGCCATGTTCTCATTTGATTTTGGCAACAGGTCACAGTGCCAAGGATGTCTTTCGTCTATTGCATGACAAAGGAGTGCCATTGAATGCGAAGCCGTTTGCGATGGGCGTGCGTATTGAGCATCCACAAACATTGATTGATCAAATTCAGTACCACACAAAGGAGCGAGGTGATTGGCTCCCGCCTGCGTCGTATCGATTGGTATGTCAAGCTTCGGGAAGAGGTGTGCATTCGTTTTGCATGTGTCCGGGCGGCATCATAGCACCTTGTGCGACGGAAGATGGCGAGGTCGTTACGAACGGCTGGTCACCTTCCAAACGAAACAATCCTTACGCCAATTCTGGAATGGTGGTTCAGCTGGAACCTTCTGACTGGGAAGCATTGGGTTATTTCGGTCCACTGGGTGGATTAAATTTCCAACATGCCGTGGAGAAGTCGTGTTGGGAAGCAGCGGGTCAAACACAAAAAGCTCCGGCTCAGCGATTGGTCGATTTTTTAAATGATCATCCGTCAAAAGACTTGCCTCAAACATCATATTTGCCGGGAGTAGAGGCGGTCAATCTGAAGGAAGTACTGCCGCCTTTGATTGCAAATGCCTTGCGGGAGGGATTGCAGACTTTTGTGGAGCGCATGCCCGCATTCTTAAGTGCTGAAGCGGTTTTGGTTGCTCCTGAATCGCGAACATCCAGTCCAGTGCGAGTCCCTCGGGATTCGAAGAGTTTGAACCACCCAGATGTGATCAATTTATTTCCATGCGGCGAGGGAGGTGGATATGCGGGGGGGATTCTTTCCGCAGCGTTGGACGGTATCCGGGTGGCAAACATCATTTGTGAATCGCGTTGAATAACCACCTCCAAACGAAAAAGCCACACCGGATGGCGTGGCTTTTTGAATGTCAGGGATGAAACGCCTCATTCATTTCATCTGAGCGGCCGTCAATTCCCATGACGCTTTCAGCGCTTGGGCAGCGTTCAGACTCATCAAACGACCGTTGAATTCGCCAATGACGTGAGCGTCTTCAAAGCCACAGGCCTGCAACTCTTGTGCCATGGCTTCAGCTCGATTCAGTTCAAGTGTTTCAGGTGACACAAAACACATGGCACTGGAATTGTCAAATTTTTGTACCACGTCGCCTTTGATCAGCAATGGCGTGACATCATTCATGTCCAGTGTGCGAATGTCTTTTGCCAATTGCACACGGAAACTTGGGCGCAAGGCTGGCATTACGGCTGTGTAATTGGACAGTCCGGATTGCTTCCCAAAATCATCGCTCAAATCCTTTGACTTGGGCTTTGCTGTTGGAGCTGGGGCAGCGCGTTTCGCCTTGATCGTAGTGGTTGACTTCTCGGACCCGAAGGCCTTGAGTAAGCGCAATTCAGCAGGTGTTCGACCGTTGGCATCAACGGGAGTGACAGCGTCCGTCGGATTTTCAGAATCAACGCGCAAAAAGTTTTTCTGGAAGGCGTCTGCGGCCTGCTTTTGTGGAGCCATCGCGACTGCCCATTGTTCTTCTGTGAGTGCAACACCTTGGGCGTTCACACGTCGGTGTGCTGAGAAAGGCTCGGCATCGAGGTAGTCTGCAACGCCATCCTTGTCAGAATCAGTGGGGCAACCTCGCTTGTCGATTGGGGCGTTTTCCGGAGTTCCAGGACAGCGGTCACGCTTGTCCATGATGCCATCCAAATCGGCGTCATCGCCAATCAATAACCATTCTTCGGGGTAATCCACTCGTGGTTCACCGTAGGCTTTTCCAATTCGAATTCCCAAACCTGCTTGCGCGGTCGTGATCATGTCATTGTAGCCTGGTCGAGGATCAAGGCTAGCTTCTTTACCGGCCAAAATGGCGAACGATGCACTGGCGTAAATGCGCGGAGACAAGTTCAAATTGAGACCCATTTGAATCGGAACGGCCAAAGATTGCTCTGATGCAGTTTCTGTTTCATAGTTGTGATCCGGGGCCAAAGCCGTTGCCAGTACGTCCGCATTTTCCGCGCTTTCTGGCATGTCGTAGACTTGGCCATCTTCCCAGTAGTAATAGGCAGTACCGTCTGCACTCGCTCGGTCAGAAAGGTTGCTTTGTTGCATGTACGATAACCCCAATCCGATCCAGGGTTGCAAGATTTGATCTTGCGCATACGGTTGATGCAAGCGCAGTCCAGCACCAACACCATACCATTCTGAGATTTCGTTCTGTCGGTTGGAAGATGTCAATCCTAACGCTCCCCAATTCATTTGGGCATCAGCGGATAGAAAGGGGAGTATGTCTGTGATCAGTGCAACTTGCGTGGCGTACATGCCAGACGATGCTACTTGAATTCCATCTTCCAGATTGGACGCTCCTGTGAAACTTGTGGGGCCGGTGACCAAAGTGAATCCGGTCTGTGCAAAGGCACCAGCTCCGGTCAAAAGGAGTGCGGCTAAAGTGAATGTGGTGTATGCTGTTCGCATGGTAATAGAGGTCTTAATGTGACATTTCATCTCGACCCTTTACGCGAACGTTCCCCCAAAGGTTACGGATACAGGAACAATTGTGTCATTCTGAGAGCAGAAGATCGATGCTTTCCTTGCCTATTTGCATACCGATGGCGACTCCCATGCCCCCCATTCTCACCGCAGCGACACATCCGGAATGAATTTTCTTGACGATGGGTTTGCGGGTGTTTCCAACGCCCAAGATGCCCGTCCACCGGTATTCGATTGGAGTTGATTTGACAAAAGGAAAAATGCGGCGCAGCAAGGATTGGAGCGCTTCGATCACTTCGTCTTCGCTCTCCAATCTCCAGTGCCTTCCGCCTCCAATGAGCATGCGGTTGTGAATGTTTCGCGCATAGAGGTACCCCGCATCCATGTGCACCGTTCGTTCGAATTTTAGTTTTTCGATGGGGGCAGTGACCAAGACGATGTTGGGCTGGGGCGTCACATCAAGGTCAGGCATCAGTTCTCGAGCGAATGCATTGGTTGCAATCACCACTCTCGGAGTTTCTACCCACGTCTTGTCTTCAAGACCTGGCGTTGCATGACGTTGAATTTGCACGCGATGAAAAGTTTGTCCCACTTCCCAGTCGGTGACGTTGAGCCCCAACAAAAGCCTGACTCCTCGTTTGTGGGCCAGGTCACGCAAAGCTTGTATTGTTTTGCCGGTGTCGATTGCTCCTTCCAACGGTGAAGCAATTGCACCATTGATTTGAGCAGTATCGATTCCGTCAAGTTGATTCGAAGGAGATCTTTGAAATGTTCGATCATTTTGCGTCACCGGGGCGGCCCATTCGTTGATTTCTGTGATGGCTGCCTCTGATGGCATTTCGTAGCCTGCATCTTTTCGAATCAACTCCAAACTTCCACAAGCCCTGTAGCCGATGGCTTCATCACCCAGTGTAGAACGTAGCAATTTTAGCCCGGAAATGCGCTTTTCAAACACCTTCAAAGCTTCCGCATCTCCTAAGGTTTTACGGTCCTGCAGAAGCTCTGTGGCGCTTCCAAAGCAGGCAAAGCCGGCATTTTTGGTGCTGCCGCCACCGCCAAACGAATCACGGTCGACAACAGCGACCTTCCATCTGGGGTGCTTTATTTTGGCCGTTAAGGCCGCTGAAACACCAACAATACCGCCTCCAATGACGATTAAATCATGACCTTCTAGCCATTCCGTTGACTCCCAATAACTAAATGCCATATTTTTACGTTCTAAGGAAGATTGAAACTCACCGCATGCAAAAGTCGATTGAATCGAGAACATTTGGAATGTCTGCTGCACTTTTTCGTTCGTCTCTGAGCATTTTTCAGAAGACGCGTCGTTTGGTTGTTGCCGGCTCGCTATTCGTTTTTGGCTTGCTTGTGGCGATGGAATCAACGGCTCAGGAAGATTTGTTTCTCGTTTTTGGGTCAGTGAAGCTTGAGGATGCAAACAAACGGCTACAAGGCGTTGATGTCGTCGTATATCAAGACGGAGAGGTATTCGATCAATTGACCACCAACGCCAAAGGCGATTACGACTTCGAACTGCCGCTGAGGCATCTTTACACTTTCAGCTTTGTCCTTGATGGTCACAGCAACAAGCGCATTGAAGTGGATGCCTCGGGCATACCAGAAAGTGTTGTTGGCAATCGCAACATGGATCTCGACATGTCCATGCTTCCATTGCCAAGTGGATTTGATGCTTCCATTTTTGAAGTTGCCTATGGCCGCGGAGAGTATGACGCAAACAAAAACACCGTGGTCTTTGACAACAATTACACGGTTCGCATGCGCAACAAAGTGAATGCGGAATTTGCGCGACTTGAAAGACTTGCCTCGGAATCGGAGCGAATGAGAGAGAATTTTGACGATTTCGTGAGCAAAGGTGATCGTTCCAAGTCTGCTAAAGAATGGCAAAAAGCCGTTGATTTTTACGAATCAGCTTTGGCCCTTTTCCCCGAAGAACAAGATGTTGTTGTTAAACGCGATCAAGCTCAAGCCAGCCTGGATGCTGCAAATGCATCCAATGCCTCCGCAGCTGAGTTTCAATCATTGCTCGATGCTGGAGATGAGGCGCTGTCGAAAGATGATTTGAGCGGAGCACGTGAAGCATTTGTCCAAGCCAAAGAGCTGCAGCCCGATGCGCAGGAGCCTCGCGATGGACTGCGTCGGGTTGATGAACGCGAGGCGGCCATGAAAGCCGATTCAGAATCAGATCTCGAATACCAGGAACTGATTGAAGACGCCGACAAATACTTCGAGCGCGAGCAATACGATCGGGCCATTGGTTTGTACGCTGAGGCCAGTTCTTTGAAACCTGATGATCGTTACGCTCAGAATCAAATCGATGAAGCCGAAACGAGGAAGTCAGACCTGGCTTCTCAAGCTGCCGATATCGTTGAGAGAACCATTCAATACGAGGCTTTGATCGACGAGGCCAATCAATTGTTTCGTGATGATGATTACGAAAATGCGCTGGTCAAGTACGAAGCAGCAGGTTTGTTATTGCCCGCCGAACGTTTTTGGCAACAACGGGCGGACGCCAGTCGTGAAAGACTCGAAGAAATGCTCTCTGATCAAGCAGCTCGAGCAGAGCGGGAATTGGCGGCCGCTGAACGTGCTGCAGCGAGTGCTGAACTGAAGGAAAAGCGCAAAGAATACGATGCCATCAACGACGAGGCTGATGTTTTGTTTCGGAATGATGATTACGCAGCGGCAATCTTAGAATACGAGAAAGCGTTGGCTGTTCTACCCGATGAACGGTATCCACAGCAACGCATCACTGAGGCCCAAAAGCGCATCAATGAAGCTGCAGGAATCGATGATTCTGAGGAAATCATTCGTGAAGAAGAGGTGGCGGCAGACGACGATGATCAAAATCAACGGAATGACCGGGCTCAAGCAGAAAACAATGACGCCGCTGCTCAGTTGGCAGCATCAGTTGATGCAGAGCGTGAAGCACGTGAAGCAGCAGAGGCAGAGGCACGAGCCGCTGCTCGGGCAACAGAGGACGAGTACGACGCCTTGATTGCTGAAGCGGACAATGCCTTTGACGCATCCAATTGGGCCGAATCTCGTCGAAGGTATGATGCAGCGTTGCAGGTGAAACCCAATGACCGTTACGCCCAGAGTCGCTTGAGTAGAATTTTAGCAGCCGAGGCGAGTGAGTCGGCTTCATTGCAAAATACCGAGAATGGTGACGAACGATCGGCTGCGCTGGAAGCAGAGAGACTGCAAGCGGAACGCGAGTTGGAGTTGGATCAAGAAACGGAAAGAGCGTTACAGGATGCTGAACGACAGCGCCGTTTGGACGAAACTGCTGCACTTGAAGCCGATCAAGATCGAAAGCGTCAGGAACAAGCAGATTTGGACCGCAAGCGCGCTGAGCAAATGGTGTCCAATTTGAATGCTTCTGAAGAGGATGAGGTGGAGATTTACTTCAGTGAAGCGCTTCGCAGTGAGGCGCTAGCGCGTAAGGCAAAAGTGGAAGAGGCGAAGCGAGCACAAGCGGAACTGATTTCAGAATCATCATCGTTGGCTGCGGAGCGACGAGCCTCAAGTCAGCGAGAAAATGCTGATTTGGAGCGCCTCGCGCAATCGAGTGCAGAAACGTCCATTCGGAATCAAGAAGATCGCAGGGCAAGTTTCTCCCAACAACAAGAAAATTATCGTCAAAAGGAAAAAGCGGCTCAAATTCGTTCCAATGCCCTCATCGAAAAAGGTGAAGATGCAGTGGCGAATGAAAAAGAAAGCCGGACCAGAATGCGGACAAGCAGAGCTCGTGACTATGCGTTGAACGTGCCTGAATTGGAATCCAAGAAGAGGTCATGGCGGAATTTGTTCCGTGGAATTAAGCGCTCTGCAGAGGAAAAACGAAGCATTGCGAGTGAGAACATTGCCGCCACATCCAAGAGCTATCGGGAAATAGGTCGCGGTGCCAATCAGAGGTCGCAAAAGCGGTGGTTAGCAACAAGGCTGCAAGCCAAAAAAGTGGACCAGGCGCTTTCGAAGCGAGAACGGGAGTCTCAACAGCGTGCCTATGAGAATCGCATGGAAGAACAAGAACGCTTGGATAATATGGCGTTGAAGTCTCCGGACGATTATCAGCTCGCTGCAGGGGATGAAGATGTGTTGCAGGGAGTGAGCGAAGAATCCTACGATATTCCAAATGGCTTGGTGATTGAGCGTACTGTTCGCGACGGCAATAAGGTGATTCGTTACCGCAAAGTGGTCACAAAAACAGGTACTTATTACTTCAAGGCCGATCATAGCATTACCTCGGTGACGTGGAAGCGTGAGACATCGATGGTTTTGGATTGATCATGGAACGTTTGGGTTCACGGAAGCAGTTTTGGGTCGCTATGACCATCACCCTCGCCCTTCATGCCATTGTTCTGCTGGCCTTGGCGGTACAGCCGTTGCGAAGTGAGCCTTTGCCCGTGAATCAGTTTGTGGAGATTGACTTTGCAGATGAAGCATCCATGGAAGTTTTTGAAGAGCAATCGCTGGAAGAATTGATTCAATCGCGCCTTGATGAACAGGTTGCAAATCTTGCAGCAAATGAAGAGACTGAAAGATCTGAGGATCGTCTCTCTTCGTCGACTGCTGGCAAGGCACAAGATTTTTCGGCATCAGTAGAAGCAGAATTGCGTGCGATGGAAAAGGCTGAATTCGAACGCTTGGCTGCTGAGCAAAAGGAGTTCGATTTGGCGGGTGTTCCCGATGATGGGGCAAATGGTGATGTCAGTACCCTCACGGAATGGGACAAGCGTTATGAAGGTCAGGTGACCGTCTCCTACCAATTGCAGGGGAGAATGCATCGTAAGCTGCCGGTTCCAGGATACAAATGTCAGGTCGCTGGAACTGTTTCCATTGCAATCACCGTATCTAAAAATGGCAGAGTGAGCAATGCTAGGGTTGATGAGGTTACGATTCTAGGTAATGGGGGACAACCTTTTTCCGAATCTGAGGCGGATGACTGCATTGCCCAGGCGGCATTGGAAAGTGCTCGAGCTTCAATTTTTGATGCATCAACAGTCGAAAGCACTTCGGGCAGGCTCAATTACCGGTTTTTAGCTCAAGATTGACCCTCCAGATGGAGCTTTAATTGCGGTCAGTGAAAAGTTGCTGGGCAGCTTCGGTTTCTGGAAGTGCATGGAGTACCTTGGTTTTTTTGAATTGATATCTGTTTCGGCGATGTATACATCTGATAACCCTCTGCGTTTGGGAATTCTCCGCGAAGGCAAAACGCCTCCTGATCAGCGCGTTCCATTGACCCCCGATCAATGTGTTTTGCTTCAGGAGAGGTTTCCTGAGTTGGATATCGCTGTTCAACCGAGTCCTGTGCGCCGAATTCGCGATGCTGAATATGCAGCGGCTGGATTGAATATGCAGGAAGACCTCAGTGACCGGGATGTACTCATCGGTGTTAAGGAGGTCAATGCAGAGGAATTGATTCCAGATAAGACCTATCTGTTTTTCAGTCATACCCATAAATTACAGCCGTACAATGCTCAGTTGTTGGCGGAAATTCTCGAGAAACGAATTCGTCTGATCGATTATGAATTGCTCAAGCGGCCGAGCGGTCGGAGAATCATTGGTTTCGGACGTTGGGCAGGATTGGTCGGAGCTTACAATGGAATTCGGGCATGGGGAGAGCGAAGTGGTGGATTTTCCATCCCTCGTGCCATTGATTGCTTGGATTTGAATGATATGCTGGCTATTGCCAAGGGAGTGAATCTTCCAGAGAACATGCGCATTGTTTTGACAGGTCACGGAAGGGTTGGGCAAGGAGCGAAGGAGGTGCTGGATCACCTGAAAATTCGCTCTGTGCACCCCGACGATTTTTTGCGCATGGATTTTCCGGAGCCGGTGTACACTCATTTGGACGTGAGTGATTACAATCGTCGCATGGATGGAAGTGCGTTCGACATGGCAAATTTTGTCGCTGAACCGATGATGTTTGAGAGCACTTTCATGCCCTTTGCTCAGCGAGGAGATTTATTCATTGCTGGCCATTTCTGGGCTGAAGGCTCGCCTTTTTTGTTCACACGCGAGGACATGCAGCATCCTGACTGGAAGTTGAAAGTGGTCGCGGACATCTCCTGCGATATCGATGGTCCTGTTGCATGCACCATTCGCCCTTCGACCATTGCTGTCCCGCTGTACGGTTACCATCCGCACTTGCAGCAGGAATGCGAGGCCACTGATTCCGAGGGCATCACCATCATGGCCGTGGACAACCTTCCTTGCGAACTTCCGCGTGACGCTTCGGATGGCTTTGGCCAAGAATTGATGGAACATGTCATTCCATTGCTGGTGTTGGGTGATGCTGATGGCATATTGGAGGGCGCCTCTGAAACCACCAAAGATGGCACCCTCAACGCTCCTTTCGCTTACTTGAGCGATTATGTCAAGAGTGGCCGGTGAGGCCTGTTGGCCCAGATCGGTTCTGATGCCAATGCTTCATATGTTCGTCGCTTTGAAAACGCTAGAGGCGTCAGCATTCTTCCCCATAAGCAGCTAGCAACAGGAGGACATCAGTGACCCCAACAGCACCATCTTCATCGATGTCAGCCGCGCAATTCGCAGTGCATCCAAAGTCTCCAAGGAGAAGCAAAACATCGGAAACTTCAATCATTCCGTTGCCATTCAAGTCTTCTGGACAAGGTTCAGTTTCACAATCTGGCGCACCATCATTGTCTAAGTCCAAAATACAATTGCCATCACAGTCGTAGCCAGCGTCTGCAAAGGTGCATGAGCCGTCTTCGTCTGTGGCTGCATCGCTGTAATTGCACGCATTGGCGTCTGTGCAACCGGCGACTTCCAATTCGTCACAGACCCCATCGTCGTCTTGATCGTTCAGGCAGTTGCCAAGGCAATCCAATCCTTCAGCGGCGTAATTGCATGAGTCATCGTTATTGGTCGCATTCTCATCATAATTGCAAGCCGTTTCATCTGTACAGCCATTAACGTTGCTGTCGTCCGGGCACAAATCGGGAATGACCCAATTGACCTGGTAGCTCGTACCGGCAGAGGCCCCATATCCATTGTGAAGAACGACGCTCCAATCGCCTGAACCGCTCAAGTTTGCCTCCGATATGTCAACTGTGGTGGCGTAGCTGCCATTGGTGGATACAGCCCATGTTGTAGGCCATACCACTTCATAATTTCCGAGGCTTGGACAGCCATCAGGAGAGTCGTTGTAACCACCAAAAGAGATGCATTCACCGGAAGGGGAGGTAATGGCGATTGCCATATCAGCTGCCCAACTTGCGGTATTACCCATATTGTCAAATTCCAACTCAATGGCAATGGTTGACAGTGGGGCCAGAGAAGTTGCAGATTGCGTCAAAGGTTCGCTTGTTTCGCCTCCAGCGAGGTTCGCCGACTGACTTCCAGTGAGTTCACAAGAACAAGGTTCTTGAAGAATGCAGCTACCATCATCGGTGGTGGCACTTGGATCATAATTGCAAGCCGTTTCATCCGTGCATCCGCAGCTAGGACATAAGTTTTCTTCGATGGTGAAATTGCCATTGGAAATGTCGAAAAAGACATGGTTGGCTCCTTTTATTTTGATCCGAGCTGAAGAGGAAAGGACGTTGGGTAAAGTAACTGTCGCGGATCCGTTGTTTGTGACGTTGGTCGCAAGCTCGTAAGGCCATGTGTAGCCTCCGTCCACAGAAAGATAGACGTCGACGTTGGCGCAATTCACATCACCCGTATTGGTTCCGGAAACGTCCCATGTGATGGTGGCAGAATCGTCCGCGCTTAGAGTTTCACCGCCATTGGGAGTGTTCACTACAAAAGGCCCCGATGAGCCATCTACATTCATGGTGAGGAGGTCGTCCGCAAATCCTCCACCGTTCAACTGATTGTCACGAACAGTACACTTGAAGTTCAATTGGCGAGAGTAAGTAGGCAAATGCTCTCCAATGGTGGTTGTTCCATTGACCAAGTCGGCAACACGCGGAAAGACACGCGTTGGACTTGTCGACGACGGCCAAGACCTGAAGATAGGCTGATTGCCTGATGGGTTGGTGAGGTTATTGTCTCCGGAAGCTGTTGCAGGTCCAAGGTCGTATTCTTCCCAGTTGTAAGTGATTGTTCCACCGTCAGAATCGCTGCCTGAAGCGGTCAATTCGAACGGCGTTGACGCCGGAATGACCAATCCATTGGTTCCCGCCTCTACCGTGGGCGGAACATTGCCCGTTGAAGAGATTGAGGCGCACGAGTTTCCATTTCCATTCACGGTAAAGGCAATCATCTCATTGCAACTGTGGTTGTGGAAATGATCATCCGAATTGCTTTGCAGATTGGGAGAGCAAATCCCCGCATACCCCATGATTGTGCTGGCAGAGCCAGGCTCGTAAGCTGCTCCCGAAGATCGGTTACAACTGTTATTTTGGGTGTGGTTTCCGCCAAATTGATGACCCATTTCATGGCATACATAGTCGATATCGAAAGGGTCACCTACGGGTGAGCCTTGTCCAGTAACACCGCCAGCTTTGTTGCCACCACAAGGCGACTGGAGGTAGGCGACACCTCCACCACCGGTGGAAAAGACGTGCCCGATGTCATAATTGGCCGATCCGATGACGCTGTTGCAGGTGTTGATGTTTTGTCCAAGCATCGAGCCACCATCGTTGTTGGTGTACGGGTCTGTTGATCCATTGAGAAAGACCAATTGATCGTTGTTGTCCACGATGATCATGCGCACTGCAATGTCCCGTTCGAACACCCCATTGACGCGAACCATGGAGGTGTTCATTGCAGCGAGAGCGCCACTCACGGTGCCTCCATGAAATTGAGCGTATTCGCCGGTGCAAGCCAATGCAAGTCGATAGGTTCGTAACTGGTCACCATTATCGGTCACGAGTGGAAGTGCGGGCGACGGGAATTGTTGAGAACCCATCGGTACCGGTGTATGATCTGAATGCGCATCAGATGAGGTTGTGGAGGGTGCTTTCTCACCTGTGTGCAGCGCAGTGCAGCCATCCCATGTTTTTGATGTTCCCTTGAAGAAAGCTTCTCGCGAGTAGCTGATGTGCTTCTCCGGTGCTGTGGCATCGCGCACCGGGTCAATGAATACGGTGTGGCCTTCTCTGAAAATCATAGCATGCAGTCCGTTTGGACTCAGGTCAAAATGCACTTGCAGAAGTGGGGCATCAACTCCCACCCCTCGGTAGGAACGAATGCTGGGGAAACGTGTTTGCAACGCCGCGGACATTACAGGCGCCTCAACAACCTTGAAATCAAGGTTATCGCCGTTGGGCATAGGGAATGATACAATCACCCCAGACTGACCGGCCTGCATAACTTCTTGCGAAGGGGAATTTTTTAAAATTTCTCTGAGAGCCAATTGATCAACGTTGAGCGCACGATAAGCAGCCACTTCCGTCAAGCCCTTTTGCTCAATCGAGAGCTCAGTATCTGCCCAAAAGGAAGGCGATTGTGCATGTGCGGATGCAAGACAAATGCACAAGATGAAAACGCAACTGATCAATTGAATTGAATGCATCGCAACGTTCGTGAGCTGTTTCATGTAATTGGCTTATTTGGTAGGGCTTCCGTTCAAGGTACATAATTAATCATTGATAATGAAGGGTTTAGGTGAAATCATCGGTTGATGACTTACTCCCTGCCTGCAACGCGTTGATTCGCAAGAGCGAAATCGACTTCAAGGGCGTACTTGAGGCCTGAAACGAGACGAAACGGCTTCAACGCAGCCTTAACGTAAGAGGGACACCGTGCCTTGCTTCATCACCGGAAAGCCCAGTTGATCGCGGTAGGTGACTTGCCAGACGTACACTCCATTTGGCGCGAAATGTTCGCCTGCAGCTTTCTGGCCGAGCCAAGGCATTGTGGGGTCATCTGTGGACCAGAATAGCTCACCCCATCGATTGCGCACTTCCATTTGATAAGATGTCACACCGAGCGCCACAGGCATCCAGACGTCATTCAGGTAGTCTCCATCTGGAGTGAACCCGCTGGGTGCGTAAAAGATCGTTCCATTGACCACCACTTCACCTTCAGCAGTGGCGATGCATCCCTGGGGACTTATGACCGTTTGGATGATGTCAAATGTGCCACCATCGCCGAAGGCATATTCGCCATTTGCAGAACTCAGGCTTCCTCCGTCTGAAAAGTAATAATTCACCACGGTGTTGGCGTCTGCGCCGGAGGTGATGGTCACGTTGGGGGTGAGCAATTCTACGACATTGGGCTCCACATCAAATCCCGCCTGTGGCGATGGATATACAGTCACCGCATCCTCGATGGGAAATGTGATGGTCGCAGGGCAATTGCCGAGGCTTGTTGCTGTGACTTGAATGTCAAACGTTCCGACCAGGTCGTAAACATGCACGGGGACATCGATGAGGCTTTCGTACCCGTCTCCAAATTCCCAGCTGTAATCCATTGGTTCCGCAGGCGATGCATCCATGAATGTGACGCTCAGAGGCACGCAGCCTTCAGCGGGGAAAACATCCACATCAAATGATGTCAGATCCGGCGGAGATTCCACAAAAATTGAATCCAAGGCCTCGGCAGTGCAGCCGATTTCATTGAGGGTCAACAACACTTCATTCCAACCGGTCTGAATGAAGGCCACATCATTGAGGTAGGCACCAGCGACTGTTCCAAGGTTGCTGTTTTCAAATGACCATTCGAATGTCGCTCCTGGGAATTGGTCGCCTTGAGCTGCAAAATCAAAAGCATTGCCATCAATGCATTGGGATGGGGGTGCGTCAAACAGCGGGGTAGGGACGTGCACGAGGAGTTCATAATTTGCGCTCGATAGCAAGCACTCAAGCCCAGTGAATGTGACCTCTAGAAAATAACCCCCGGCATCATTCAAATCGGCATTGGGAAGCACGGCAGTGGCATCGTTGGATGCAAATCCGTTGGGACCTGACCACGTGTAATTTGCCAGTGATTCTGCAAGAGGGTTGTCTATGAACGCTGGAACTTCGAGTGCTACGTCATCTCCCAGGCAAGTCGTGCTTACCGGCTCAATCGCAACAGGGGGACACACCCCTGTCTGCACCTCCAATGTAGTGACTTCTTCAACGGGGCAGCCATTGGCGTCGAGCAGTGCACTGGCTCCGTCGTTGGTTTGGGTGTTGCCACTGATGTTGCCAAAACCATAGATATTGGCGGCACCTGTGAGCGTTCCGTCGCATTGAAGGAGGAGGCAGTCATCCGTGAGTTGAACTTGGAATTTGTAGGAAATGCTATCTTGTCCGAGCGGATCGTTGTTTAAGGTTCCACCTGCTGTGCCATTGGCCGTGGCGCCGATTCGCACTTGGATCATTTGTTCATCGGCTAGAAATTCGCCGGGATCATCTCCCACCGCATCGGTCATCCACCCGGTGAGCGGCCCATCATCCCACACCAAACTGCCTTCGACAAAATTGGTTCGGATGTCCAGCGTATTGGTCATGTAGACTTCGGTCGCTGCGTCTGACCCCAAATTTTTGGCTACCACAGTGTACTCCAAGACGTCGCCTGGTTCAGCGACGCCGCCGTTGAGGTCTTCGATGAAGACCGTGGCTCGCAAGTCGGGCTCGAATACATCGATGGATGAGGTGATCGCGTGTACGGTGATGGATTCTCCTCCGGTGGTCACGCGTATCTCAGCGTCTGTGGCATTGTTGGGCAGAAAGTCGAACGTGGAGTTGTCTGGTATAAACACGTTCGCATCGTGCCCGAGGGTGTTGTTGAATGCAGGGACGCGCCAAGGATTCATGACACCTCCCGTAGAATGAGTGCTGTTGAATACGTTGTCGATGTCGTGTGTGGCATCTCCTATGTAATTGAATGTACCTGTGCCGTCAAATCCGAGCTGATCCCCTGCAGAGCCCCGATCACCATCGTAAGCAACGACTCCCAAGTTCAAAGAGACTGGGCCGAACGGAGGTGTTAAAAAACCTGAGATCGGCACATCAACGGTGCTGTTGTTTGCCCCACCGCCCCAACTTGATGTGATCATGGCCAAGCCATCAAAAACAGTCAGGTTTCGCATGGGTTCTGCAGCGTCTGCGAAAACAATGATCAAAGCCCAGCCTCCCCACGAGCTGTCATCTTGATCGGCCACAACGTTTGCTATGGTGTATCTCGCATTCACCGGGTTGTTTGAGGCCCACTCTGTGATATCGGCAAAGCAGCAGTAATTGTCTGTATTGGAGGCGTCAAAATCGATGGATTCTTCTGCGAACACGTCGATGTAGGCGTCACCCTCAGCGGCTTTGATTTTGACTTGATCTTTTAGCGCTTCATTGGCAACGAAACCATTTCCCAGTCTTCCGGCCCAGTACAAACCTGCAAAACTTATTTCAGCACAAATACCGAGCGACAAGCTGTCGGATGAGGAACTCCAGGTCTCGGCGTCTGCATCCGAGTTGAAGTAAATCATGTTGTGATCGTTGTTGTTGTCTTGGGGGAATCCCGTGATGGGCATGGCATTTTGCGCTTGAACGCATTGACTTCCCGTGCCGCAGTATAGGCTGGTGTTGGCTAAGAATTGAATGCCTCCGTTTTGCTGCGTCTGGTAGCGTATTTCAAAGTCTTCCACG
>CBFIEJ010000013.1:0-53780 GCA_965661575.1 uncultured Flavobacteriales bacterium | reverse complement strand
AGTTCGATTGAGACTCGCGAGTGTTTTCGTTGGTTTTGTTCGTGGACGTTGACCTTCAAGGTCGTAGTTGATCTCAGACTCTTTTTTTGTTTCATTCTCCGGACATTCGGTATGAATTGGCTCGTGTGAGTTTTGGCTCATTTCGAAGTGCCAACCCGGCATGATGCTGCGTTTTTGCATGACACATCCAGACAACATGATGCTGAAGACGAAGAAGAGACTGAGGCGTGATTTTTTCATAAAAGTGAGTAAGGGTTGTAGCAACTATAAGACGTGCCTTACGGTTTCTTAATCTCTTTTATGCACACCTTGCATTTCCAACCGCTGCAATGGTCAATCGATGATTTCGACGGAAAAAGTGTCTCCTTGTTCGATCATTTTGACCACTTCAATTCCTTCGGTCACCTTACCAAAACAGGTGTGTTGACGATCCAAATGTGCTGTCGCTTCTCGGCTGTGAACCAAAAAGAATTGTGAGCCACCAGTGTTACGTCCCGCGTGTGCCATGGACAATACGCCAAGGTCGTGGTGTTGATTCTCTCCGTCGAGCTCGCAGTCAATGGAATAACCTGGTCCGCCGTTTCCAATGCCATTTGGGCAACCGCCCTGTGCTACGAATCCATCGATGACACGGTGAAATTTCAAGCCATTGTAGAAGCCGTCATTGGCGAGCTTTACGAAGTTGGCGACGGTCTTCGGTGCGTCATTTTCAAAAAACTCAACGGTCATGTTTCCGCGGTCGGTGGTTATTTTTGCTTGCATCTTTCGGTGTTTGAGTGCCTCCTGCGAAGCACGGTGTTTTGAAGGGTGAGTTGCGAACGAAAAAGCCTCCGATGAGGGAGGCTTTTCTTAATGAGCGAGAAACGAGATTCGAACTCGCGACCCCAACCTTGGCAAGGTTGTGCTCTACCACTGAGCTATTCTCGCTTTTCCATTCCGACGCTTCCGTCGCGAAGTGGACGGCAAATTTACGGAAGACAAGCGCATGGGCAAAGCATTCGCAGAGAAATTTCTTTGTGTGCCTATTCTTGGACGAAATTTACACCATGAATTACCTCGCACATTTGGTATTGGGTGGAACAGATTCCGATGTGAGGTTGGGTAATTTTATAGGAGATTCCATCAAAGGGAATCAATTGAATCGTTATCCGGAAGGAGTGGCCGAGGGCATTCGTTTTCATCGCTGGGTGGATCACTTTGCGGATAGTCACCCGATTGCGCTCGATGCTCGCGCAGCGCTCCGTCCGCGCCTTGATCGTTTGGCGCCGGTTGGAGTGGATATGCTCTATGATCATTTCCTCGCCAAAAATTTCAATCGCTGTTGCCCAGATTTACCAAGTCTGGAGGAGTATGCGCAGCATGTGATGTTGGATTTGGAGGGCCGAAGAATGGAGATGCCCGCACGTAGCCAGCGTTTTTTCGAAGGCATGCGGAGGTACAACTGGTTGGTTGGGTATTCCACTCAATCTGACATGGAAGAAGTATGTCGTGCCATGGATCAGCGCATTGCCGCGAGGCTTGGTATTCCGTCAAATTTGGAAGTCGTTTTTGATGCGGCACATGCGTTTGGGTGGTCAGAGCTGGAAGATCATTTTTTTCAATTCTGGGAAGAGTTTCGGCGCAAAGCAGTTTTGCAGCTTGAACATCCTCGAGATACATGTTCATTGGAAGTCTTCACTGCTGAGAAATGACGGGCTTGCCTTAACTTCGTGGCATGGTAGAGATGACCTACAACAGTACGCGAAGCGATTTGGCCATTCCTGAGTACGGAAGGACCATTCAAGAAATGGTGGATCACCTGAAATCCCTCGCTGACAAGGAGGAGCGCAACAAGTGCGCGAATGCGATCGTCAGCATCATGGGTTCTGTGGTTCCCCAAGAAGGAGAGAAGGAAGAAGTGCAAAAGAAGCTTTGGGGCCAACTTTTTTTGATGGCCGACTACGACTTAGATGTGGATTGTCCAGGTGAAACGCCGACCCGTGAGAGCCGTACTGAGCCACCTGCACGCCTCGATTATCCCAATGCTCAATCGCGACTCGGTCACTACGGTCAGTTGACGCGTGACTTGATTGAAAAGGCCAAGACCTATGAGGAAGGAGAGGAAAAGGCAGCTCTGGTGGTGACCATCGCCAACTTGATGAAGCGCCATTACTTGACGTGGAACCGAGGAACAGTGGAAAATGGACTCATTGCTGAGCAACTCAAGGAGATGAGCGAAGGAGCTTTGACCTTGTCAGAAGACGCTGAGCTAGTGAGTTCGGCAGAAGTCTTGAAGAGCAAACGCAAGACAAGCGACGCCATGGACCGATGGCGCGGCAAGAAAAAGCGCCGTTGATCTGACGCACCAGACGCACTTCCTTCAAAATCTTCCTGTCGAAAAGTTTTCTTGGCGCTTCTGCTCCGGGCCTTTCCCCTGCGTTACTTGTGGTGGTCGAAGGATTGGAATCAACGTCATTCTCGCGGGGCTTTTCGAGTCTCTAGCCTTCGGTGAAAACGCTAAACAAACGGGCCATGTCCAGTTTTATCATAGAGGGAGGGCATCAATTGTCTGGAGAAGTCGTTCCACAGGGAGCGAAAAACGAAGCGCTGCAAATTTTGTGCGCTGTTTTGCTCACGCCAGAACCGGTGACCATTTCGAACCTGCCGGACATTGTTGACGTCAACAAACTCATCGATCTTCTCGCGGGAATGGGAGTGAAGACTCAGCGCAAGGGAGCAGGTTCTTTCCGATTCCAGGCGGATGACGTCAACCTCGATTATTTCAAAACAGAAGAGTTTCGTCAAAAAGGAGGCGCACTTCGAGGCTCAACCATGATCTTGGGACCGCTCCTAGCGCGCTTCGGAACTGCAGCCTTGCCAAAACCGGGAGGGGATAAGATCGGAAGACGACGCATGGATACTCACTTCATTGGATTTGAGTCTTTGGGCGCAACCTTCCACTACGATTCGAAATCAGCCTTCTTTGAAGCTCGGGCAGAAAATGGATTGAAAGGGACCTACATGCTTTTGGACGAAGCGTCTGTCACAGGCACCGCGAATATTGTCATGGCGGCTTGTTTGGCCGAAGGTAAGACCACCATTTACAATGCTGCCTGTGAGCCCTACCTCCAGCAATTGTGCAAGATGATCAACCGCATGGGCGGAAAAATCACGGGGATTGGATCGAATTTATTACAGATTGAAGGAGTTGAAGCATTGGGGGGGACCGAGCATCGTTGTTTGCCAGACATGATTGAAATCGGCAGTTTCATCGGCTTGGCGGCCATGACAAAAAGCGAAATCACCATCAAAGATGTCGCTTATGATGAGCTGGGAGTCATCCCGAGAATGTTTCGAAAATTAGGCATCCAACTTGAGCGGAGAGGAGATGATTTGTTTGTGCCTGCTCAGGATTCATACGCCATTCAAACCTTCATCGACGGTTCGATCTTAACGGTTTCAGATGCTCCATGGCCTGGATTCACGCCTGATTTGTTGTCCATTGTTTTGGTCACAGCAACGCAGGCAAGGGGCAGTGTGCTCGTGCATCAAAAGATGTTTGAGAGTCGTCTGTTTTTTACGGATAAGCTCATTGATATGGGTGCACAAATCATTTTATGTGATCCGCACCGCGCCACGGTGATTGGCATGGATCGGCAAAGCCCTCTGCGCGGAGTAACCATGACTTCGCCGGACATTCGCGCCGGCGTCTCATTGCTCATCGCTGCGTTATCCGCAGAAGGTCAATCGGTCATTCACAACATTGGTCAAATAGACCGCGGTTATCAGGATATTGAAGGGAGATTGAAGGCGCTGGGAGCGCACATCGAACGGGTCGATTGATGACGTAAATTGCCGTATGATTTTGAAGATAACAATAGGTGCATCCTTGATCGCATCGGCAGCTTGGTTTTCCCTCCAGTCGGCCTCAGAAATTGACGGGGTCACCCCATCTCAAGCCACTCAGCTGACAACCCATGTTGAGGCTGTAGCAAAGGGGGATCTACCTGCTTTACGTGTTGGAACGGGCATTGGTGATTTGGCTCCAGAAATAGCCTTGAACAATCCAAAGGGCAAGTCCATGAAGCTCAGTGACCTTCGCGGTCAGTTGGTGCTGATTGACTTTTGGGCGTCCTGGTGCGGTCCATGTCGCAGGGAAAATCCCAATGTGGTCAATGCGTACAAAAAGTACAAGAAAGCCAAATTCAAGAATGCGGAGGGTTTTGAAGTGTACAGTGTCTCGTTGGATAGCGATGTCGCTCGCTGGGAAGCGGCGATCAAGAAGGACAAGCTCGAATGGAAGTGGCATGTGTCAGATCTCAAGCGATGGAATAGCGAAGCGGCAGCAGTTTACGGGGTGAATTCCATTCCAATGAGCTTTTTGATTGACGAGAACGGCGTAATTCTAGCCAAAAATCTACGTGGCTTCGAACTGCACCGTCAGATCGATCAGCACGTGGAATCGTTCTGATTGAACGTGTTCATTTCGACTTGCTGCGAAGGAGGCCTGACAGGATGTCCGTTCCATTCGCTTTGGCATTGGTTTTGTCTCCATTGTTGAAAATCACGCATTGAATCACATGGAAACTAATCAGTCGGCAGCGGAAGACACCGCGGCAAACACCCCGGATTCAGGGGAAGTTGAGACTCAATCCCAGGAAGAGCATAGCGCAAATGCCGAGAAAGGCAAAGAGGAGGCGGACGAAAATGGAACCGAAGTACAGGATCAGGGTGACACAACATCCGAATCTGACAACGAAGAACAGACGGATTGGCAGGAACGCTATCTGCGCTTGTATGCCGAATTCGATAATTTTCGAAAACGCACCATGCGCGAACGGGTGGACCTGATTCGCAACGCGTCCCGTGAGTCTCTCGATAAGATGTTGCCCATCTTGGATGATTTTGCACGTGCAGAGACGGCGTCGAAAGATGTTGATGACGCCAGTGCGCTAAAAGAAGGCCAAGCACTCATTTACACAAAGTTCAAGCAAATCATGGAATCTCAGGGCATTCAGCAAATTGAGGTGAATCCGGGAGATGCATTTGATGTGGATGTGCATGAGGCGATCACACGGATTCCGTCACCAGAGCACAAAGGAAAAGTAGTGGACGCAGTGGAAGCTGGCTACAAATTGAACGATACGGTCATCCGATACGCCAAAGTGGTCGTCGGAGAATAAGGAATAACATCATGGCGAAGCGCGATTATTATGAAATTCTAGGGGTGGACCGAAAGGCTTCAGGTTCCGATGTCAAACGGGCATATCGTAAGCTGGCACTCAAATACCATCCGGATAAGAATCCAGACGACTCGGCAGCAGAAGAGAAGTTCAAGGAAGCAGCGGAAGCTTATGAGGTGCTTCAAGACGATCAAAAGCGCGCTCAATATGATCGCTTCGGGCACGACGGTTTGCGAGGAGGCGGTGGCCCTGGTGGACAGGGTTTTGGTGGTATGAACATGGAAGATATCTTCAGCCAGTTTGGAGATATTTTCGGTGGTGGATTTGGAGGGGGGCAATCGGCTGGTGGTCGACGGCGACGCATGAAAGGGTCCAATCTGCGCATCAAAGTGAAGTTGACACTGGAGGAAATCGCCACAGGAGTAGAGAAAAAAGTCAAGGTTTTCAAGCAGGTTCAGGCGGACGGAGCCGAATACAGTGATTGCCAGACCTGCCAGGGTACGGGCCAGGTTCGACGCGTGCAAAACACCATTTTGGGACAGATGCAAACCGCATCGACTTGCCCGCAGTGTCAAGGCAGCGGTCAATCGGTTAAAAACCGACCGTCAGGTTCGGATGAATGGGGAATGGTGCGCAAGGAAGCCGTTGTCAGCATCGACATTCCAGGTGGAGTGGAAGACGGCATGCAACTGAGTGTTCGAGGGGAAGGAAATGGAGCCCCCATGGGAGGTGTGCCGGGGGATTTGTTGGTGGTCATCGAGGCCGTCCCGCATGATTCTTTCCAGCGCAATGGTAAAAATTTGCACCACGATCTGTACATCTCATTTACGGATGCTGCATTGGGTGCTCAAGCCGAAGTTCCATTGCTCGGAAGCAAGGCGAAAATCACCGTTGAGGCAGGGACTCAAAGTGGTCGAATCGTGCGTCTTCGCGGCAAAGGTTTACCAGCAGTTGATAGTTACGGTCAGGGTGATTTGCTCATCAACATCAATGTTTGGACACCGAAAAAGCTTTCCAAGGAGGAACGCCAATTGCTGGAACAGCTCAAAGATTCGAAGAATTTTGATCCGGAGCCCGATCACCAAGAGCGCGGATTCTTTGATAAAGTTCGCGATATGTTCACTTGACCATTAACTTCGTCTCATATGGAGAATGAAGTGGCTTTGGCGGTAGGTCGCGTGTCGAAAACATACGGAACGCAGAAGGCGTTAGATGCCGTGAATTTTTCGGTTCCAAAAGGGAAGGTTTTTGGTTTGCTCGGGCCCAATGGTGCGGGCAAGACAACATTGCTGCGTATGCTCAACGGCATCACAGAACCCGATTCTGGAAGCATCTCTTTTTTTGGAGAGGCATTGTCAAGGCGGCATCTCCCGCGCATCGGTTATTTGCCGGAAGAACGTGGGCTTTACAAAACCATGCGGGTGGGAGAGCAGGCGCTTTATTTCGCCCAGCTTCGCGGCATGGAAAAAGAAGATGCTCGGGTCAAGCTGATGCATTGGTTCGAAAAATTGGAAGTGGATGGTTGGTGGAACAAGGAAGTGAGTGAGGTGAGCAAGGGAATGGCTCAGAAAATCCAATTCATTCTCGCCATATTGCACGAGCCTGATTTGCTCATTTTGGACGAGCCACTGAGTGGCTTTGATCCGATCAACGCTCAACGTGTGCGGAGTACCATTCAGGAGTTGAGTGAATCAGGGGAGACGACCATTTTGCTTTCCACTCACGACATGGGGAGTGTCGAGGAAATGTGCGATGAGGTGGCTTTGTTGCACGAGGGAAACTTGATTTTGCAGGGGTCCGTTCAGTCGCTACGCGACAACGCACGAGATGGTCAATTCCAAGTGACATTCCGTGGAACAGTCATGGAATTTAGCGTGGCCATCGGTGCGAGTGCCGAATTGTTGAATGTGGTTTCGGATGCTCCGCGCGTTGGCGAGCACACGGCGTTGATTCGCTTGTCGCCAACAACGGATCAATCCACCTGGATTCACTGGATTTCGGGTGAGGTAAAGATCACCTCGTGCAGTGAATGGCAGCCAAGCATGCGGGACGTCTTCATTCAAGCTGTTGGAAAAACGTCAAGCGCAGTGTCATGAAAACGTTAAAGCATATCATCTACCGAGAATGGATCACACGTGTTCGACGAAAGGCATTTCTGCTGGGGACTTTGCTCGTGCCATTTCTGATTGTGGTCGGCATAGGCCTCCAGGTTTGGCTCGATTCAGGCACAGAGGAAGAAGCCAAAGTGCTTGTGGTGGATGCATCGGGATTGATCTCTCGATTTGAAGACCGTCTGGAGGCTTGGGTGCCCACCCATCCAGATTGTTTTCCCGAGCGATCATTGGTGTCGTACCGTTTTGCCCACGAACCCCTCGATGATGATGACTTCATGCAATCGGATTTTGATTTGATGGTCTTTTTTGACGACGGCATTTTGCAGCATTCGAGTGCGAAATATTACTACGAAAAAGCACCGGCAATGAGCACAACCCGGATCATTTCGAGTGACCTAGCGACTGCTATTGAACGCTTTAAAGTGAAGCGGGATTTAGAACTGGACTATGCTGCGTACAAAAGGCTAAAGACCACCGTTCAGTTGATAGGTGAGGACGTGGTGACTCGTGATGGCAACGCGACAGGACGCGCCTTGATTGGATTCTTTTTCAGTTTGTTGCTTTTTGTGCAAATCACAGTCTTCGGAATGCATGTCATGCGCGGGGTGATTGAGGAAAAGGCAAATCGAATTGTCGAAGTCGTGATCAGCGTCGTCACCCCCATGCAGTTGATGTTTGGGAAAATCGTTGGCATCGGGCTGGTTGGCTTGACGCAGTTGGTGCTTCTTTCAGCGCTGGGCTGGGTGGTGTATGCGGTGGGCGGTCAATGGTTGGAAGCGAATGAGCTGCTCAAAACTTCTTCTGATGCTGCGGTTGCCGTTGACTTGGAAACGTGGATGGCGAGTCAGTCTAAACTGAGCTTTTTACTCGATGTGAACTGGCCATTGATGATCTTAGCTGCGGCGGTCTTCTTTGTTTTGGGCTACTTCATGTATGCTTGTATTTTTGCTGCAATTGGGGCTTCTGTCGATCAGGAATCGGATGCCCAATACTTGATGATCCCCGCATTGATTCCACCGCTATTGGCATATGCCCTTGCAGCTTCATCCATTGAAAATCCCGAGGGAGATGTGGCAGTGTATGGTTCTTACTTTCCGCTGACAGCTCCCATCATGATGTTGACACGCATTCCGATGGGCGTCGCTGTGTGGGAAGTGCTCTTGGCCATTGGAGGTATTGTGGTGACCTCTTATTTGCTTTTGCTTGCTTCGTCACGCATTTTTCGCGTCGGCATTTTGAGCCATGGGAAGAGGGTGACCTTCATGGGCTTGTGGAAGCGCTTGAAACAATCAGATTGATTTAGACGGATCGCGACAGGTCAAATGGAAAGAACCGCAAACTCACACAAGCGCGCAGCGATAGTCGATTGCGGTACCAATACGTTTACCATGGTCATAGCAGACCTCGTAGAATCGCACTGGATTGAGGTTTTTCACTTGCGCTGTCAGGTGTTTCTCGGCAGAGGAGGTTTTGCCAGTTCGGCGATCCTACCGGATCGTTTTGCCAAGGGATTGGATGCCTTGGGAATCTTGAAAGAGGCGAGTCGAAACTATGATGTAGACGATGTTCGTGTTTACGGAACGAGTGCCTTGCGCGATGCGAGCAATTCCGCGGATTTCCTCGCGAAAGCGAAGGCCAAGGTCGGGTGGGACATCGAAATCATAAGCGGACAAGACGAAGCAGATTTAATTCAAGCCGGCGTTCAACTCACGTTGTCCAATTTGAATGGTCCAGTGATGATCATGGATATCGGAGGAGGGAGTTTGGAGTTGATCATCTTGGCGCGACGAGCACCGGACGAATGGGAGAAGTGCTGGGCCCGTAGCTTCGATGCTGGGGTGTCTCGGTTGGCAGAATTCGGAAGGCCTTCAGATCCGTTTATGGAGTCGGGTGAGCAGCGTTACACCCCATACCTCGATGAGGTATTGGCCGAGATGCGAGAGGCCATTGAACACCATCAGCCCGAGTGTTTGGTGGGAAGCAGTGGGTCATTTGATACGTTCATGGAATTGGTGAATCGGGTACAGGTACAATTTTCGAAAGCACCATCGGCTGCATTGTCAAAGGGAGCGATACATCCGCAGACACGTGAGATCAATCGAGCGGGGTTGGCCGCTGTCCACGATCAGTTGCTTCATTTCGATTTGTCCGAGCGGCTTGCAATGCCCGGAATGGCGCCAGCAAGAGCGCGACTCATCCCGCTTTCGAGTATGTTGGTCCAATATGTTCTGGCTGCGATGCCATCGGATAGTCAGGTCTATCAATCGTCCTATGCGCTTCGCGAAGGCGCCCTTCGTTCAATGACCCGATGAAATGCGTGCATTGCTTTCAAAGTTTGGCAGCATCTTTGCACGACATCGGATGAACCTTCAGTAAAAGACACAAACATGGCTAAGATTTTAATCATCGATGATGAAGCTCCTATCCGAACGAGTTTGCGGGAGATTTTAGAGTACGAGAGCTACCAAGTGTCAGAGGCAGAGGATGGAGCAGAAGGTGCGAAATTGGCGTCGAAATTTGCCTTTGATGTCATTTTCTGTGACGTAAAAATGCCCAAATTGGATGGCTTGGAAGTGCTCGAGTTGCTGAAGAAAAAAAATGTGACATCTCACGTTGTAATGATCAGCGGACATGGCACGGTCGACACGGCTGTTGAGGCCCTCAAAAAAGGAGCCTACGATTTCATTCAAAAGCCGTTGGATTTGAACCGCATCCTGCTGACGGTTCGGCATGCGTTGGATCAGGGCAAATTGGAAAAGGAGACCAAACGCCTCGAACAAAAAATTCAATCAGAACGCTCCACAGCTATTGTTGGAGAATCTGCAGAGGTGCGCGCCATTGTCGAATTGATTTGTACCGTTGCACCGTCGGACGCAAGGGTGTTGATCACCGGTGGCAATGGAACAGGCAAGGAGCTCGTGGCCCGTCAATTGCACGAACTGAGTGCACGGCATGATGAACCATTCATTGAGGTGAATTGCGCGGCCATTCCATCTGAGCTCATTGAAAGCGAGTTGTTTGGTCATGAAAAAGGTGCTTTTACCAGCGCAGTTAAACAGCGCAAGGGGAAATTTGAACAGGCTCAGGGAGGGACGTTGTTCCTCGATGAGATTGGCGATATGAGCCCTTCTGCTCAAGCCAAGGTCCTTCGTGCGTTGCAGGAAAATCGGATCTCACGCGTGGGGGGTGAGAAAGAAATTGAAGTGGACGTTCGGATCGTTGCGGCCACCAACAAAGACCTCAAGGCAGAGATAGCTGCGTCTCGATTCAGAGAGGATCTCTTCCACCGACTGGCTGTGATTCCAATTCACGTGCCAGCTTTGAATGACCGGCGCGATGATATTCGCATGCTCGCTCAGCATTTTCTTGGAATCATTTGTGAACAGCACGGCAAGGTGCTGATTGAAATGACGGATGAAGCGGCACTGTTGCTGCAAAAAGCAAATTGGACCGGAAACATTCGCGAATTGCGTAATGTGGTAGAACGGTTGGTAATACTGACTCCGAAGGGTGGGAAAATTGATGAGGCACTGGTCAACCAATACGGTAATTTGACCGTGGTTCAGTAGAGGTTCAGCTATATTTTGTGGGATATGTTGTGTGGAAGTCACACGAGGTTTTTCGTCAAGGCATTTGTTTTGTGTGAGTTAGGAGGCAACCATTGTACTTGGTACACGTCTTTTTTTCAGAACGCAATATCCAAGCCATGAATAACTATTACATTTTGGGGTGGGAAGTGAGTGGAGGGTTTCTGATGATCACTGCATTTTTATTGTTGATTGGACTTGGAGCCAATGCCCGCCTTTTCATGAAATGCAATGTCTCGGGATGGTTGGCTTTTGTTCCAGGTTACAATGTGGTGATGGCGATGAGAATAATTGGAAGGCCGTCCTCCCATGCGTTGTATTTCTTGATTCCGATTTTCAATATTTACTTTTTCCTACGCACCACGATGGAGCTCGCTCAGTCATTTGGAAAAAAATCCAATCTCGACTTTGCCTTGGCTGTTTTCTTCAATGTCTTTTACGTGTTGAATTTGAGCCTTTCATACCAAGAAGAATATGAAGGACCTGTCTACGGTCAAATCAAAGATTCGGATGTGCAGCGGTCAGGTTTGCACGCAGCTTGATTGGTCGAGCCAAGAATAAAAAAAGCGCTTCAAGAGCGCTTTTTTTATGCCGTAAAATCTGAAATACACGCTGAATTGTGTCGCTATTGGATTAGCTTTTGAGCAGCTTCTAGTGCCTTTGGAATGCCACTTTCATCTTTGCCACCAGCGGTTGCAAAAAATGGCTGCCCGCCGCCGCCGCCTTTGATGTGACTCGCGATCTCACGGATGATCGCCCCGGCATTGAGCCCTTTGTCTTTGACCACATCATCGCTGATTGCAACGGAGAGCGTCGGCTTTCCGCCTGCTCGAGAGGCAAATACGCCGAAGAACGGAGCTTTTTCAGCTTTTAACTGAAATGCAATGTCTTTGATGGCTCCTGTATCAAGCGGAAGTTCCCCGATGAAAATGTTCACTCCATGGACTGTCTCGAGGTTTCCTGCCAATTCTTTTTTGGCAGCTTGTGCCGCTTGCGCCTTGTTTGCTTCTTGTTCTTTGAGCAGTGCTTGTTGCTTGGTCAACAAGTCTCCAATTGCTTTGGCAATGTCTTTCGGTGCCTTGAGCAGTTCTTTGACCTGCTCGATGGTTTCTCGTTCTGCTCGAGATACTTCCAATGCAGCTTGGCCAGTGATGGCTTCAATTCGCCGAATTCCGGAGGCCACGGCAGATTCGGTGGTGATTCGAAACATCCCCAAGGAACCCGTGGCTGGTGCGTGCGTTCCACCGCAGAGCTCTTTGGAAGTGCCGAATTCAATCATGCGGACTTCATCGCCATACTTCTCTCCGAAAAGCATCATGGCTCCACTTGCTTCTGCTTCCTTCATGGTGATTGATCGATGCTCAATCAAGGGGTGATTCTGAAGAATGCGTTGATTCACGAGGGATTCCACTTGTTGCAGTTCTTCTTCAGATACCTTGGCGAAATGTGAAAAATCAAATCGAAGCGCTTCCGCTTTAACGAGCGAACCTTTTTGTTCGACGTGAGTGCCTAAGGTTTCCCTCAATGCCTCATGCAATAAGTGCGTAGCCGTGTGGTTGCGCTGCGTATCGTAACGTTTTCCTCCATTCACTTGCGCTGTGAAATGTGCCTTTGGGTCCACAGGCAACTCATTGACAAAGTGCACAATCAGATTGTTTTCCTTTTTGGTGTCAAAAACAGAGACGATTTGATCATCGCTTCCGCCTTCAGCACGAAGCGTTCCTTTGTCACCCACCTGTCCACCACCTTCAGGATAAAAGGGCGTGCGATCAAGGACTATTTGGTAGAATTTTTTGTTTTTGGCTGTGACCTCGCGATATCGGAGAATGCGGCATTGCTCCGAGAGTTGATCATACCCCACAAATTCTCCACGTTGGTCGCCGTGGACCTCTACCCAATCGTCGGTACTCAGTTTACCTGCTGCCCGGCTTCTTTCCTTGGTGACCTGCATGGCTTTTTCAAACCCAGCTTCATCAAGTTCGAATCCCTGTTCTCCTGCCATGAGAGCTGTGAGGTCGAGGGGAAACCCAAACGTATCATACAATTCAAACACAACCTCGCCAGGAAGTTTCTTGGACACTTTGAACTCGCTCATCCTACCTTCCAGCCGTTCGATTCCTTTGGCGAGCGTGTGCAAGAAGGATTCTTCTTCTTCTTTAATTACACGTTCAATCAAAGCTTGTTGGTTGTTCAACTCGGGGAAGGCGTCACCCATTTGTTCTGCGAGGACAGGAACCAACTGATGCATGAAAGCGTCTTGGAGCCCGAGGAAAGAGTATCCGTATCGGATGGCGCGTCGCAAAATGCGACGAATGACGTAGCCAGCACCGGTGTTGGAAGGCAATTGTCCGTCTGCAATGCTAAATGCCACTGCACGAATGTGGTCGGCAATGACACGAAAGGCGACATCTTGCTTGGAATCAGTTCGCGTGTAGGTCTTTCCGCTCATCCCGGCAATCTTGTTGAGCAGCGGAGTGAAGACATCCGTATCGTAATTGGACTGTTTTCCTTGCAATGCCATGGCCAAGCGCTCAAATCCCATTCCGGTATCAATGTGCTTGTGCGGCAGAGGCTGCAGGCTTCCGTTGGCCATGCGGTTGAACTGCATGAAAACCAGGTTCCAAATCTCGACCACTTGCGGATGGTCAGCATTGACCAAATCACGTCCCGACATCTTTTTTCGTTCTGCAGCATCTCGCAAATCGATGTGGATTTCAGAACACGGACCGCAGGGCCCGGTCTCACCCATTTCCCAAAAGTTATCCTTTTTGGAAGCGGGAATAATCCGTTCTTGGGCAACCCACTTGCCCCAAATGTCAGCAGCTTCTTGATCCGCTTCCAATCCATCGGCTTGATCACCTTCAAAATAGGTGATGTACAGGGAGTCTTCAGGGAGCTTGTAGACTTTGGTCAGTAGTTCCCACGCCCAATCGATGGCTTCCTGCTTGAAGTAATCTCCAAAGGACCAATTCCCCAGCATTTCGAACATGGTGTGGTGATAGGTATCCACGCCGACTTCCTCCAAGTCGTTGTGCTTTCCACTCACGCGCAGGCATTTTTGAGTGTCTGAAATCCGAGGGTGTACGATGGGGCTGTTGCCTAAGAAGAGATCCTTGAATGGATTCATACCGGCATTGTTGAACATCAAAGTTGGATCGTCTTTGATGACCATCGGCGCAGACGGTACGATCTCGTGCCCTTTGGAGGCAAAAAATTGGAGGAAATGCTCTCGAATCAACTTGGATTCCATGGGTCGTCAGGGGTTTGTTTTCCGCTAATCTCGGACTTGTTCACTACAAAAATCTGCAAAACGGTCTTTGCAACCACTGCAGAGCACGAATATAAGTTGCACCTTTGCGATTGCATGGCAAAGCGTTTCCATAAAATTCGTTACAACGAACAAACATTGCGCATGGAAGAAATTCCATTCGTTTTGCGCGACTATGTGTTTCTCGTTCTTCGAAAGGTAGCTGTGTTTGTGGCGATCAGCCTGGGCAGCGTCTATGTGTTTGACAATTACTTCGAAAGCCCCAATGACCGCGCCCAGCGTCGAGAGCTTGCGTTTTTGGAAACTCAGTTGGAGCGCATGGAAGGTGAGTTTGATGATTTGCAAGTTGTGCTTGAGGATGTTTCGGATCGGGACGATGCCATTTATCGGTCAATATTTGGGGTGGACAAGTATCCTGAGCACCTTCGAAACCCAGGAGTCGGAGGGTTTGATCGGGGAGGGGCTTTGCGTGGGTATTCACATTCCGATGCTGTTATTTCCGCAGAAGCGAGGCTCGCTGAGCTGCAACGAAAAATGGTGGCCCAGAGTCGTTCCTTTGACGAAGTGTTTGATTTGGCCAAGAATCAGACGGAATTGCTCAAGTCGATACCTGCGATTCAGCCGGTGAGAAACGAAGACTTGAAGCGCATGGCCAGTGGCTATGGTTACCGCATTCATCCCATTTACAAAGTGCGAAAAATGCATTATGGCATGGATTTCTCTGCTCCAACCGGCACTGAAATTTTCGCCACTGGTGACGGCGAGGTTATTCTTGCGAAGCGCACTTACAATGGCTTTGGACGCCATGTGATCATTCGACACGGCTTTGGTTACGAGACTTTGTATGCTCACATGAGCAAGGTCCTCGTAAAACGCGGACAAAAAATAAAACGCGGCGAAGTGATTGGACTGGTGGGTTCGACGGGTACTTCAGTGGCTCCTCACCTCCATTACGAGGTGCGTAAAGATGGCCGCAAGGTGAACCCGGCGCAGTACTATTTCAATGATTTGACCCCCGAGCAATACGAGGAAATGCTCGAAAAGGCTGAAGATTCCAATCAATCCTTCGATTGATTGTCGATCGCGCTGAGCTTTATTGATTTTTCGGTTACCTTGAAGCCAACAACAAAGCTGAACGCGTCATCATGCCCCTGAATAAAACCATTCAGAAACAATATTTTTCAATCACGGAGGTCGCCGAGGAGATGGATTTGAGTGCTTCTCAGTTGCGCTACTGGGAGAAAGAGTTTGCATTGTTAAAGCCCAAGACGAATGCACGTGGCAAACGATTTTACCATCGCAATGACATCGATGTCATTGTTTTGATCAAGTGGTTGGTCAAGGATCAGGGTTATACCATTTCAGGTGCTCGCAAAGCAATGCGTAAGCGCAAGGACGTTGCCGCTCAGATGGAACTGGCTTCCAAACCCCAGGTGGAAAATGGAGCGGTTGAGCAGAATCGCGAGGAACTGTTGGATCGTCTAAAGTCGGTTCGTGCTGAATTGCAGGCGCTGCAGGCGTGACCGTCTCGGCCGCACGCACCGCTTTATGCGTTGGGGGTTGTCCAGCGCTTTCCTGATGACAAATAATGTTTGACGTAATCTTCGATGGCTTCTTCCAATGATGCGAAAGGTCTTGAATACCCGATGCTGCGCAACTTGGACATGTCTGCTTCTGTGAAGTATTGATAGGTATCTCGGATGTCTTCGGGAGTGTCAATGAAAGAGACATTTCGCTCTTGGCCCATGGCGTCAAATGTGGCGTGGGCGAGATCCAAAAATGTTCGGGCTTGACCTGATCCTAAATTGTACAATCCGTTGGATTCTGATTTCCGATGATGCATCAGAAACAGACAGACCTCCGTCAAGTCTTTGACGTAGACAAAATCGCGCGTTTGACCTCCATCGGTGTAGTCTTCACGATGGGACCGAAACAGTTTCATGGCACCTGTCGCTGTGACCTGATTGAATGTGTGGAACACCACACTCGCCATGCGGCCCTTGTGGTATTCGTTGGGGCCGAAGACATTGAAAAATTTCAAGCCAGCCCAGAAATAAGGAGCTTTGCCAAGCTCTTTCTGTTTCAAGGCCCATTGATCAAAGTCGTTTTTTGATTCGCCGTATGGATTGAGTGGTTTGAGTTGACTCACCAATTCGTGCGAGTCCTTGTAGCCCAACTCACCTCCTCCATAGGTTGCGGCAGATGAAGCGTACACCAGCGGAATTCCGAAGTCGGTGCAGCGATTCCAAACCTGCTGGCTATAATTGAGATTGAGTTCATCGAAGATGCTCCGGTCTTGCTCCGTCGTATCTGTCCGCGCGCCAAGGTGAAAGACAAACTGCACTTGGGACTCGTTGAGATCGAGCCATTCAAAGAAGTCATTGCGGTCAACCTTTTGGCTGAAAGTCAAGTTGACATGGTTTGCGCCCTTGTCAGGCCGTGAAAAATCATCCACCAAAACGAGGTCGAAGAATCGATCTTCGTTGAGCCTCGCGGCCAAAGCGCTTCCAATGAACCCCGCAGAACCTGTTATCACAATCATAATGCAAATCTAAGGAAGGCGAGTGCCTATCTTTGCCATTGAACGCAATGAAACAGGTATCCATCACCCGACGCGCGCGATTCAATGCAGCGCACAAACTCTGGAATGACAACTGGGACGAAGCCAAGAACTATGAGGTTTTTGGTAAATGTGCCCATCCCAACTGGCACGGACACAATTATTTGCTGTACGTTACAGTCAAAGGAGACATCGACGAAAACACCGGTTACTTCATCAATTTCACCGACCTCAAAGAGATCATCAAAGAATATGTGGAGGAGCCTCTGGATCACCGAAACTTGAACATGGATGTGCCTTGGATGGCCGGAAAGCAGACGTCTGTGGAAAATTTAGTGATTGGAATTTGGGAGCAATTAGAACCAATCATCAATCAGCGAGGTTGTAAGTTGGAACGCGTCCGCCTCTTCGAAACGGAGAACAATTATGCGGACTACTATGGAGCCTGATAATGGAATACGATACAGAGTACCGCCCATCCGCCACGGATATTGAACAATTCCCCGACCTGCAAAACGGTCCCTCTTCTTTGATCCAGGGTGCGGCTGTTGAGATACAACAAGTGGGAATTCACAACTTTCGTCTGCCACTGAAGTTCAAGACGCGCAACAACGACTCGATTGTTCTTGAAACGAAAGTGACTGGGACGGTATCCCTCGCAGCGCACAAGAAAGGCATCAACATGTCGCGCATCATGCGATCCTTTTACGATTTCAAGGATGATGCTTTTACAATGGATAAGCTCGAGACCATTTTGAATGCTTACCAGGACAGTTTGGAAGCGTTTGATTCGAAGGTTGCCTTGAAGTTTTCATATCCCATTTTAAAGCCTTCTTTACGGTCTGATAACGAAGGCTACCAGTATTATAATGTGACCTTGGAAGCAGACTTGGATAAGACTGGTACTTTGAAAAAGGTCATCCATTTTGACTTTGTGTATTCGTCGGCTTGCCCTTGTTCGTATGAACTTTCCGAGTTTGCGAGGGAAAGCCGAGGCACGGCCGCTGTTCCACATTCGCAACGATCAGTTGCACGCATTTCGGTCGAGGTGGGCGATGTTGTTTGGATTGAAGATTTACAAGATATCTGCGTGGCAGCTCTCAAGACCGAGACACAGGTCATTGTGAAGCGCGAGGATGAGATGGCGTTCGCGGAGCTCAATGGAGCGTACCTCAAGTTTGTAGAGGATGCAGCCCGTTTGCTGTACGAGCAGTTGAATAAAGACGACCGAATCAAGGATTTTCGGGTGATTTGCTCTCACCAGGAGTCGCTCCATTCACATGACGCTGTATCAGTGATTCTAGCGCCGGACAGCAATTTCAGCGGAGACGTTCCACATGAATTGTGGTCCAGCTTGATTCACGTTTCGTAGTACTCGAGAGTCGAAAAAAGGGTTTTTTGGCGATGGCAAGGGGCCGCGGAATCCCCATTTCTCCCGAAATTTGCTGCATGAACGAATTTGAATCTCCACAGATTTTCGATGAATCTTTTGTGACGGACGAATCTACCGTCTCCCGGTTCATTGCAAATGTGTTTACTTGGATGGTTGCAGGGCTTGTGGTTACGGCTTGCGCCTCATATTACACCGTTGAATCAGGGCTCATTTCGCAGCTTTACAACCTCGAAACTGGAGGGATGAGCATGATCGGTTGGATCGTAATGCTCTCTCCATTGGGATTCATTTTGGCCATGAATGTGGGGTTTCAGCGTTGGTCCTCCACCTCCTTGACGCTATTGTTTCTCGCGTTCAGTGGCATCATGGGTATGTCCCTGAGTAGCGTTTTTCTGGTCTACACCATGTCAAGCATAGCCCAAGTTTTCGTCATCACAGCAGCCACGTTTGCGGTGATGGCCGTGATAGGCTACACCACGAGTACTGATTTGACGAAGTTTGGAAGTTTATTGATGATGGCTTTGATCGGCATCATCATTGCAAGTTTTGTCAATTGGTTCATCGGCTCAGCCCAGCTGGACTACATCATTAGCATTGGAGGCGTTCTTGTATTCACAGGATTGATAGCCTACGACACGCAGAAACTCAAGCGCATTGGCGCAGGTGTTGAGTTTGGAAGTGAGACTGCTTCAAAGTTGGCAATTTTGGGTGCGACAAGTTTGTACCTCGATTTTGTCAACTTGTTCATGTTTTTGTTGCGATTGCTTGGGCGAAGGGACTGATGAATCGTTTGGGTTCAGGTGTTCCTAGGATTTGTTGGAGCAAAAAAAAGCCACCTCATTGGGTGGCTTTTTTTATTCATCAATTTCCAGTTTATCTAGTTGACCATTAGATGTTGCGACCAACGCTGGCCATTGTCGAAGTCCAAGGTCAAGAGGTAAGCGCCCTGCGCTAGTCCTTGCGCATCCAAGAAATACTTGGTGACTCCGGCATTGATGTCTCCGTTGTGAATCACGAGGATTTTTTGTCCCAATGCATTTGATAGGTACAATTGGCCTTTCGAGGCTAGGGGCAAATCCAGTGGGATGCATGTGATCGCTGAGGCGGGATTTGGAAATGCCTGAAGAAACGGAGTGCTCGTGAAATTCTCAGTGATTCCCACATTTTGATCCATGACATTGAATGACCACCACCCTGCTGGCGCAGGCATCGGACGCGCACCCGTTTTCCCTGAATTGGCTTCTGCTTCTACAAAGTAATACAGGGATGTGCCTGCCGGCTGAGCGGGGATGCTCGCAGACCAATTTTCGGTTTCGCCGGCAATCAGTTCCATGGGTACTGAGTTCCACTCTGAATCGAGTGATGTGCTCCATTTCATGGTTGCGCTTTGGATCTCACTCCGATGGCTGATGTAGGCTTCTACCATGTAATCGTTGACGGTGTCTTCGGTATCTGGCAGCGGCAGATGACTGATCATCAAGGGGTCTTCAATTCCGACCGTATGCGTTATGCAATGAATGGCGCCGGACAGTGAGATGATCGCCTCTCCATTGTTGTCGCAGTCAATCCCGACCACATTGTAGCCTGGAAGAGCTTCGTTGTAAATCCGCAAGGCTGTTGTGTCGTATTCCGTGTAGTAGGTGGGGAGCAGAATGGTGTTGTTTACGAAGACTGAATTGGTGTACGTCAAATACCAGCCGTTGGCGTCAGGGTAACCACCGCCCCAACCTTGCTCGGGTGGACTTGGAATGCGAATGACATCAAACGGTGTTCCCCAGCGTGTCGTGAAGTTCGAAATTACGTATTCGAGGTTGGCATTGATCTGAGGTCCGTCTGCAACTCCTTGCGGGTATTCTGCCATGAGCAAGGTGCTCTCATCAAGCAGTTTCATGTGCATATCGATGTGGTGGATGCCATCGTACGGCAAATTGGGCATCGTGATGTAGGTGTCAACACCATGGAAATCTGAAATGATTTGGTCAATTTCAGTGGCGGAGTGATCGGGATAATCGGTCCACCACGTGCTGCCGCCATTGTTTTCCTCCAAAATTAATTCTGAGGCGAAAGCGGTACCGAAACCGTCTGACATCCAGTTTCCGCCAGTGTTCATCAAATCATTTGGCGCGCCAGTGGTGCTGTAAAGCTCTAAACCCATGGTCTCTGCGAGGACATCTGGAATGGCATCATCATCGGGGCGAGGGCGGTTGTACAGCCAATCGACCAGCACGCGGTCGTCATTCCAGGAGCCATAGACGGTGTTGGCGCCATAGTCTCGGATCCAAATGCTGTTGTATTCGGTGGGTACGATTTGGACGTTTTCCAGTGTCAACGCTCCGCCACATGCGTTGCCGGTGAGGTAGTTGACTACTTGTTCTTCATCATCTGCGAAGATGATGACATTGCACTCCTCTTTCGCTGCCCCCACAATTTGTTTTTGAATGCAAGGAAAATCAGTCCAGGCGATGGTGAGCGCCTCAACTTCTTCCCATTCCGCTGCGGTTCGAATGCTGTCGTAGGGCGGCGGTGTTTCAATGCCTCGAACAACATGCGGTTCGAATCCCACGCGTTCGATGTGATCTCGTTCTTGTTCGGTCAAAGCATGCGGCCAACTTCGCTGACAGAGCGCATCTGAAGCGAAGGTGAGCATTGTGAGAGATAAGAGCGCTGAGGCACAGAGTTGAGAAAGCTGTTTCAAAATGAATCTTTTTTGGTAAGGACAAAAATAACAGGTTAAGATGGCTCGACGATTGATCGCAAGAGCTTTGGGTCGATGGCATGGCCACCGGAGAAACGATGGAGGTTATAAGTGACTTGCCTTGAATCGAGCAAGTCGCTGGTGCTCTGGAGTAGTTCGTCTTTGAAAAAAGGATCATTGTCGCCCAATGCCACGTCGACAAGCATTTGGCTCAAATGTGCACGGCCTGTGGTCCATTCAAAATCGGGAGGGAAGACGCCTGCCCACAAGATCAACTGCTTAAAGTTTTGCTGTCCGGCAGCCACCCATCTTGAAGCCGTTGCGACACCTTGTGAGAATCCGAGCAATACGGGGTGTCGATGGTTCAATTCGAGGTGAGCGCATAGGGCGTCGAGATAATGGACATAATCAGCAATGTCCGTCTCCCGATCTTCTTTGGTCATCCAAGACGCGCCGACACGTCCGCTAGTCCCGTCGAGGTAAAAGCGGTGCATTCCTTCTGGCGCAATGATGCACCAACCATCTTCGGCCAGGGCTGCGAATTTTCGCAAAAAGAACTCGGGAAGCTGACCGTAGCCGTGCAGGGCAACCATAATGTGTTTTGCATCTGCAATGGATGGACCAAGCGTTGCATAGCGAACGGTTTTTGGAACGGAGAAATGGTGATTTTGGACGTTATGCATGTGGGCAGATGAGGTCACCAAGGCAGCGTGAAGTTCAAGGACTCACCCCGGGGGACGTAAGTTGAATCTGTGACATAATCAACCCATTCTCCATTGCGCATTGTTCGATAGGTATATGCAAGGTAGCGGTCTGCTTCAATCCAGCATGTTCTTTCCTCCACCACATCCAAACCGGAAAAGGTCCCCCACGCATTTGAACATGTCGGGTAATCTCCTTGAGTGTTCAAGGTTCGAAACTGAATGGCATCCATGGCGTCAACTGGATTGGCATTGAGAAGGCGAATGGTAATTTCGGCTCTTGGCGTCATCGCTAGTGCGATTGATTGCTTTTCACTATCGAGAAACACATCTGGATTGATGAGGATTTGACGTTCAAACCAATCATTTTCTTCACTGGTGATGCGGTAATCAAGCGCGTTGCTTCGGGGGAACATCAATTCAACAGTGCCTTCCGAGTTGGTGATGCCCTCCGCAATACGATCATAACTGCCGTTGAATACGCCATTTCCAACCGTTCGGCTTTCAACGGAAAGGGCAATGTCAGGGACGGGCGCACCGTTGTATGCAAGCTTCGTCGAGATTTCAAAGGAGAGGTTTGCCTCTGGTACGGGCCGACACCCTGTGTGTGTTCCGACCGTCATGGTGAGTGTGGCGCACATCACACTGAGAAGCCATTTCGCCGTTTTCATGTGTCCACGACTTCAAGTTTAGCGAACTTCAAAAGGAGTTGCTTTTGACCGGCGCTTGGAAAAAAGACAGTGGCCTTTTCATTGGGAGCGCTTCCTTCAATGCGCAATACCTTTCCTTTTCCGAACTTCTCGTGCATCACTTTGGTGCCTTCGGTCAGTCCATGTGCGGAGTTGGTTTTTGTGGTCAGCTGGTGAGGTTGGCTATTCGATTCAGAATGTGGGCCAGCCGCCATTTTTTTCAGAGGTTTCCCTTCAGAAGAAATGGGAGGTTTATTCGGCGATTTTTTGAACGGGTTGACCGTTGCTTTGCTTTGGTCTTTCTTTTTCTCTGCCATCCGTCCAAACGCGGCACCCGGTGAAGCCGTGCCCATCGATTTCCAATTGTTACGTTGTTTCTCAAAGTCTGCTCCGCCAGCGAATGGGTTGGGCTTTGCCGCCTGTGCGGAAGGCATTTTCACGCATGCCGGATCAATTTCTTCAATGAAACGACTCGGCTCCGCTTGGATCAGTTGACCCCATTTGTAGCGAGTCAACGCGTAACTCAGGGCGCATGTTTTCTTGGCTCGGGTGACAGCCACGTAAAACAATCTGCGCTCCTCTTCCAATTCAGATCGTGATTGCAGGGCCATGGTGGAGGGAAAGAGTTCTTCCTCAAGCCCAACAACATGCACGTGTTCGAACTCAAGCCCTTTGGCCGCATGTATGGTCATCAAGCTGACTTTATTGTCGTCGCCATCATCTTGGTCAGCATCCGTGAGCAAAGCAACATCGAGCAGGAAGTCACCCATGGTCGGAAGGGCATCAGGCTCGTTTTCACGCGCTTGCTCCACGAACGACTTCATTCCATTGAGCAGTTCTTGCATGTTGTCATAACGTGCCACGCCTTCGGGTGTCTTGTCTTGATAGAGCTGATGGACAAGCCCCGTGTGTTTCGCAATGTGCATACCCAAGTCGTGCGCATCCTTGGATTCCATCTCAGCGCGAAAGCCTCGGATCATGTGCGTGAAGTCGATCACTTTTTTAAGACTTGCCCCTTTCACAGCGGTAGGCGGATTCAATTCGTCGACGACGAGATCCCAGAGGCTTACGTCGCGCTCAGCAGATTCCACGAGCAATCGATCCATGGTGGTTTTTCCGATTCCACGCGCAGGGTAATTGATGACGCGTTTAAGCGCTTCATCGTCCCTGAGGTTTGCCGTAAGTCGGAAATAGGCGATGAGGTCCTTGATCTCTTTGCGTTGGTAGAATGACAATCCTCCGAAAATGCGGTACGGAACATTGAGCTTGCGCAGACTTTCTTCAAACGATCGCGATTGTGCATTGGTTCGATACAAAATGGCTGCATTTCGCCAATGGACTTGCTGCTGATTGTGCAGATCAAAAATTTGAGTGGCTACCCAACGGCCTTCTTCATTGTCGCTGTAACAACGATGAACGTTGATGGGGTCGCCAGACTCATTTGATGTCCAAACGACTTTCTCGATTTGGTCTTTGTTCTTGGCGATGACACTGTTGGCCGCATTCACAATGTTTTGAGTCGATCGATAATTCTGCTCCAGTTTGTAGAGGCTGTAATCAGGGTAGTCCTGTTTGAAGTTGAGGATGTTTTGAATGTTCGCACCCCGAAAGCCATAAATGGACTGTGCGTCATCCCCGACGACGCAGAGGTTCTCTCGTAGGGCTGCCAATTGCTTGATGATCAAGTATTGGGCGAAGTTGGTGTCTTGGTACTCATCCACCAGGATGTATTGGAACTTGTGCTGGTATTTTGAGAGCAGATCTGGGAAGTCTCGGAGCAGTACGTTCATTTTAAACAGCAAGTCGTCAAAATCCATGGCTTGCGCTCGGAAGCACCGGCTTTCGTAGGCGCGATAAACCTCATGCACCCGGGGTCGACCGGCTTGGGCGTCTTCGCCCATGATTTCGGAATGCTGCGCATATCCAGCGGCGTTAATCAAGTTGTTTTTGGCGTTGCTGATGCGGCCTTGAATGCTGGCAGGCTTGTAGACCTTATCGTCAAGTCCAAGTCCTTTGATGATGTCCTTGATCAAAGCTCGGCTATCCTGAGTGTCGTAAATGGTGAAGTTGCGCGGATAGTTGATGCGCTCAGACTCCATGCGGAGCACACGGGCGAAGATGCTGTGGAAAGTGCCCATCCATATGTTTCGCGCTTCTCCTTCACCAATGACGTCGGCAATTCTGCTTTTCATCTCACGTGCGGCCTTGTTGGTAAACGTCAGCGCAAGAATAGCAAAGGGATCGACCCCGCGCTGGATCAGATGTGCAATGCGATAGGTGAGTACGCGTGTTTTACCAGACCCTGCTCCTGCGATGACCATAAGAGGTCCTTCGGTGTGCATAGCCGCGCTTCTTTGCGCTTCGTTCAATTCATTCAGAAATTCCACTCAACTAAGGTATGAAGGGGGGTGGGTTTTGATGATAATAGAACCTTAATCTTCAGGACGATGTTTAAAAGTTCCAGTTTTTTCCATCAAACCAGAATGAATTTTCGTCGCTAACCCCCTTGTCCTTCAGTGAATTTAGAAAAATGGACGCGGAAAAGGCGGCCATGCTTGAAAAAAGGAGCGTTGGGGTATTGCTTTTAAGTTAGAATCTGCTACTTTTGCACCCCCTTTAATGTGGGGAAATAGTTTTTGTACACACGTAATCTGATAGATAGGTCGAATGCCAACCATCCAGCAGCTCATCCGAAAAGGACGCATCACGAAGTCCATTGCGAGCAAATCCGCCGCACTGGACTCATGTCCGCAACGCCGAGGCGTTTGCGTACGCGTTTACACGACAACGCCGAAGAAGCCGAACTCTGCTATGCGTAAAGTAGCACGTGTTCGTTTGACAAACGGCAACGAAGTCAATGCATACATTGGTGGTGAAGGCCACAACCTACAAGAGCACAGCATTGTGTTGGTTCGCGGAGGTCGTGTGAAAGACTTGCCAGGTGTTCGTTACCACATTGTGCGTGGCGCATTGGATACAGCGGGTGTTGAAGGACGTACACAACGTCGTTCGAAGTATGGAACAAAGCGGCCTAAAGCCAAGAGTTAATCGATCATGAGAAGGAGAGTAGCCAAAAAGCATTTGATCCTGCCGGATCCTCGATTCGACAGCGTTCTTGTAACGAGTTTCGTCAACAACTTGATGTTGGACGGAAAGAAGAGCGTTGCATTTGATATTTTCTACCAAGCCATGGACCGTGTCCAGGAGCGAAGTGAAGAAAATGGTTTGGAGGTTTTCAAGCGAGCGCTTGAAAATGTAACTCCAGCGGTAGAAGTGCGCAGCCGACGTGTGGGTGGTGCAACATTCCAAATCCCGCAACCCATTCGTGATTCGCGCAAACAAAGCTTGGCGATGAAGTGGTTGATCAGTTTCGCGCGGAAGCGCAATGAGAAATCCATGGCTGAGCGATTGGCTGCAGAGGTTCTTGCTGCATCGAAAGAGGAGGGAGGTACTTACAAGAAAAAGGAGGATACGCACCGCATGGCGGAAGCGAACAAAGCCTTCTCGCATTTCCGTTTCTGATTACAACGAATTGAATACGCCGAACTATCATGGCTAAAAGAGACCTCAATTATACGCGGAACATTGGCATCATGGCGCACGTCGATGCTGGTAAGACAACCACTACAGAGCGTGTGTTGTATTACACGGGTATCTCTCACAAAATTGGAGAGGTACACGATGGTGCAGCTACAATGGACTGGATGGAGCAGGAGCAAGAGCGTGGAATCACAATCACCTCAGCTGCTACCACTTGTTTCTGGAGTTTTCGCGACGAGCAGTACCGAATCAATATCATTGATACCCCGGGGCACGTTGACTTCACTGTAGAGGTGGAGCGTTCATTGCGTGTCTTGGACGGAGCGGTTGCTCTGTTTTGCGCCGTTTCCGGAGTTGAGCCACAGTCAGAGACAAACTGGGGACTAGCAGACAAATACAAAGTTCCACGCATTGGTTTCATCAACAAGATGGACCGGTCAGGTGCAGACTTCTTCAACGTTGTCGGCATGATCAAAGAGATGCTTGGTGCCCGTCCTGTTCCATTGCAAGTTCCGATTGGAGCAGAAGATGATTTCCGTGGCGTTGTCGATTTGATCAGCAACAAAGCATACGTTTGGAACGAGGAGGATAAAGGGATGACATGGGAAGAGATTGCCATTCCTGAGGATTTGTTGGACACAGTAGAGGAATACCGAGGGCTGTTGATTGAAGCTGCTGCAGAGCAGGACGACACCCTGATGGAGAAGTACTTTGAGGATCCTGACAGCTTGACTGAAGAGGAAATCATCGAGGCGATTCGTAAGGCCACTATCGGCATGCAGATCACTCCACTGCTGTGCGGTTCGGCGTTCAAAAACAAGGGTGTGCAGACGATGTTGGATGCCGTTATGCTCTACTTGCCATCGCCGTATGACGTAGAAGCGATTACCGGAACGGATGTAGACGACGAGTCGATTGAAATTCACCGTAATCCGGATCCAGAGGAGCCATTTGCTGGACTCGCATTCAAGATCGCAACAGACCCGTTCGTAGGGCGCTTGTGTTTTGTACGTGCTTATTCTGGGACACTCCCGGCAGGTTCATATGTGACCAACACACGTTCAGGCAAGAAGGAGCGAATCTCGCGAATCTTCCAAATGCACTCGAACAAGCAGAATCCCATTGACGAGCTTGAAGCAGGTGACATTGGTGCTGTAGTTGGCTTCAAGGACATCCGCACGGGTGACACCTTGTGTGCCGAAGGAGCGCCGTTGGTATTGGAGAGCATGTCGTTCCCTGATCCAGTAATCGGTATTGCTGTTGAGCCAAAATCACAGGCTGACTTGGACAAGCTATCGAATGGCCTGTCGAAGCTTTCTGAAGAGGATCCGACTTTCCAGGTGCGCACAGATGAGGAGACCGGTCAAACGGTCATCTCAGGTATGGGTGAATTGCACTTGGAAGTACTTGTAGACCGTTTACGTCGTGAGTTCAAGGTCGAGTGTAACCAAGGAGCTCCCCAGGTCAATTACAAGGAAGCAATCTTTGGGCACGCTGATCACCGTGAGGTTTACAAGAAGCAGACAGGTGGTCGAGGTAAGTTTGCGGACATTGTCATCAAGATTGGTCCGTCACCGACGCCAGAAGAAGAAGGATTGGTATTCAAGAACTCTGTTAAAGGAGGAAACGTTCCCAAGGAATTCGTGCCATCTGTTCAGAAGGGCTTCAAAGAAGCAATGAAGAACGGTGTTCTTGCAGGTTATCAAATGGACAGCATGAGCGTAGAGCTTCTTGACGGTTCATTCCACCCGGTTGACTCAGATCAGCTGTCATTCGAGCTTGCAGCGAAAATGGCTTACCGGTCAGCGGTACGTGGATGCCAGCCCAAGATTCTTGAGCCGTTGATGCAACTTGAGGTTGTGACACCGGACGAGAATATGGGTGATGTCATTGGCGACCTGAACAAGCGTCGGGCTTTGATTGAAGGAACAGGAGAACGGGCAGGTAAGACGATTGTGAATGCAAAGGTTCCATTGTCTGAGATGTTCGGTTACGTAACTGACCTCCGAACATTGACCTCGGGCCGAGCAACATCTTCGATGTCTTTCAGCCATTATGCTAGTGCTCCGAATCATGTCCAAGAAAAAGTGATCGCTGAAGCTCAGGGCTAAGGCATAAATTGAATCAGATGACTCAGAAAATCAGAATCAAACTCAAGTCCTACGATCACAACTTGGTCGATAAGTCGGCAGAGAAGATCGTAAAGACGGTGAAGACGACCGGTGCTGTAATCAGTGGACCCGTTCCATTGCCAACTCACCAGCGTATCTACACAGTTTTACGCTCACCTCACGTGAACAAGACCTCACGTGAACAATTTGAATTAAACGCTTACAAGCGATTGATTGATATATATAGTTCATCCTCAAAGACCGTTGACGCTTTGATGAGACTGGAATTGCCCAGTGGAGTCGAAGTCGAGATCAAGGTCTGACAGGAACATACCATTTATTGTAATTAATACACTAAAACCATGCCCGGATTAATAGGGAAGAAGTTAGGTATGACCAGCATCTACAGTGCCTCTGGAAAGAATATTCCATGCACAATTCTAGAAGTTGGTCCTTGCGTAGTAACGCAAGTTCGTACCCTCGAGAAGGACGGCTATGCTGCCATCCAACTCGGATACGGTGAGCGCTCAGAGAAGCGAACATCCAAGGCAATGCAAGGCCATTTCAAGCGAGCAGGAGTTAGCTTGATGCGCAAGCTTGTTGAATTCAAAGGATTCAGCAGCGAAGTCAAAGAGGGCGATGCCCTCAAGATGGAAGACGTCTTCAACGAAGGTGAATACGTTTCCGTCGTTGGCAAATCAAAAGGAAAAGGTTTCCAGGGTGTTGTCAAGCGTCACGGGTTCGCCGGTGTCGGTCAAGCAACACACGGTCAGCACAACCGTTTGCGTGCACCGGGTTCAATCGGTGCTGCGTCGACTCCGTCGCGTGTCTTCAAGGGCATGCGTATGGCTGGTCAAATGGGCAACAGCCGTGTCACCATCGAGAACCTCGAAATCGTCAAGATTTTGTCGGAGGATGGAGTGATGGTGGTGAAAGGTGCTGTTCCTGGTCACAAAGGTTCAACAGTTGTAATCCGCAAACCTGAAGCGTGATGAAAGTAGACGTTTACAATTCCAAAGGTTCAAAAACCGATAAGTCGGTCACTCTGAACAAAGCGGTTTTTGGCATTGAGCCAAACGACCACGCGATCTACCTTGATGTGAAGCGCTACCGCGCCGCTCAGCGACAGGGAACGCATGACACGTTGCACCGAGGACTCGTTTCAGGTTCAACGCGGAAGATCAAGAAGCAAAAAGGAACAGGTACAGCCCGAGCGGGTTCAATCAAGAACCCATTGTTCAGAGGCGGAGGTACAACTTTCGGTCCTGAGCCTCGTGATTACACGCAAAAGCTGAACCACAAGGTGAAGCAATTGGCTCGTCGAAGTGCATTGAGCTACAAAGCCAAAGAGAAGGCAATCATGGTTCTCGATGGCGTAAAGATGGATGCCCCAAAGACCAAGGATTTCGTGGGTATGATGAGCGGGTTAAAGCTTGCTGAATCAAAAACCCTTATGGTTTTGTCCACTCCGGACGATGCAGTGTACATGAGCAGCCGCAACCTCGCGAAGCATCGCGTAATGGTCGCTTCTGACTTAAGTACCTATGACATTATGAATTGCAACACCCTCATCTTTGTAGCTGATGCGCACAAGGTGGTAGAAGGGATGCTCAAATAAAATCGGTTATGCAGCAGATTTTAATAAAACCACTCATCACCGAAAAGATGACCGCTGATACGGAAAAGAACAACTCCTTCGGGTTTGTTGTTGCCGACGGCGCGAACAAGGTGGAGATTAAGAAGGCGATCGAAAAGGAGTACGGTGTGACCGTTACTTCGGTTCGAACACTTCGTGTTGACGGCAAGAGCCGCCAGCGTTTTACCAAAACTGGAATCGTCAAAGGACGTACAGTAGGATACAAGAAGGCCATCGTAAGCTTGGCCGAAGGAGAAATGATTGACTTCTACGAGAACATCTGATCACATGGCACTTCGTAAATTCAACCCCATAACACCTGGCACCCGCCACAAGGTTCTGTCCAAGTTTGAAGACATTACTGCGGATAAGCCACACAAGCCATTGTTGCGTTCCCTGAAGAAATCAGGAGGACGTAATGCAGATGGTAAAATGACCATGCGCTACCGAGGTGGTGGACATAAGCGTCGCTACCGTTTGATTGATTTCAAGCGCACCAAGCAGATGGAGGCAACTGTCTTGACAGTTGAGTACGATCCAAACCGTTCCGCTCGTATTTGTCTTGTAGAATACAAAGACGGAGAGAAGAGTTACATCGTAGCGCCAGAAGGTTTGAAGCCAGGCATGACGATCAATAGCGGAAAGGGCGTAGCACCAGAAGTTGGCAACGCGATGTACTTGTCTGACATTCCGCTCGGAACTGTGATTCACAACATTGAGTTGTACCCCGGCAAAGGAGCATCTATGGCTCGAAGCGCTGGTTCATACGCGCAGTTAAATGCTCGTGATGGCAAGTATGCCATTGTGAAGCTACCTAGTGGTGAGACCCGCATGATCCTCGTGACATGCATGGCTGTCATTGGTAGCGTGAGCAATTCAGAGCACAACCTACAGGTGTCCGGAAAAGCGGGGCGTTCTCGCTGGTTAGGTCGCCGTCCACGTGTACGTGGTGTGGTCATGAACCCGGTCGATCACCCAATGGGTGGTGGTGAGGGTAAGTCCTCAGGAGGACATCCTCGTTCTCGAACGGGCGTTCCTGCGAAGGGATACAAGACGCGAAATCCGCGCAAAAAGAGTTCCAAGTATATCATTGAACGTCGGAAGAAGTAATAGCCATGTCTCGTTCACTTAAGAAACCCCCATTTGTACACTACAAACTCAATCAACGAGTTGACGCTGTACATGCATCCGGCAAAAAGTCGGTGATCAAGACTTGGTCTCGAACCAGCACGATCACTCCTGACTTTGTAGGTCTGACCATTGCTGTCCACAACGGACGACAGTTCATTCCTGTGTTTATCACAGAGAATATGGTTGGTCACAAACTAGGAGAATTTTCACCCACCCGAACGTTCCGTGGTCACGCGGACAAGAAGGACAAGAAGCGATAATCGTCATGGGAAAACGAAAAAGACTAGCCGCCGAGTCGCGGAAAGAGGAAATGAAGAGCACGGCGATTGCCAAGCTCAACAATTGCCCTACATCGCCTCGTAAGATGCGTTTGGTTGCGGACAGTGTCCGTGGCAAGGATGTATTTCAAGCCTTAAATATTTTGAAGTTCAGCCCTCAGGAAGCTTCGAACCGATTGGAGAAGTTATTGCTTTCAGCAATTGCGAATTGGGAAGCCAAGAATGAAGGAGCCCGACCAGAAGAGTCGGATCTGATCATTCGTGAAGTCAAGGTTGACAGCGCTCGCATGTTGAAGCGACTTCAAACAGCACCTCAAGGACGCGCGCATCGCATACGCAAGCGCAGCAACCACGTAACCATCATTGTAGACTCCGTCAAAAACTGATTCATGGGACAGAAAACAAATCCGATTGGCAATCGCCTAGGTTTCATCCGAGGATGGGATTCGAACTGGTACGGAGGCAACGACTACAAGGACAAGCTTGTAGAAGACGAGAAAATCCGAGAGTACTTGTTGGCTCGTTTGCGCAAGGCAAGTGTATCCAATATCATCATTGAGCGTACGCTCAAGCTGGTCACTGTTACAGTGAAATCTGCTCGCCCAGGAGTCATCATTGGCAAAGGCGGACAAGAGGTGGACAAGCTTCGTGAAGAACTCAAGAAGTTGACCGGTAAGGAGGTGCAGATCAATATTTTTGAGATCAAGCGTCCTGAATTGGATGCCAAATTGGTAGCAGAGAGCATTGCGCGTCAAATCGAGGCGCGAATCTCGCACCGAAGAGCGATTAAGATGGCGATTGCGGGCACGATGCGTCTTGGCGCAGAGGGCATCAAGATCAACATTGCTGGTCGTGTGAACGGGGCAGAGATTGCACGTTCTGAGTCCTACAAAGAGGGACGCATTCCTTTGCACACCTTCCGTGCTGACATCGACTACGCGTTGATGGAGGCGCACACTACCTACGGACGAATTGGCATCAAGTGCTGGATTTGCCGTGGAGAGATTTATGGCAAGAAAGACTTGTCACCGATTCCACCTCAGAAGCAATCGAAGGATCGTCGCCCAGGTAACGCTAGCCGTCAAGGTGGTGGAGGCCGTCGTCGAACTCGTAACTGATAGAAGATTTAGGTCATGCTACAGCCGAAAAGAACCAAGTTTAGGAAAATGCAAAAGGGGCGGATACGCGGATTGGCGTATCGCGGAAGTACCCTTGCATATGGATCGTTTGGAATCAAGACGTTAGAAGAAGGTTTTATCACTTCTCGACAAATTGAGGCCGCTCGTATTGCGATCAACCGTTATATGAAACGTGAAGGACAAGTGTGGATTCGAATTTTTCCAGACAAGCCGATTACCTCAAAGCCAGCGGAAGTACGTATGGGTAAGGGTAAAGGTGCTCCCAGCCACTGGGTAGCTCCCGTCCGTCCTGGACGTTTGATGTTTGAGGTAGACGGAGTTTCTCCAGAAACCGCTCAAGAAGCTTTGCGTCTCGGTGCACAGAAGTTGCCCGTGAAATGCAAATTTGTTGTACGACCTGATTATGCACAGTGATGATTGAGATGACAGAAATCCGACAGTTGTCCGACTCCGATTTGATCGAGCGGATTGCCACAGAGCGTGAGTCGCTCGCAAAGCTGCGATTCAACCATACGGTTGCTGGGCTGGAGTCCACAACGGCTTTGAAGAACAAAAAGCGCGATGTTGCGCGCTTGCTTACTGAAATGAACGCACGCAATAAGAACTCATGAGTACTGAAACTACCACCACGGCGCGTAATATGCGCAAGGAGCGTATCGGCGTAGTGACGTCGAATTCCATGACCAAGAGCATTGTTGTTGCTGTTGAGCGAAAGGAAAAGCACGAGAAATACGGAAAGTTCGTCAAGAAGACAAGCAAGTTTATGGCTCACGATGAGGCAGACACGTGCAACGTTGGCGATACAGTCCGCATCATGGAAACAAGACCATTGAGCAAAAGCAAGTGCTGGCGCTTGGTCGAGGTTGTCGAGCGTGCGAAGTAATTCCGTGGATTGAATAAAGAGAAAGAAATCAAAAGATGATACAGCAAGAATCCCGCATGAAAGTGGCCGACAACAGCGGCGCAAAGGAAGTCCTTTGCATCCGTGTGTTGGGTGGTACACGCCGGCGATATGCAAGCATCGGCGACACCGTCGTGGTGAGCGTGAAGCATGCAGCGCCAAACGGGGGCATCAAGAAGGGTGCCGTATCCAAAGGTGTTGTAGTGCGCACTAAAAAGGCCGTTCGTCGTCCCGATGGTTCTTACATCCGATTCGATGACAACGCGATTGTGTTGTTGAACGCGAATGGCGAGATGCGAGGAACACGGATCTTTGGCCCTGTGGCCCGTGAACTCCGTGAAAAGGACTTCATGAAAATTGTTTCATTGGCCCCTGAGGTGCTTTAATCTAAACGAAGATGTTTAAGCGATTAAAAGTAAAAAAAGGTGACACTGTGAAGGTTCTTGCTGGCGGAAGCAAAGGCAAGCAAGGCACGGTGATCATGGTGGATCGGAAAACCGACCGCGTCAAAATTGAAGGCGTCAACATGGTGAAGAAGCATGTGAAGCCGGGTCCTGCAAATCCGCAGGGCGGCATCGAGTCTGTAGAAGCTGGCATCCACGTCTCCAACGTGATGGTAGTGGATGCGGCTGGAAATGCCACACGAGTAGGTCGTCGCAGAGGTGACGATGGAAAGCTCGTTCGCTATTCTAAGAAAACCAATGAGGAGCTGAAGTAATGAGCTACATTCCACGACTCCAGACTCAGTACGCTGAGGAGATTGTACCAAACCTCAAAGAGCGTTTTGAGTACAAGAGTGTGATGCAGGTACCTAGCATCACCAAAATTTGTCTGAACCAAGGTTTGGGGAAAGCAATCGCTGACAAAAAAGTAGTCGAATACGCTACTGACGAGATGTCGCGAATTGTTGGCCAAAAGGCGGTGCGGACGATTTCTACGAAAGACGTATCGAATTTTAAGCTTCGTAAGGGCATGCCGATTGGTTGCCGCGTCACGTTGCGACGAAACCGAATGTTTGACTTCCTAGATCGTTTGATCGCTGTATCTCTGCCGCGTACGCGTGATTTCCAAGGTGTAAGTGCAAAGGGCTTTGATGGCCGAGGCAACTTTACTTTCGGAATCAAGGAGCAAGTGATTTTCCCGGAAATCAACTTGGACGAAGTCAAGCACTTCAACGGTATGGACATTACAATTGTTACATCGGCGAACACCGACGAGGAAGCGAAAGCCCTTCTCGAGAGTTTCGGATTCCCTTTCAAAAAGAACTAAGATGGCTAAGGAATCAATGAAAGCGCGTGAGCGCAAGAGAGCACGAATGGTCGCTCGATACGCTGAAAAGCGAGCAGCATTGAAGGCTGCTGGTGATTGGGAAGGTTTGCAAAAGCTTCCACCAAACAGTGCTGCAGTGCGCATGCACAACCGTTGCCAAATCACGGGTCGTCCTCGTGGTTACATGCGACAGTTTGGTATTTCTCGTGTCTTATTCCGAAAGATGGCGCTATCAGGAAAAATTCCTGGAGTGAAAAAAGCCAGCTGGTAACCTACGATATTGAAGCATCATGAATACTGATCCAATAGCAGATTACTTGACCCGCATTCGCAATGCGCAAATGGCAGGGCACAAGGTTGTTGAGGTACCGGCCTCTAACATGAAGAAAGAAATGACCCGCATCCTTTTTGATAAAGGATACATCTTGAACTTTAAGTTTGATGATGAAGGTTACCAAGGCAACATCAAAATTGCTTTGCGATACGATAGCAAGTCAAAGCGACCAGCCATCTCTGAGTTGAAGCGTGTGTCGACGCCAGGTTTGCGACGATATGCCAGTTCAGGAGAATTGCCACGCGTTTTGAATGGTTTGGGCATTTGCATTGTTTCCACGTCAAAAGGTCTGATGACTGACAAGGAAGCGCGTCGAATGAACATCGGAGGTGAAGTGATTTGCACGGTTTATTGATTTAGAAAACGGAACATCATTATGTCACGTATAGGAAAAGCACCCATAAATGTACCAGACGGCGTCTCGTTGACGCTCGAGGGACAGTTGGTCAAAGTGAAGGGCCCGAAAGGGGAACTGGAGCAGGCCATTGACGCAGAAATCGGGATGAACCTCGAGGAGAACGTTCTCACGTTCACGCGTCCATCGGACCACAAGGATCACAGAGCAAAGCACGGTTTATTTCGCGCCTTGGTCAATAACATGATCGTTGGTGTGACCGAAGGCTACAGCATTAAGTTGGAGTTGGTAGGTGTCGGTTTTCGTGCTTCATCACAAGGACAAGATTTGACTTTGTCATTGGGCTTCAGCCACCAAGTGATCATGCGCCTACCCGCCGAGATTAAGTTAGAGGCAGAGACAAAGAAGGGCAGCAACCCTTACGTTCTCTTGTCCTCACACGACAAACAACTCATCGGAACGGTAGCAGCCAAAATCCGTGCACTGCGAAAGCCAGAGCCATACAAAGGCAAGGGGGTTCGTTACGCTGGAGAACAAATTCGTCGCAAAGCCGGTAAGACCGCAGCTAAATAATCGATTCAAATGGGAACGAAGAAAACATTCGCTCGCAATCGCGTCAAGCGCCGTGTCCGTGGGAAAATCCAGGGCACAGCTGCACGACCACGATTGTCAGTATTTCGAAGCAACAAGCAGATTTACGTTCAAATCATTGACGACCGTGAAGGCCGTACGCTCGCAGCAGCGGGTTCATTGGGAGATGACGCTGCCAAGGGAGCCAAGATTGAGCAGGCTGCTGCTGTTGGTAAGATGATTGCCGAAAAGGCGAAAGCAGCTGGGATTGAACAGGTTGTGTTCGATCGAAACGGTTACTTGTATCATGGCCGGGTGAAGACCTTGGCAGAAGCTGCTCGTGAAGGCGGGCTAAAATTCTAAGGAAAGATGGAACAACGTCAACAACGAAAAGGGCGCGACCAGCAACAGCAGTCGCGAACAGGTGATCCTGATTTGAAGGAGCGCTTGGTCGGAATTAACCGTGTTGCAAAGACCACCAAAGGTGGACGTACATTCAGTTTCAGCTCCATCATGGTAGTTGGAGATGAGAAAGGACGTGTTGGACATGGTTTGGGTAAAAGCCGTGAGGTTGCCACTTCAATCCAAAAAGGAATTGAGGATGCGAAGAAGAACATGGTAGAGGTTCCTTTGGTAAAGGGTACAATTCCCCACGCTCAGGAAATGCGATTCGCAGGAGCGCATGTGATGATTCGACCGGCATCTCCGGGTACGGGTGTGATCGCAGGTGGAGCCATGCGTGCAGTGCTCGAGAGCGCTGGCATCAAGGACGTCCTTGCAAAGTCATTGGGCTCGAGCAATCCGCACAACGTGGTGAAAGCAACGTTCAATGCGTTGCAAGCGCTACGAAGTGCAAAAGAAATTGCTGATTTGCGGGGCATCTCAGTATCAAAAGTATTCAACGGTTAATCGCAGTCATCATGGGAAAAATCAAAATCACCCAGGTGCGGAGTGCAATCAACCGCCCGAAGCGTCAAAAGGCCACCATCGAGGCCCTTGGCATCAAAAAGTTGCACAATCCAGTTGAGCACGAAGCCACCCCCCAAATCTTGGGAATGGTGCGCAAGGTGTCTCACTTGATTCAAGTCGAAGAATTATAATCTAATAACCAGCACATACCATGAATCTTAGCAATCTAAAGCCAGCAGATGGTTCTCGGAAGCAGCGCAAGCGAGTTGGACGTGGAGAAGGATCCGGTCACGGAGGTACTTCAACACGTGGACACAAAGGCGCAAAGTCTCGATCAGGTTACAGCCGCAAGATCGGTTTTGAAGGTGGTCAACAGCCACTTCAACGTCGTGTACCAAAGTTCGGTTTCACGAATCCCAACCGCGTTGAGTACAAAGGCATCAACTTGGATACACTTCAAGAATTAATCGATCGCAAGAAGCTCAAAGCAGTAACAGTAGCAGACTTGATGGAAAACGGACTCGCTGGCAAGCGTGACCTCGTCAAGATCCTCGGACGTGGAGAGTTGAAATCAGGAGTTTCTATCCAAGCGCACAAATTCTCGGCTACAGCGAAGGCTGCAATCGAGGCAGCGGGCGGAGAAGCTGCAGAAGCATAATCCTTTTCAGATGAAGAATTTCTTTACTCAAATTTCGAACATCTGGAAGCACGAAGAGTTGCGTCAGAAGTTGGGCATCACATTGGGCTTGATCCTCGTTTATCGCATCGGTTCATTTATCGTGATCCCTGGTGTGAATAGCGATGTCTTGGCCGAGCAGTTGGCTGCCTCAGGTTCAGGCGGTCTCGGTGATTTGTTGTCCCTCTTCACGGGTGGAGCTTTTACTCGTGCTTCGATTTTTGCGCTAGGCATCATGCCGTACATCTCGGCTTCGATCATTGTGCAGTTGCTTGGCATTGCGGTGCCTGCTGTGCAGAAGATGCAAGCTGAAGGAGAAAGCGGAAGGAAGAAGATCAACCAATACACGCGTTTTTTGACCATCGCAATTACGTTGGTTCAAGCCCCAGGATACTTAGCGACCTCCGTCGTAGGAGTTCCCGGTGCTGTTGCGAATCCGACGACATTCTGGTGGTTCAGCGCGGTATTGATTTTGGTGTGTTCTACGCTTGTCATCATGTGGTTGGGTGAGCGCATCACCGACAAAGGTGTTGGCAATGGCATTTCATTGCTCATCATGATCGGAATCATTGCGACATTCCCTCAAGCCTTGATCCAGGAGTTCATTCACCCGGACACAACGTTGTTCTTCTTCTTAGTGGAAGTCGCCTTCTTGCTCATTGTTATCGGTGCGAGTGTGGCGCTCGTTCAGGCTCTGCGCAAAGTGCCGGTTCAAATGGCGAAAATGCAGGCGGGTGGAACCCACCTACCACAAGGAGAAGGAGCTCGGAGCTACATTCCCTTGAAAGTGAATTCAGCAGGTGTAATGCCAATCATTTTCGCACAGGCGATCATGTTCGTTCCCTTGTACTTGACACAGAGCGAGACATTCCAAGAAAATGAAGCTTTGCAGAGCTTGTCAGATTTCAACGGTTTCGCTTACAACGCAATCTTCTTCGTGATGATTGTGGTGTTCACTTACTTCTACACGGCGATCACAGTCAATCCCAACCAAATGGCGGATGACTTGAAGCGTCAAAATAGTTTTGTTCCCGGTGTGAAACCTGGAAAACCCACTGCGGATTTCTTGGAGCGCATTCTTTCGAGCATTACGCTCCCGGGTTCATTGTTTTTGGCTTTGATCGCAATCCTTCCCGCGATTGTGTTCAGCCTTGGATTAACGAAAGCGCAAGGTTTCTCCATCTTCTTCGGCGGTACGTCGCTGTTGATCATGGTAGGAGTCATTCTGGATACCCTTCAGCAAATTGAGAGTTATTTGCTCTCTCGTCACTATGACGGTTTGATGAAGTCTGGAAAGTTGCGTGGTCGCCCGCAGTCACCTGTGGGAGGCATTACAGGATAAACCGAAATGAGTTTCGGCCGACGCGTGCATATTAAAACGGACGAAGAGGTTGAACTCCTTCGGGAGAGTTCTTTGCTTGTTGGGAAAACGTTAGCTGCTGTGGCAGACCGGATCAAACCGGGCGTCACAACACTTGAGCTTGATGCTGTGGCCGAGGAATTTATCCGAGACCATGGAGGAGAGCCAGGCTTCAAGGGGTACGGAGGGTTTCCGAACTCCTTGTGCACTTCAGTCAATGAGGCGGTAGTGCATGGCATTCCAAATGACAAACCTTTGGTCGATGGAGACATCGTATCAGTGGATTGTGGAGTGTTGAAGAACGAATTTTATGGAGACAGTGCGTACACCTTTGCGGTGGGCGAAATCGCTCCAGAGATTCAGCAGTTATTGGAAGTCACCAAAGAATGCCTTCAAAAGGCCATTGAGCAGGCGATTGTTGGAAAGCGAATCGGAGATATCGGTTTTGCTTGTCAGCATCACGCAGAGCAGAGTGGTTATGGAGTCGTTCGGGAGTTGGTGGGTCATGGTTTGGGACGTTCGTTGCACGAAGCACCGGAAGTACCCAATTACGGACGGCGGGGCAATGGTCCGCGTCTGATGGACGGAATGGTTCTGGCCATTGAACCCATGATCAACCTAGGTCGGAAAGAAGTCTTTCACGAGGAAGACGGATGGACGATTGTGACGGCTGACCGCAAGGTCTCAGCGCACTTCGAACACGACATTGTCGTGCGCAAAGACCAAGCAGACGTTCTCTCAAGTTTTGACGAAATAGAAAAAGTATTACAACAACAAAAACGAAAGGTCTAAACGATTTAATCATATGGCGAAACAAGCGTCCATAACGCAAGACGGAACCATCCTCGAAGCATTGTCTAACGCAATGTTCAGGGTGGAATTGGAAAACGGGCACATCATCACGGCCCACATCTCTGGAAAGATGCGGATGTACTACATCAAAATCTTACCGGGTGATCGTGTACGTGTAGATATGTCTCCCTATGATTTAACCAAAGGACGAATTTCGTTCCGATACAAGAAATAATTGCACTATGAAAGTTCGTGCTTCACTCAAAAAGCGTACCACCGACTGCAAGATTGTACGTCGCAAAGGCCGCTTGTATGTCATCAACAAGAAGAATCCTAAAATGAAGCAACGTCAGGGTTAATCCTGATTTTGCCAAACCCATCGCCCATGGCACGTATAGCAGGTATAGATATCCCCCGCAACAAGCGCGGAGTTATTGCACTCACATACATCTACGGTATCGGACGCAGCCGCGCGTCTGAGTTGCTCGCAGAGTGTGGAGTGTCTGAAGACAAGAAAGTCCAAGATTGGTCCGACGACGAAGTCGGTGCAGTCCGTAATGCCATCTCAACCGGTTTTAAGGTTGAAGGTGAGTTGCGATCTGAAGTGCAGTCGCACATCAAGCGATTAATGGACATTGGAAGTTACCGTGGCATTCGCCACCGAAATGGTTTGCCACTTCGTGGACAACGAACCAAGAACAACTCACGCACCCGTAAAGGAAAGCGTAAGACGGTAGCAAACAAGAAGAAGTAATCACCGCATTTAATCATTGAGCTTCGCAAGGAGCTGATCACCTAAATATTAAGACGATGGCGAAAAACGTCAAGAAAAAGAAGAAAGTGGTTGTCGAGGCAACAGGCCAAGTGCACATCCACTCATCCTTCAACAACATCATCATTTCGTTGACCAACAACAACGGGCAAGTGATCTCTTGGTCCAGTGCCGGAAAGATGGGTTTCCGGGGCTCTAAGAAGAACACCCCTTACGCTGCACAAGTAGCAGCGGAAGATTGTGGCCGTGAGGCACACGATCTAGGTCTTCGCAAGATTCGCGCTTTCGTAAAAGGTCCCGGAGCGGGACGTGAAAGCGCAATGCGTGCGTTGCACAACATGGGAATTGAAGTCATCGAGATCATCGATGTCACACCTTTCCCGCACAATGGATGTCGCCCACCAAAGCGTCGTCGCGTATAATCTCATCGTCGAACCAGAATAGAATATAACGATATGGCACGTTTTCGCGGACCCAAATCAAAAATCAGTCGCCGATTTAAAGAGGCGATTTTCGGACCTGACAAGGCGTTGGAACGCCGTCCTTATGGACCGGGACAGCACGGCAATACTCGCCGTCGAAAGAAAGAATCAGAGTACTCTGTGCAATTGGCTGAAAAGCAAAAAGCAAAGTACACTTACGGCATCTTGGAAAAGCAATTCTCCAACATGTTTAAGCAGGCCAATGCTCGCCAGGGCATCACGGGTGAAATCTTGCTCCAGTTCTGCGAAAGCCGATTGGACAATGTGGTCTTCCGTCTCGGATTGGCAAATTCACGACGTGGAGCGCGCCAGTTGGTGTCGCATCGTCACATCATGGTCAATGGCCATGTGGTGAATATTCCCTCGTACCGAATGCGTCCAGGCGACGTGGTCTCTGTGCGGGAAAAGAGCAAATCCCTAGCTGTAATCACAAGTTCGTTGAGTGCAGCGCCAAAACGCCTTGAGTGGTTGGATTGGAACGTACAGCAAATGGCTGGAACATTCCTCAGCGTCCCAATGCGTGACCAGATCCCTGAGAACATCAAGGAGTCGCTCATCGTCGAATTGTACTCGAAGTAAACCAAATCCTTTCAGCAAATGGCTATTCTCGATTTTCAGAAACCAGACAAGGTCATCATGTTGGACTCTTCGGAGTTCAATGGCCGATTTGAATTCCGCCCGCTCGAACCCGGATTTGGAATCACTGTAGGAAACGCATTGCGTCGTATCATGCTCTCTTCTCTTGAGGGTTATGCGATCACTAGCGTAAAGATTGATGGTGTTGAGCACGAATACTCGACCATCAAAGGTGTGCAGGAAGACGTAACAGAAATGATTTTGAACCTCAAGCAGGTTCGTTTCAAGCGTCAGATTGAAGGCTCAGAAGGCGAAACCGTAACCGTGAAGGTGGCGAGCAACAAGCTTTTTACAGCTGGTGATATCGGTCAGTTCACAAGTGCATTCCAGGTTATGAATCCCGATCAGGTGATTTGCAACATGGATGAAAAGGTGAACCTCAACCTGGAAATTGTCATCAGCAAAGGTCGTGGCTACGTCCAAGCAGAGGACAACAAGCGCGAAGGTGCTGCGATCGGAACGATCGCCATGGACGCTATCTTCACACCGATCCGCAACGTTCAATATGACGTAGAGAACTTCCGTGTTGAGCAGCGAACAGACTATGAGAAACTGAATCTTCAGATTGAGTGTGATGGCAGCATCACTCCGAAAGACGCTTTACAGGAGGCGGCGAAGATTTTGATTCAACATTTCATGCTTTTCAGCGACGAACGCATCTCCCTTGAATTGGAGGAGCGAGTCGAAGTTGAGGAGTTTGATGAAACTAGCTTACACATGCGCCAATTGCTCAAGACAAAATTGAGCGACATGGACCTCAGTGTTCGTGCCTTGAATTGCTTGAAGGCAGCGGACATTGAAACATTGGGTGAGTTGGTCAGCTATAATAAAAACGACCTATTGAAGTTCCGAAACTTTGGCAAGAAGTCATTGACGGAATTAGAAGATTTGGTTGAGGGAAAGAACCTCACATTCGGTATGGATGTGAGCAAGTACAAACTCGACAAAGAGTGAAGTCATGCGGCACAATAAGAATTTTAACCACCTCGGTCGTAAGACCGCACACCGCAAAGCCATGCTTTCGAACATGGCGTGCTCACTCATTGAGCACAAGCGAATCAACACAACCGTTGCCAAAGCAAAAGCTTTGCGTCAGTTTTTCGAGCCTCTCGTGACCCGATCCAAGGACGACACTACGCACAGCCGTCGTGTGGCATTCCGAGCTCTGGGAAACAAGTTTGCGGTGACGGAGCTGTTTCGTGAGGTCGGTCCGAAGGTGTCTACGCGTGATGGCGGGTACACTCGAATCATCCGCACCGGAAATCGTCTGGGCGACAACGCTGAGATGTGCATGATGGAACTCGTTGATTTCAATGACATCTACGGTACGGAAGAGAAGAAGAAGCGCTCACGTCGTTCGCGTCGTGGGGGAGCGGCTAAAACTGCTGCTCCTGCAGCAACGACTGAAGCTGCTGCTGAAGAAGCTCCAGTTGTCGAAGCTGCTGCTGAAGAAGCTCCAGCTGCCGAAGCTGCTGCTGAAGAAGCTCCAGCTGCTGAAGCTGCTGCTGAGGAAGCTCCAGCAGATGACGCTGAAGAAAAGAAAGACTGAATCATCGATTGTTCGATGTGAAAACGGGATGCGAAAGCTTCCCGTTTTTTTGTGGAATGTTTTTTGAAAACTGACTGGAAATTGAGACCAAAGCTTCGAGGTGTTGCTCCTGCCTCACATTATCTTTGCGGCATGGCGAAGACGCGCAATACGAAAATTCCGGCGGTTCTCATCTTAGCGGATGGAACTCGATTCGAAGGTCATGCAGCTGGAGCTGTGGGGATCACTACAGGTGAGATCGCCTTCAATACGGGGATGTATGGTTACCAGGAAATTTTCACCGATCCAAGTTACCACCGGCAGATCTTGGTGATGGCAACAGCTCATGTCGGGAACTATGGAGTCCATGAAGCTGAGGTTGAATCTGGTCGGGTACAAATCGCTGGCTTGGTGACGAAGAATTTCTCTTCAATTGCAAGTCGGGTAGGAGGCAATGGCACCCTGCAGGATTACATGGTCCGTGACGAGGTGGTCGGTATTTGTGATTTGGATACGCGTGCATTGGTCCGGCACATTGGACAGTCAGGAGCGATGAACGCTATCATTTGCAGTGACGGAACCGATGAAGCGGAGCTCAAGGCAAGGTTGCAATCCGTGCCATCGATGGAAGGAATGGAATTGAGCAGTGAGGTTACCTGCGATGAAGCGTATGACGCTCCGGCCATTGGAGAGGCCCAATGCAAGGTCGCATTGCTGGATTTGGGAGTGAAGACCAACATCGTTCGCTGTCTGACTGAACGAGGATGTGACGTGCGGGTGTTTCCACTGAATACGACTTCCGATGAAATGCTGGCTTGGTCTCCAAATGGCATCATGCTATCCAATGGTCCGGGTGATCCGGGGGCAATGCCACAGACCATTGAAACGGTGAAATCGCTCGTGGCATCGGATAAGCCGATATTCGGCATTTGTCTCGGGCATCAGGTATTGGCGCTGAGCCAGGGTTTGAAAACCATCAAGATGTTCAATGGGCACCGGGGTGTGAATCATCCAATCAAGAATCTCGTCACTGGCAAGGCCGAGATTACCTCGCAGAACCATGGCTTTGTGGTGGATGGCGATTCAGTTGAATCGAATCCCAGCGTGGAGGTGACTCATATCCACCTCAACGATGACTCCGTGGCAGGAATTGCATTGAAAGGGAAGCCTGTTTTCTCGGTTCAGTATCATCCGGAGGCGTCTGCAGGCCCTCATGATAGTCGTTACCTCTTCGATCAGTTTGTCGAGAACATGACGCGTGTGGAGGTCCTCGCTTGATTGCGTACCTTCGCTTCTCGTTTAGCAATTTGTCTGGAAATGTCCCAGGCCGTGCGATTTGCACCACATCCATTTTTTACAGAATACAATGAGTTACATTGATCATGTTCAGGCCCGTCAAATTCTTGATTCACGCGGCAATCCTACCATTGAGGTAGATGTTATCACCGGAGACGGTTCGATGGGGCGTGCTGCAGTTCCTTCGGGCGCTTCGACAGGAATTCACGAAGCAGTCGAATTGCGCGATGGTGAAAAAGATTGGATGGGCAAAGGCGTATCTCAAGCAGTCAAGCATGTCAATGAAGTTTTGAGCGATGAACTCAATGGCTTTGATGTTTTTGATCAACGAGCGATTGACCAAATCATGATTGATTTGGATGGCACCGCGAACAAGGGCAAGATTGGCGCCAATGCTATTTTGGGCGTCTCACTCGCCGTGGCTCACGCTGCTGCCGATTGTGCTGGACAGCCATTGTACCGCTACGTCGGTGGAGTCAATGCGCACACCTTACCTGTTCCTATGATGAACATCTTGAATGGGGGATCACATGCGGACAATAAAATCGATATTCAAGAATTTATGGTCATGCCCGTTGGCGCTGAAACGTTTTCGGATGGTCTGCGCATGGGTACTGAGGTGTTTCATTCTTTGAAGAAGGTGTTGCAGCAGCGCGGACATTCCACCAACGTAGGTGACGAAGGCGGATTCGCTCCAAATTTGGGTTCCAATCAAGAAGCAATTGAAGTGGTCATCGAGGCGGTAGAGAAAGCAGGTTATCGTCCTGGGGACGATTTGTTGATCGCACTTGACGCCGCGGCATCAGAGTTCTACAATGCGGAGAGTGACCGTTATGTCTTTGAGTCCACCGGCGATCAAATGACCGGTTCTGAGTTGGTCGACTTTTGGAAAGGCTGGTCGGACAAATACCCTATCATCAGCATTGAAGATGGATTGGCCGAAGATGATTGGGCTGCTTGGAAACAATTGACGGATGCGGTTGGAGATAAAGTCCAATTGGTCGGAGATGATTTGTTTGTGACAAATACGCACCGCTTGGCTCGTGGCATTGAGAACAACATTGCCAATTCAATATTGGTCAAAGTGAACCAAATCGGTACACTGACTGAGACAATTGACGCTGTGAGCCTCGCGCATCGCAGTGGGTATACCAGCGTGATGAGTCACCGAAGTGGAGAGACCGAGGACACGACCATCGCTGATTTGGCAGTGGCATTGAATACAGGGCAAATCAAGACAGGCTCAGCGAGTCGATCTGACCGTGTAGCCAAGTACAATCAGTTGCTTCGCATCGAAGAGGAATTGGGCGAAGCAGCGATTTACCGTGGAGCAGCATTTCGAGGCTGAATCGAATCGTCCGAATCAGTCTTTTCGAAAGTCGGTTGCATCGATTTGACCGGGCACTTGCAAGAGTAAGCCGTAGATTCTAAACTCGATTCGCTCATTTTCTTCGTGGCAGTAGAAAGCGCATGGTTCACCCGGCTCACAGCCATTGGTGAGTTCTGTTACGCCTCTGCCCAAACTGAGCAACTGCTTTGACGGCACTCCCCGGCGCATGAGACCTGTTTCCAGCTGAATGCCTCTGTTCTTGGAAAGCCGGTTGCTCGTATCGTCCGATTTGTTCCATTTGGAGGCGTCTTCATGTGCTCTGATTTCCATGAAAACATCGGGATTAAGTTTGAGGAAGTCGGCCAATTCATCGAGTTCGAGTTCCCCTTTTCGGGATAATTGGGTGGTTCCGGGAGCCCATTCGATTGCGGCCAACTGAAAGGGTGTTCCGCCCATGTATTTTGAAGCGAAATTGACGTCGTTGAGCATGCGCACTTTGGCCATTTCAATGGACCATTGATTTGTTGCTTCCGTTGTGGTGATGACTTCTTGTTCGAGGATGAATCCCGGTGCACGGGCTTCGACTCGGTACCCGCGATTCGGAGGCAAATCGACGGAGGCCGCACCATTGAGGTCCGTGCGAATGTCCCAGGCTGAACCATCTCGGGCGTCGATCCATCGAAGGGTCACCTGTGGGATGGCGATGCCCGATCCGTGGTCGGTGGTCTGAATTTTTACGGTCACCGGGTGTTCGATGGCTTGCAAACGGTAAACCTGATCCCAACCGGAGCGATTGGAACAAATGAAGGCCGATCCGTCATCATAGGGCGCGTAAGAGAAATCGTCAGCAAGGGTGTTGATCGGGAATGCCATGCGTGTTGGTTCCTTCCACGCATCACCATCGCGCCAGTGTCGCTGTGCTTTTTCAGCGGTTGGATCGACTTCAGTCCAGAACACATCCATTCCACCGAGCGTGGGATGGCCATCTGAGGCGAAGTAGAGCCGTCCATTTTGATCCAAGGCTGGGAACACGTCATCACCCGGGGAATTGACTTCTGGCCCTAGGTTCAGGGGTTCTTCCCAGAACGTTCCATTTCGTTCCGAAACCCAGAGATCCATTCCTCCTTGTGATTCTGGGGAGGGAATGTTGGAGGCAAAATACATTTTTGTACCGTCTGGAGACCAAGTGGGGTGTGCAAAAACGTAGCCTTTTTCAACGAACGGGAAAGGCCGTGATTCACTCCATTCTCCCGAGGCCGTGCGGCTGGCAATGAGCAATTGGAAGCCGCCAACCTGAGGGTCGCCAAACCAACCTAGGCCGTCTGGGTTTTTCTTGGAATAGGCAATGGAGCGCCCGTTTGGGGATACGTTAACCATGCCGTCGTGCGCAGGTAAATCCCAGATTTCGAGGTCAGCGGCCTTCATCACTTGACGAGTCGAAGACTTTAAATCCATGGTCCAAGTTTCGTTTCGGTCCAAGCGAGCGTAGTGATCGGTTTCACCCCACCTCCACGATTCACTTGAGAAATAAAGCTTATCTCCACTGATGCGAGGCGAAGAGGCCGTTTCGTGTTGCGGAAATCTCAATGCTTGGACCTCCCAATCCCTCGTGTCTTCAACAACTTGCAGCTGTTTCTGACAGTTGTCCCACAATTTTTGGGCGTAGGCGTTTACATCCTGGGCTAGGAGCAACGGTTGTAAAATGTCACTGGCCTCTAAATACTTTGATTCATTCATTAGAGCGCTTGCCCAATGTTGACGAGTCTCGGTGTCAAGATTGGCACGCAACTCCAACTCCTCGAAGCTGCGAGCCGCATTGGCGTAGTCGCCGACAATCAATTGACTGTGGCCGAGCATTCGCAAGGCCATGGTATCGTTGGGCCACGACTCCCAGGCTTGTTGGAAGCTGGTGACGGCTGTGGGATACTGCTTTTTTTCGTAAGCTCGGACTCCTTTCCAAAAGTACCTGGAGTTGCACGAACTAAAGGTGAACAGAACAACAAGAGCAAGTGCTCCAAATGTATGCAATCTGTTGAAGGGTGAGTATCGAGTCATGGCAGTGCTTTTCGAATAGGGTACGTAGTCTTTGACAGCAACTGGGAAGAAGCTGAACTCTTACAATGTTATTCGAAAAAACGGGGGCGATTACACCGTGTCGTCGCGGTCTTTCCACATCGCAATATGGGATAATGCGATGCCTGCAGCTACTGAAACGTTCAAGGATCCGGTGTCGCCAACCATCGGCAATCGCACGCCCTCACTGCAGTTGCGGAACACGGCGTTGGAAATCCCGCGTTCTTCGTCACCAACAACAAGGCAAACGGAGCCTGAAATTGTGGTGTCATGGATGGAGTCTTCTGCTTTCTCGCTCAATGCTACGGGCTGAATTCCGTGTTGAGCGATCAATTTGATTGCGTTGGCCATATCAGGAACCCGAGCCACGGGAAGTCGCATCAAGGCACCTGAAGAAGATTTGATGGCGTCCTCCTGAATGGGGGCGACACCCGACATGGGAATGACAAGTGCAGTCGCTCCAAAACACTCGGCACTTCGGGCAATCGCTCCAATGTTACGCACGTCGGTTACGCCATCAACTGCAACGAGCAATGGAGTTTGGCCCGATTCAAATGTGCGTGCAATTACCTCTTCCAGTGGTTGGTAAGTGATGGGGGAAAGGAAGGCGATGATGCCTTGATGATTTTTTGCGGTGATGCGCAATAACTTCTCCTTCGGAACGCGTTGCACGGGAATGTTGAGCGCCTGCAGTTTCTGCATGAGCGCTGCAGTTCGTTCTCCTTTCTCATCCCGCTGGATCATTACCCGCTGGAACTCCTTCCCAGTTTCCAGCGCTTCAAGCACCGGGTGCCAACCCATGACAAACGTATCGCTGGATGGGCGCTTCCGGTGTTGGCCGTGGGGACGATTTTGGCGATTTGGTTCAAATGAACGCTGACGTTTATCAGATCCAGAGCTACGCGAAGACTGTGATGAAGGCAAATCGAAAGGCATGAAAGGCGTTTTTGATTGGGACAAAGGTACCTTGGAATTCAATCAGGCTGAATTCGTCCGTTGCGCCAATTGGTGACCATGCGATCCCAAGGGATTCGGTATTGGATGCTCCGATCCAACTCGTAAAAGGCAGGATCCCAAGGATGGTCTTTGCGCGAGAAGCGCATGTTGATGGCATTTGCTGTGCCTTCTTCTCCATACAGCCACCACTCACTGTCTTTGGTGCGACGGATTTTGTCTGGGATTCCGAATACGATGTGCACCATCCCACGATCCGTTTTCCAGCCTGGGACGACGCCTGAAAAAAAACGATTGGCCTCTTCCACTCGGCTGTAATAGATTTTGATGAGCTCGGCGGCAGCCTCTTTATTGTTGCCGCAATTCAACCAGAATGCGTCCAATGCTGCTTTGGGATCTGACGCTTCTTGCATGCGTTGAAACTCACCTCGCGAGGAGATATAGCGGCTGGAGGCGATCAACAAACGCACATCACGGAGATGCGGAAAATCAAACTCGACTCCATGGATGATTTGTGCGACATCAATTTTTCCGACCCCGTTGGGTTCACCTAGGATATTGATGCCTGGTTGGATCACGTATCCGCTCCATCCGCTCGCATCGATTTCCCAATCCGACTGAATATTGGGCTGCAAGGTGTCCGTTTGATCTTTGCTTCGCGTGAATGGTGGCGAGGGAAGTCGATGGGGAACTTCTACACTGGCGTGTTGCCACTGAGAGCCAATTGGAGCAGAAAAGTAAATGGTATCGCCATTTGTTGCATGCTGACCAAACAGTGGCCAGCCGTCTGAGGCATGAGGATGGGCTATCGATTCCCACGCTGGAATGAGCGCTCGCCAGGGGTAATTGTTGTTGCGGTGATGATCATTGAACGAGGCCTCGACAGTGGTGCTTCCTTCTTGCCATGCTGCTCCGACATCCAGTCGATTGATGCGCCACGTTTTCCTTCCTTCTTGAGCGATGTTGGAGCTGAGGGTGTCCAGCCAAGCTATTTCGCTTCCTCCAATGACGACGGACAAGCGAGCAAAGAAAGGCGAGGACGGGCGATCGCGCAGGTAGAGGCATTCTTCACGGTTCCACTCAATAAATACATCCAAAGAGTCTCTGCCTGCGGGCAGCACAGAGACCTCTGCGTGCAACAGGTTGGCCTCATAGTCGTAGGGGCGTTTCGCGGAATTGGTGGCGACCGCGTTCATTCCTGACTGGCAGCCGAGGAACCCGATCGACATCGCTATTAAAATTTGAATGGTGATAAATACTGTGCGGGCCATGCGGGAAAGATAAGTTGAAACGTAACCTTACACCATCAACGTGCGTACGCGCAGTGAATAAACGCCTCTAGATATGACACGTATTTTAAAATGGACGTTAGGGTTGTTGATTGCAACAACAGTATTGGCTTCTTGTGCTACAAGTTATTCTGCCTGTGCGGCATACGCAGAGGTCGAGACTTGCGAGTGATCACTGCCAATGGAAAGTGACTTCTTTCTCCGTTTCTGAACTCAAGGAACGGGCAACTGGGCATGCACGTGTTGTGCGCTCCAAAATAGTTCGTTGTTGATCGGTAACCCCTTCGATGCGAACTTCAAGTGCTACTCTTATTTTTCCAATTCGTCTTGGGTTAGAAGCCATTGTTTTCCAGACATCCGCTTTCATTTGGATGTCTTCATGTCCCATATCCCGTGCTTTGATTCCCATAATGGTCATGACACAACTGGCCAGTGCGGAACAGACGAGATCAGTCGGAGAGAATGATTCTCCTTTTCCGTTGTTGTCGACAGGTGCGTCCGTTACGACCACTTGACCTGAGCGGTGATGCGTCATGGAGGTTCGTAAATCACCCTGGTATTGCAGGCTGTAATCGGCAGAATTGTTCACGATAGAAGAGATTTAATGCGTTTGGCAGAAATACTAACAGATGCAAAGGTGCGAAGGACCTGCCAACTTACGTGCTAAATTTGTGGCAATGTGTCTTCGTTCAAATGCTCAGGCTCCCTTGGTCATCCACTTGCGAGCTATCCTGCTCATCCTGTTGCTGGGCATTGGTTGGAATGTAGAAGCCAACGCGCAGGAACTTTCGGGTGATCAGGCAGTTTACGCGGATGGAAAGGCTAAGATTCCATTGACAGATGAATTGCAATTTGGCGTCCTGATGCACACACAAGGTGGCGGCGTTACCGTCCGGAAAGGCAAATACAAAGGTGCATTTCGAATTGCTTGGTTCGGTGCGGATTTGGTGCTGCTCAAGCACCCAAAAGAAATCAAGATTTCCAATCCTATCTACGAGAATGGGAGGTCCTACGTCTATGGCAAGCAAAATGCGTTGCACATGTTGAGGTTGTGGAGAGGCCACCAGCAACTGCGTTCGGAAAAACTCCGGAAAGATGCGGTACAGCTGAGCACGCATTGGCGTTATGGTTTCACATTGGGCATTTTGAAGCCGGTCTACCTTGAAATCGGTTATCCGGACATTCCATACGATTACATAGCCACTGAGGTTTATGACGCCAGCGCTCATTTTTCAGACAATATATATGGCCAGGCCAGTTGGAGCAACGGACTGGATCAATTGGCTATTGTGCCAGGCTTGCACTTGAGTTATGGGCTTGATTTTGAGTATGGGAATGAACGGTTTGAGCAGCGAACACTTTCCGCAGGTATTGCCTGCGACGCTTTCGTGACTCCACCTGAAATCTTCGCGGCCGGTTTTGAACAGAATCGTAGGCTTTTTGTCACATTGTTTGCGACCTTTGAGGTTGGAAGAAATTGGTTGCGCTAAACGCAGAAAACATGACGACTCCTACGACACCATCCAACGATCTGAAATCGACGGGCATGCGGACACCCAAGCCGAAATGGTTGAGGGTCAAATTGCCCACAGGCAAGGAGTACAAAGAGGTGCGAGAAATCGTCTCCGAGCACAAGTTGCATACCATTTGCGAGAGCGGTCATTGCCCGAATATGGGCGAATGCTGGGGAGCGGGTACAGCGACGTTTATGATTTTGGGCAATATCTGCACACGAAGCTGTGGCTTTTGCAATGTGGCCACTGGTAAACCACTGGAGGTCGATGTTTTTGAACCTGGTCGTGTTGCCAATTCCGTGAAGTTGATGGGTGTCAAGCACGCTGTGATTACTTCTGTCGATCGCGATGACCTTCCGGATGGAGGAAGCGAGATTTGGGCCCAAACCGTGCGTGCAATTCGCCAGCAAAGCCCCGGAACGACCCTCGAAACGCTGATACCCGACTTTGCAGGCAAATGGGAAAATCTGATGCCCATCATTCAAGTGGCGCCAGAAATTGTTTCGCACAATTTGGAAACCGTTCGTCGCATGACCAAGGAGGTGCGAATTCAGGCCAAATACGATCGCAGCCTCGAAGTATTGCGAAGACTCCGAAAAGCAGGCATCAAGACAAAGTCAGGCATTATGATGGGGCTGGGAGAAACGGTTGAAGAAGTGATTGAAGCCATGGATGATTTGCGCAGCGTGGATTGTCAAGTTTTGACGTTGGGGCAGTACCTCCAGCCATCTCCAAAACACCTTCCTGTCGCAGAATTCATTCACCCTGATGTGTTCACTGAGCTCAAGACGATCGGCTTAGAAAAAGGATTCAGATTCGTAGAAAGCGGACCATTGGTGCGCTCAAGTTATCACGCCGAGAAGCACTTGTTTTAGGCTTTGTTCGATACGATTACTCAGATATTTTAAGATTTTCAACGGCCTTATCTTTCCTGTAATGGAGCGATATGAGCCTTTCATTCCCTTGGCTCCGGTTTTGGTGCGGAAGTGATGAACACAAATGCTTGACAGGCACTTGGTTTGTTGTAACTTTCGACATCTGAATGGATAAAACTGTAACCATGCAATTGAAGACGATTTTCACTGCCTCCGCGGCAGTAGCCCTAGCCATTACGGGTTGGCAAATCAGCAACACCGAAACATCATCAGATTCTATGACCTACACACCACGTGTAGACGAATCGACAGCTCAAGCGCCGGACGGTGCTTGGGAGATCCAGCAAATGCTTCTCGGCGACATCGAGACTGGAGAGATGAACATCGAAGGCTTGCGAGATCTGCAAGCTGAAGTGTCACGTTTCGGAGCGCAACAAGCCATCGATGGACGTGCGACGGACCACTATTGGAACGAGATGGGACCCGATAACATCGGAGGAAGAACACGTGCGATTGCTGCCGTGATTCCAGAAGATGGAAGCGAAGAAACCGTGTTATATGCAGGTGCGATTTCAGGTGGCCTTTGGAAGAGTGATAACGGAGGCAACGATTGGAACCAAGTCTTTGGATTGGACCAAATGGTCATTGGATCCGTTGCAGTAGCCGGCAACGGAAATGTCTACGTCGGCTCGGGATCTATCTACGATGGAGGCCAAGGCGATGGTGGCAGTGGTTTCCGAGGCCGCGGTATTTGGTGGTCTACAGACGGAGAGAACTTTGAGCTTGTGGAGGGCACTGATCCCGGTGAATTTAACTCTGGAGATTTCTCCGCAGTCGATGCAATGGTCGCCGATCCAAACGTACCCAACAGAGTCTGGTTTGGTAGCAATGCCGGCTATGGCTTCATTGATGAGGGGATCATGACGATGAGTCCTAGTGACGATATCAGCGGCGCAGTAGGCGACATTGCCATTGCAGCCGACGGCTCTTATATGTTGGTTGGCATGAACAATTGCCGAGTCTACCGTTCCAACGGCACAGACTACACGTCCTTTGAAAGCATGTCAGGGTCGAACAATGACGAAACTGTTTTGCCACAAAGTGGAAACGGACGAGTTCGCGTAGCGATTTCATTGGACGATTCGGACCACGCATTTGCGGTTTTCGCCACGAGTGGAGGATTGTTTGGCGGTTTGTACCACACAGGGAATGGAGGAAACTCTTGGAGCAATGTATGGCCAAATGAAATTGATGAAGCCACCCCGCTTCCCAGAAATCAGGGCATTTATGACTTGGCGTTGGGAGTGAAAAAGGGGCAGCCGGATTTGGCTTATGTCGGAGGTATTGAGCTATGGCGGTCAGGCCCAAGCCAACAAGCGGAATTGGCTGCTTACGCCTTTGATTTCGCCGGTACGAACATCGACGTCCACGCCGACGTCCACGACATCATGTTTACGCCGTCAGGCAACATGTACGTCGCTACTGATGGTGGGATTTACAAAAGCACGGATGGGGGACTAACTTACAACGACATCAACAGAGATTACTCGGTCACTCAGTTCTACGGAATGGATCACAGTGCGCGCAGTGGTGTTTTAGGTGGCACCCAGGACAATGGCTCGTTGTTTATTCCAGCGAATGGTTACTTCTTGAGTGACCAAGAGGCAGTTGAGGTGCAAGGCGGAGACGGATTTGATTGTGCAATCTCTCAGGTGACTGAAGCAGAGGGCTATGATTATGCTTTTTACGCTACATCTCAAAACGGAGGCCTATCTCGAGGAACGGTAGCTCCTGGAGACATTGCCAATTATGGCAGCTTTTTCGATGCAAATATTTCGGAGCTGGCAAATGAGGAGGGTGA
>CBFIEJ010000012.1:0-54519 GCA_965661575.1 uncultured Flavobacteriales bacterium | reverse complement strand
AACGTCGGCGACAAAACACTCAAATGGTTCGGCATCATGCGCCCAACCGATTTGGACAACTTCTGATTTGATTCCGAATTCACCATGAAGAATATCCAACACACCATCCTCGCCTCCGTTGCTATTGCAGCGTGCTTGATGTTTTCTACAGCAACATTTGCGGGGAATCCCGACCGTGCCGGTTCCGCCGGTGCAGGTCAGCTGCTCATCAATCCTTGGGCACAATCCAACGGCATGGCCGGAACCAACATGGCCATTACAGCAGGCTTGGAAGGTTCTTTCCTCAACGCTGCTGGGCTTGCATTCGTCAATCAGACCGAATTGCGCTTCGCCAATACGCAGTATTTGTCCGGTTCAGGCATTTCGCTCAACACCATTGGTTTCGCTACCTCCGTAGGTGACGGAAGCGTTTTGGGTCTGACCGTGATGACCATGGGCTTTGGCGATATCGCCGTGACCACTGAAAATCTGCCAGAAGGTGGAATCGGAACCTTCTCTCCTGCATTTTCGAACATCGGAATCACATACGCCAAGGCGTTCTCAAACTCCATTTACGGAGGCATGACCATTCGCGTCGTCGGTGAATCGATTTCCAATGTCCGATCGTCTGGTGTTTGCTTTGACGCCGGTATCCGTTACAAGTCCGGCGATAAATTGAACTTCGGTATCTCGTTGCGGAATGTTGGCGCTCCAATGCGTTACGCAGGTGACGGACTCACGGTCACTGCAACACCGCAAGGAACAGCGACATCGCTCACCATGTTGCAACGCAGCGAGCGGTATGAACTGCCTTCGTTGGTGAACATTGGCTTTGGCTATGAAGTCTACAACATCGGAAGCGTCAATGCGACCCTCACTGGACAGTTCATCTCCAATTCATTCACCAAAGATCAATTCGGTGGTGGGCTGGAACTCAACCTCGGTGATAACTTTACGCTCCGCGGTGGTTACCTCTGGGAAGATGGCGTTGGCACGGAAGATGCCATCACGACGGCATTTACTGGTCCTGCAGCTGGATTCTCTTTGAAGGTTCCTGCGAATGCAGACGGTGCAATCATCGGCATCGATTACGGCTACCGGACCACCAACCCGTTCAACGGTAACCACAGCATCGGCATCCACTTGGCGATCTGATCCAGAGCGTCTTTCATTGCCGCGCACAGGCCATCAATGGCCGTGAACGGCTGATTTTTATATCTTTGCCTAAGAAGAAAGCTCGATTCAATTCGGGTTTTCTTTTTTTTGGCCCTGCTCGAGAGGGCAGAAAACTACAACCACCCGTCCCCATCGGGGAATCAATTCAAGACCATGTCGAACATTTCCTATTTCACCAAAGAAGGGTTGCAAAGCCTCAAGGACGAGGTCCGTCAGTTGGAAACGGTTGAACGTCCCAAAATTTCAGGTCAAATCGCTGAAGCGCGAGACAAAGGTGATTTGAGCGAGAATGCCGAATACGATGCAGCGAAGGAGGCCCAGGGTCTCTTGGAGGCCAAGATCTCGAAACTGAAAAACACCTTGGCCAATGCGCGCCTGGTAGATGACTCACAAATTGATGATTCCAAGGTCTACATCTTGAGCACTGTGCGCATCAAAAACATGAAGAACAACGCAGAAGTGACGTACACGCTGGTAGCCGAAAACGAAGCCAATCTCGCCCTGAAGAAAATCTCCATCGATTCTCCCATTGGCAAGGGGCTGTTGGGCAAGGCTGTCGGTGAGATTGCAGAAGTTCAAGTTCCCGCCGGTTTGATCCCGTTTGAAGTGTTGGAAATCAGCCGTAACTCCTGAGGTCAGGAATCATCATGGCAAGCATCTTCAGTAAAATCATCGCAGGTGACATTCCGTGTCACAGAATCGCAGAGAACGACGAATTCTTGGCCTTCCTCGACATCAGTCCACTCGCGGAAGGACATACACTTGTCATCCCAAAAAATGAGGTCGACTACTTCTTCGACCTTGACGCCGAATTGCTCGCACGCATCAATCTTTTCGCGCGCGATGTAGCTCAAAAAATTGAAGCCGCAATACCGTGCAAACGGGTTGGTGTAGCAGTCATTGGATTGGAGGTGCCGCATGCACACATGCACCTCATTCCTCTGCAAAATGTATCAGACATCAATTTTGAGCGTCCCAAGCTATCCTTCACTCCAGAAGAATTGGCCGCCACTGCTGAGCGCATCAAAACGGCTTAACTCCAGCCTCTTCAGTCCACGTATCCGTCCAAAATCGCGGTCCACACACCGAGGATACCGTCGTCATTTCGCGTCCAAATGGGGCGAACCACTCCGTCGTAGGCACTGATGTTATTGTAATCGCCAAAAAATAATTTTGGATCGGGGCGAAATGACTTCCGGCTCACCTTCAAGTTTTCCCACGAATCTCCTCCATCGTAGGATGAAGCAACATAGACTTCCGTATTCCACGATGGTTTCATGCGGACATCCGGATATTTTTTCAGGGCATCTCGTCGGTCATAAAAGACAATGTGCACATGTCCAGTCACATCGTCAACATCCATCCAAGTGAAGAACTGTTGGGCTCCAGCGGGATCATCGTTGACACGAATGGGATCGGTCCAAGTATTGCCTTTATCGTCGGAGTAAACCAGCCACACGTCGTTGTCATCTGGACCATTTCGATCGTCTGTCCAATTGACGTAAATCCGACCTTGATGCGGTCCTGAGCTACGATCTACACGGGTCACAGGCATTCCATTGGCTCTTCCAACCCCCCGAATGGTCTGATCCCATCCCCCTTGAATTTCAGTGACGCGCAGATCGTTATCCAGCCATGTTTCACCACCATCAGCGCTGCGGTCCATCCAAATGGTATCAGCATGCGCCCAGGCCACGTACATGGTACCATCGAGTGCGATGTCCGGAACAGCGCCCTCGACCGTCAAGTCACCATCTGCGCAGTCGCCGGCAATCGCATTGACGCGCACCGGCTCGGACCACTTCTTCGCTCGACGATTCGAAGTGCTGCACAAAATCACCGATTGATCTGTCTCCAGCGGACTGCCATATAAATCAAACTGCGTCCAGCAGGTCAATAAAGTTGCACCGTCCATCGAAACCGCCGACCATTCCTTGTCTTGGTCCTTGGTGCCATTGAGGCCCATGCCAGCTCCTTTGTTCCAGCGTTTGCCTTTTTTACGTGATCGCTGCACAACGATGCGGTCGAGCAACGCTTCACTGGACCAAGCCTGGTCATCGGGGTTGGACAAATGGAGATAATAAAAATCGCCCTTGGGGGAACCGACGATGCAGGGATCGCCAAAGACTCCGTACTTGGAAGTCAGACGCTCCGTCTTCCACGTGTAACCTCCATCACTCGATACGTGTACGTTGTCCAAAATGGAACCAGCCACCATGAGCATCGGGGTTTTGGGACTGACTGCTATGGATGGTTCACAAGGCTGATACTTATCCTCAGCACCCTTGTAGATCAACACATTGTCCGGTGCGCGTTGCGCGACCGACGCTTCTACCAAAAGCAATGACAACAATGACAACAGCCCTCGTAACAACGATTGCTTGTTATTCCGCATCCTCCTCATTTCCAACATTTTGCAATGAAGATTTGACCTCCTCCAACAACACCCCCATCTCCGTAAGTTCCGCCATGAGCGCTTGCTGGATTTCTAAAATAGCTTCGTCTGACATGCCCTCGAGAGAAACTCCCGAGCCGTGGTCGTGCGCATGATCGTGGTCGTGGCCGTGATCGTGGTCATGCGCATGGTCGTGGTCATGGTCATGGTCATGGTCGTGATCACAGGTCGCTCCCGGCAGAGGCACAACCGTGGACTCCCAATCATGGAATCGCACGTCCAATTCTCCCAATTGACTCTCGACGCGACCCAACTGCATGGCAAAGATGGAATCTCCTGCTGTCAGATTCGCTTCGATCTGGGCCTCTGCATCTCCCACGGCCAATTGCAATTCATCATGCAACTCAGCTGCCAATCGATCCAGCTGCTCGTGGATTTTCTGAGCTTCTTGAAAACTAGCGCTAGGTGCTGCATCTCCGCAGCCGATTCCTATGATAACAGCCAAAGAGCAGGCCAAAAAAAGAATTGAAGTTTGTTCGAATCGCATGATCAATGTTTTTCAGTTTTAGAATTGTGCAACGCTCCTGAAGGAGGGACCGGGTCAAAGCCTGGCTCCGACCAAGGATGACAGCGCGAAATGCGTTTGATGGCAAGCCATCCTCCACGACGCGGCCCAAACCGCTCAATCGCTTCACGAGCATATGCAGAACAGGTCGGTTGAAAACGACAATTCGCGCCCAAAAGCGGGCTCAGCACCAGCTGGTACAATCGTATCAATCCGAGCATTGCCGTTCGCATCATGGCCGCAATTTACGGCGTTAAAACGGCATACGTTGCAACGCCATTCCCACAGCCAATGTCCCCGTAATTGCACAGACAAATACCTGCTGCTCCCGTTGTGTGACTCCAGCCGCCCTCAACAAAGAAGCCGTTCCCAAGCACACCATCAAAATCACCAGTTGTCCGACCTCCACACCCACGTTGAATCGAAGCAATGGCATGACAATGGATTCCCCATCCTCTCGCATCATGCGAAAGAATGAACTAAAGCCGAGGCCGTGAATCAATCCAAAGCCTAAAGTGATGAAATAGGTCAAACCGCGTCCCCACGCCTCGCGCTTTCCCGCTCCACGTCGCAAATTCCACGCGGCTGTGAATGCAATGCTCACCGGAATCAAGAATTCAATCCAGCCGCCATCCGCATGCACCCAACCCATGCCAGCGAGCAACAGCGTGATGCTATGCCCCACTGTAAAGGCCGTTGCCAAAATGATCACACGCCAAGTGTCTTTCAAACTTCCCCACGCAACCAATGCCAGCAAAAACAACATGTGATCGTAGCCTGCAAAGTCCGTGATGTGCTCGATGCCCAAGTAAAAATCGTTCATGCCAGCAAAGGGTGGTATTCGGCAATTCGAAATGTGTGCTCATTGCGATCGTCTGCCTGCTGATCGGAGACTTCAGCCGTTTGCTTCCAACCCGCGGAAAGCGAGCTCAAATCAAAAAAGGTATCGCCCTCTGGTGCGGCATCCACATGAGTGATGAATAAACGGTCCACCCAACCTTTGGACATGGATTCCGCATAAATCTGCCCCCCACCAATGATGAACAACTCCTTCGCCCCCATAGCTTTGGCACAATCAATCCCGGCCTCCAAAGAGTGAGCAATTTCCGCCCCCGGGGCCTCATACTCGGCATTCCTTGTGATGACGATGTTGGTTCGATGCGGGAGCGGTCGAAACCGCTCCGGGATGGACTCGTAATTGCGTCGTCCTGTGAGGACGGCGTGTCCTTTGGTGGTCTCCGAGAAAAACTTCATGTCGTCCCGCAAACGCCAGACCAGATCGTTGTCTCGGCCGATTACACCGTTCGTCGCAACAGCTACAATGATGGAAATCCGCATGGATCTTGCTTTTGCGATTAGACCGAAACGGCTGCCTTGATGTGCGGCATGGGATCGTAATTCTCCAATTTGAAATCGTCATAAGTGAACGCAAACAAATCCTTGATTTCAGGATTCATCCACATCGTCGGAAGTTTCCGCGGTGTGCGGGTCAACTGCTCTCGAGCCTGTTCCACATGATTGGTGTACAGGTGAACATCCCCAAACGTGTGCACAAATTCACCCGGCTCCAAATCACACACCTGTGCCATCATCATCGTGAGCAATGCGTAGGACGATATGTTGAATGGCACACCGAGGAAAGTATCCGCCGAACGCTGATACAATTGGCAATTGAGCTTGCCGTTATCAACGTGAAATTGAAACAGGCAGTGGCACGGTGGCAAAGCCATATCATCGATAAAACTCGGGTTCCACGCAGAGATTACATGACGACGTGAGTACGGATTGTTCTTGATTTGATCCACCAATTTCACGATCTGATCGGTATGCGAACCGTCTGGATTTGGCCAACTGCGCCATTGATATCCATAGACGGGCCCTAGATTCCCCTCTTCGTCTGCCCATTCATCCCAAATGCGCACACCATTTTCCTTGAGATAGGCGATGTTGGTATCGCCTTTCAAGAACCACAGCAACTCGTGAATGATCGAACGCAAGTGCAGTTTCTTGGTGGTCAACACCGGAAAACCCTCGCTCAGGTCAAACCGCATTTGATACCCAAAACATCCAATTGTTCCTGTCCCCGTGCGGTCTTCGCGCAGCGCTCCATTCTTGAGAATGTGATCCAGTAAGTCCAAATATGCTCGCATACTCCGAAGGTATTTTCAGATGCACAAAGAATCGCCTACACGTTGAAAGGACGTGGAAAAAGTGTGAGTCAGCGCCGTCAGGTAAAGTGACGTCGCAGAAAAGGTTGAGTGGAGTATTCCACCAGCGGTGTTCCCCAACGGTAAAGTGCATTGATCAGTAGCAAGTGCACAATCAATGCGCCGTGCAAGGGTAAAATGTACCAAGGACGCGGCAGATCAAAAACAAAGGGGTTGTCCGCTTTTGGAGCCTCCCACATGTACATGTAGTTCGCTGTGATGGCCGATGGGAAATACGTATTCAACCACCAATTGAAGAGTCCAACCAGTGTGGTCAGAAGTGCCACCGCGACATAGGTCTTGATCCATCCCCATTTGGGAAATCGAAATCCAAAAGAACGCGCCATGACAAGGGGCATAATCACAATCGCCATGTGCTTGAAATAATAGTCAAAGAGCACCAGTGGCGCATCACCAATTGTCAACTGAGGTGTGAGCAAAGCATGCACACCACCAATCGTCCCTGTAAATGCTGAAAACATGAACAACTTCTCATTCTTGAAGAAGCAGTTCAAACCGACCAAAGCGTAATTGACTCCGCACAGGTGCAACGGCAAATTGCGGTGCCACGACATGTCGTGTTGTGGGTTCAGGAAACCATAGACCGGCATGACAAGGTTCGCAATGATCAAAATGATTCCCGCTTTTCGGAGGGCGATCTCACGACCCTTGTCGTCCAGCGTACCGAACATGCGTACAATCAAAACACCTGCTAAAATGCTTCCAAACATGAAAACCCAGTACCGGGCTTCATCAGCGTGAATAACAACGTCGTAACTGTTCAATATGAGAAATTAAAGTTCCGTGCTGGCGTTTTTCAGCCCGCCAATGTACTGCGCAAAAACGACAATCAGCTGGTCACATTTTGTGCCCCTTCGTGAATCAAGGTCTGGGTTGGGAAGGCAAAATCCAACGATGCTTCGTTGAAACGCTTCAGAATTTCGAGGTTGACCATGCCCGGAGTGAGACAAACATCCGCCTCTTTTCGCACATAATAAATGGCACTTACGTTCAACGAAAAATCTCCGAAGCCACTGAACCAAATCAAAGTGTCATCTTCCGTGCCAATGTGCTTCTCGATGATCTCGGTCAGGATGCCAATGGCTTGCTCAATCTGGTCCGGCTTCGTATCGTAAGTCAAGCCCAAGTCCAATCGAATCTTACGCGCTGGTTCAGCTGTCACATTCTCAACGAGACTATCTGTGAATTTGTGGTTTGGGATGGTCACAATGCGTCCGGCGAGCGTCTTGATGCGCGTAGATCGAATCCCAATCTCCGTCACTGTGCCATCAACGCCCGCTACTTGTACGCGGTCCCCCACCAAAAAAGGTTGATCCACAAACACCGTAATTCCTCCAAAAATATTGGCCACAAAATCCTTGGCCGCGAGGCCCATGGCCAAGCCTCCGATGCCGACACCGGCGAGCAACGCAGCGACGTCATACCCAGCATTGTTCAGCGCCATGATGAATCCCAATATCCAGACAGTTGACCGCAACGTCTTGCGCAAAATGGGTGCCACCTGGGACATCATCTGTGACGATGATTTCTCTGCGGCTCCCATGAAGAGGTTGCCGAGCACACTGTCCACAAGACGCGCCGCCATCCAAGTCACATTCAAGGCAACAGCAATCGAAAAGACATGGTCCATAAACGCATCCGTCTCTGCACCAAAATGCAAGTGATCGTAGCCGAACCACAGACCAAGCAAAACAACAGACAATGAAAGCGGTTCTTCGACTTGATCCACGATGATATCATCCAATTGCGTTTCGCTTTTCGCTGCCAGTGCCTTCATTCTGCGGCTGAACCAACGATAGACCAATCGACCCGCAATCACACCACCAAGAGCCCATGCCAAGGCAATCATCCACTCCATTGCGGGGTTGCCCAAAAATTCTATGTCTAAAAATTCCATGGACCAAAAATGGCGCGAATATCTTTGCGTCATGCAAACGGGCTCAAAAAACTCCCAGACATTCAATGTTTCATTTGGTCCTTCCCTGCGTTTGGGCGTGCTTGGAGGCGGACAACTGGGACGTATGATGATTCAATCTGCCGTTGATTTCGATGTGCGAGTAGAGGTCATGGACCCCAGTGCAGACGCTCCTTGCCGGCACCTTACACCCAGGTTTAAGCAGGGTGACTTGCAGAATGCCCAAGATGTAGTCGCCTTTGGTTCGGAGTTGGACGTGATCACCATTGAAATTGAGCACGTTTCGGTCGATGGCCTTCGAGAACTCGAATCGAAGGGTGTTCGCGTGATTCCCAAACCCGATCACCTCGCCATCATCCAAGACAAGGGAAAACAAAAAGCTTTTTTCGCTGAGAATAACATTCCCACATCGCCCTTCCAACTGATCGGCGGCGCAAGCGAGGCAAAGAAGATGGGACTCCCCATCGTTCAGAAAATGCGCACCGGTGGCTACGACGGCAAAGGCGTTGTTGTTTTAAAGTCAGAAGCCGATTTAGACAGAGCATTCGATGTGCCGAGCGTTTTAGAACATGCCGTAGACATTGAAAAAGAACTGAGCGTAATCGTAGCGCGCAATAGCCGAGGCGAAATCGAATGTTTTCCCGTAGTGGAGGCCGTTTTCGATCCGGTAGCAAATTTGGTCGATTACCTCATCGCACCTGCGGACATCTCCCCGGAACAAGCAAAAAACGCTGAGGCTTTGGCACGGCGTGTCGCAGAGGCCATGAACTTTGAAGGTTTACTGGCGGTGGAATTGTTCCTCGATCATGCCGGAAACCTACTTGTCAATGAACTGGCTCCGCGCACCCACAACAGCGGACACCATACCATCGAGGCGAATCGCACATCCCAATTTGAGCAGCACCTTCGCGCTGTTTTGGACTTGCCGCTTGGCACCACCGAAGCCGTCTTTCCTGCTGCCGCGATGGTAAACTTGGTGGGCAGTGCAGAGGCTCTTGGTACGCCCATCTATTCGGGGCTCGATTCGGCATTGAACACCCCTGGTATTCACCCGCATTTGTATGGTAAATCTGCCGTCAAACCCTTTCGCAAAATGGGCCACGTAACCATCACAGGCTCTAGTCGTGAAGAAGTCGCCGAGCGCGTGATGCAGATTCGTGAACAATTGGCCGTGAATGGAAAAGCCTAACCGGCGGAAGCAGACGACCCTGTGAACCCGTAATTTGAAATAGAATTGCGCCCATGTCCCAGCCTCAAGCACTGATTGTATTTACCGGCGGCTACTCTGGAGAAGCCGTGATATCGCGAAAATCCGCAGCCATGGTCATGGCGCAGATCGACCGCATTCGTTTCCAGCCGGTGCTCGTCCACATCAATCCCAAAGGTTGGTTCATGGAGGACGAACTCACGGGAGAGAAAACCACCACCAACCTCGAAGCACTGGTCAACGACAAACGCCGATTCATCGGCGCGTTCGTCATGGTGCATGGCACACCCGGCGAAGATGGAAAACTGCAAGCCACGCTTGATGGAGTCGGAATGCGTTACACCACGGGCGATGCCAATTGCATGGCTTTGACCTTTAACAAGGGCCGGACCAACGCTTTACTGCGGGAAAAAAAAATCGAAGTGGCTCGATCTGTTGAGCTTGCCCATTCTGAGCCTTGGGATGCGGATGAAATCGCCAACGCAGTGGGCATTCCTTGTTTTGTAAAACCCAACGAAACCGGTTCGAGCATTGGCATTTCACGAGTGGAAACGGTGGCTGATTTGGCGGCCGCAGTTGCTCTAGCACGATCGGTAAGTATGAGCGGCGTGCTCGTAGAAGCACTCTTGGAAGGTCGTGAATTCACGGTAGGTGTTGTACCCAACGAACAAGGCCAGCCGACCGTACTGCCCGTAACAGAAATCACGACTGAACGCCTCTTTTTTGATTATGAAGCCAAGTACCAAGGAGCCTCACAAGAAATCACCCCCGCCCTTATTCCTGACACTCAGCGTGATGCACTCCAAGCACAAGCCCTTGCTGTATACCGGGCGACGCGCAGCCGAGGAATGGCACGAGTGGACATGATCTGGACAGAACCTGGCGTGGCCTCGGTCATTGAAGTGAACGGCGTTCCAGGATTCTCTGAGGTGAGCATCATCCCTCAACAAGCCGAAAAATCTGGCTTCTCCAAAGAAACTTTGATTTCCAACATCATCGATAGTACGCTTCTACTCGACTGAAATCCTATATCGGCTTCGCCGTTTTTCAACCACAAAAAGGGCCGCCCAAATGGACAGCCCTTCCCTGTTGAATGAAAAACAAATAAACTGTTTGAAGCAAAACTTCAGGTCTTGATACGGATGCTCCGTGAAAAGGTTGCGAAAGCCCAAAAAAAGTCAGGAACTGACTCGGTCTCCTTGGTCCGCAATGAATGCTTTCCATCCGCTGTATCCGGCCTGCATGCGAGGCGAAGACAATTGAAAATGGTGGCACAACGCCACAGCCAGCCCGTCTGTCGCATCCAATTCCTTTGGCAACTCTGCCACCGGAATCTTCAGGGTCCGAGCGACCATCGCTGCCACCTGCTCTTTGCTCGCCGCACCCGAACCGGTAATGGACTGCTTGACCTTTCGTGGAGCGTATTCCGCAATCGGAATGTCCTTGGACAGAGCCGCCGCAAGGGCTACACCTTGTGCCCTCCCCAACTTGAGCATCGACTGCACGTTTTTCCCAAAAAACGGAGCTTCCACCGCCATATGGTCAGGGGCGTGAGCATCGATCAAGGCTGAACATCGATCATAAATCCGTTTCAGTTTGACCGCATGGTCCTTGTATTTCGACAGGTGCAAGGCGCCCATTTCAACCAATTCAACGGATTTACCACGCACGCAAATCACCCCATACCCCATGATGGTGGTACCAGGATCAATGCCGAGAATGATTTGTTCGACGGGTTTTGGTTTGGCGGTTGGTGACATCGCTCAACGAAGGTACATTTGGAAAAGCGTACCCCAACAGATGAAATCGCCCCGTTATCAACCGCGTTCGCGCAAATGGCTAGCTTGGATCACTTCCTTGCTCGCTTTAACGGTGATCGTTCTGCAGGTCATGCAGCATGATGCCGTGGCTAGCGCATCGCTCAAATGGTCGCAGCTTCTTCCGAGACATGGCTGGCCGCTCGCACTCGCAACTGCATTGTTGCCTTTGAATTGGGGAATTGAGGCCTTGAAATGGCACCTGCTGTTGAGACGATCAAGAAGGTCAATGAACCAATCCTACCGCGAGGTCCTGGTCGGTTCAACCTGGGGTTTTCTAACTCCAAACCGCAGTGGAGATGCAGTGGCACGGGTTGCGCTGTTGCCTGCTGAGCAGCGCTCACTCGGTCTTCGATCGTTTGGTTGGAGCGCTTGGGCGCAGGGCGGAATGACACTGACGTTTGGATCCTTGGCCACGGCATGGTTCATGAGCCCACTCGCCGCGGCGGCTGGCACCAAGGTACTTTGGCTGATTCCGATGCTCGCCCTTGCAGGAGCTGCCGCCTGGTGGACACTTGGCTGGGCCAACATTCGTTTTGGTTACAACGCTTTGATGTGGCTGCAACAACGCTTCAAATTACCTACATGGCTTGACCCGGAAACCATTGAATCTGATCAAGCTCGCCCCCACTTTCCGTTGATCATCGCACTCAGTGCGGCGCGGTATTCGGTGTTTACATGCCAGTTCGCCCTTGGCCTCATCGCCTACGGTTTCGGAGACGTCACCGTATTGATCCCTGCGATCGCTATGGTCTATTGGGGCAATATGATCATTCCAACTGCCGCTCTTGCCGAAATGGGGGTGCGCGAGGCGTTGATCGTCATGGTGCTTCAACCGGCGCCAGAGATGGTTGTGCCTCTCATGGCAGGGACATTTTTCATTTGGTCCTTGAACCTCGTCGTGCCGGCCGTTTTCGGCGCAATCGTTGGACCGAGAACAATGACGATAGCTCATGAAGATTGAGATGGCTTTTGATGCTTGGCCCGTGGCATTGTTCTGGGTTTTAATGGCGTGCAACACCTTATGCCTTTTGGTCTATGCCGCTCAAGTCGGGAATTGGATCAAGCGATTGTCGAAACCGCAAAACACGAAACAACCTGCGTTCATCGCTGCTGATCCAACCCCGCAAATCACGGCCGTGATTCCATGCCGGAACGAAGCCAAAAATCTGCCCCATTTGTTGCAGGATCTTGCTCGGCAAACGCAACCCGTTGAAGTGTTGGTCATCGATGACCACAGCACCGATGCAACACATCAAATCGCTGAAGCAGCCGGTGTGAATGTCATTTTAAGCCCTGGTCAAGGAAAAAAAGCGGCCCTGCGTCAGGCCCATGAAAAAGTTCGGACGCCTTGGATGGCAACTTTGGATGCGGATGTGCGAATCGGAGATGACTGGGCTCAATCAATGATCCGATGCATTCAAGAAAACCAAGAAAGAGCTGAGACGCCGCAAGCCATCCTCGGAACCGTTTGCATTCAACCCCAATTGCATTCGGCGTGGGAGCGATTCCAAGCACTGGAGTATGCTTGCCTCATGGCTTGGATCGAAGGAGGCGTAATGAGCCGCTCACTTGCCATGGGAAGTGGCGCTAACAGTGTCTATCAAACGTCGACCTATCCGGCAGACCAGTTGAATGAAGAGCGAGCCTCCGGAGATGACGCCTACGCTCTTTTGGCCATCAAACAACGCCATGGGACCATTGTCTGGAATTCCGATTCCAACGCGGTGGCGATGACTCACCCCGCTTCCACATGGCCTGAACTTTGGCACCAGCGGGCACGATGGGCATCAAAAACAACCGATGGCTCTGACGGAGAAACCCAAAAAGTTGGCTGGACGGTGGCTGCAGTTCACCTGATGTTGCTTGTCGTCATCATCACGAGTGCAGGCTTCGGTAAATTGGGCTTAACAGGTATGCTTGCACTTTACGGATTCAAGGCCATCATTGATCAGCGCTTGATTCGAACAGCCGCAAAACGTTATGCACTTCCTTGCCGACGTGCCGACCTTTTCGGATTTACCTGGCGGTACAGTCTGCTTGTTTGGGGGTCATGGTTTCATCTGCTGCTTGGACAAGTAAAATGGAAGGAACGGCCATTGTAAATTGCTGCATCTTTTGACATGAATGTTACTGCTCAACAACCCCATTGGTTTGGTGCTTTTCGCCACCACCGTCCGTCCATGATTGGGTTGGTTTGGATTGCTCTACTGGTTGTAGTTGCAGTGAGCGGTCCCCTGATTCGGCCCGATGCCTCCTTGCATGCCAATGCGCAAAATCTGAATCAATCTTTGCTAGAACCCGGAGCGATCAGTGTGCTTGAGGACGGCACAAGCGTGCGCCATTGGCTCGGCACTGACCGTTACGGCCGAGATTTCCTGAGTCGACTCATGGCCGGTTCCGCCATCAGTCTTGGCGTCGGCCTGTCGTCGGTGCTGATTTCTTTACTCATCGGGATTTTACTCGGTGCGTGGGCAGGTTATCGTGGTGGACGCATAGACGCCGTTATCAGCTGGTGGATCCAAGTCGTTTGGACCCTGCCTACGTTGCTGATGGTGCTCGCAATCACCCTGGCATTTGGCAAAGGGCTTTGGCAAGTATTTCTTGCCATTGGACTCACCATGTGGGTCGATGTGGCACGTGTCGTTCGCGGACAATTCATTTCGCTCCGTGAAATGGAATTCATTGAAGCGGCTCAGGCCATTGGCTACTCGGATCTGCGCATCATGTTTCGGCACATGCTCCCCAACGCAAGTGGTCCGATCATCGTCATTGCTGCCGCAAACTTTGCCGCCGCCATCCTGATCGAATCGGGATTGAGTTTTCTCGGCTACGGCGCTCAAATACCCATTCCAAGCTGGGGCAACATCGTCCAAGAACATTACCACCTCATCACAGGGAGTCACGCATGGCTCGCGTTGGCGCCTGGAGGATTGATCGTAAGCGTCGTCCTCGCCTTTACCTTCATCGGAGATGGCCTCCGTGAATGGCAAAACCGACAAACGTCCTGAATGAAACCGTTTTATCTTTGACCCATGGAGACAAAAGAGGCCAATACCGCATGCAAAATTTACGTTGCCGGTCACCGAGGAATGGTGGGATCTGCGATTGTGCGCATCCTCAAAGCTAGAGGATTCAACAACATCATCACCCGCACACGGAGTGAGCTCGACTTGACCAATCAAGCCGCTGTTCAGGCATTTTTTCAATCGGAACAGCCAAATCATGTCTACCTCGCTGCTGCCAAAGTTGGCGGCATCCATGCCAACAACATTTACCGCGGACAATTCCTGTACGAAAACCTCATGATCGAGGCCAACATCATTCACGCTGCCTGGCAAAGCAAAGTGGACAAGCTGCTCTTTTTGGGGTCGAGTTGCATTTATCCAAAGATGGCACCGCAACCGCTCACGGAGGAGTCCTTGCTCACGGGTCCACTGGAACCAACCAATGAACCTTATGCGATAGCCAAAATCGCTGGCATCAAACTTTGCGAAACATACCGCGACCAGTATGGAGCGAATTTCATTAGCGCCATGCCAACCAATTTATATGGACCTGGGGACAACTATGATCTCGAGACCAGTCATGTTTTGCCAGCCTTGATTCGAAAAATCCACACGGCCAAAGTGAACGGCGCACCCTCCGTGCCACTTTGGGGCACCGGATCGCCGAAACGGGAGTTTCTGCACGTAGACGACTTAGCAGAGGCATGCGTTCACCTCATGCATGATTACGACGGAAGCGAATGGGTGAATGTTGGAACGGGTGTCGATCTCAGCATCAAAGAATTGGCTGAAATGATCTGCAGCATCATAGGTTATGAGGGCGCTTTGGATTGGGACACCTCCAAGCCCGACGGCACACCTCGCAAACTCATGAATGTGGGCAAAATCAACGCCTTGGGATGGAAGGCCAAAATCCAACTCCGAGACGGCATTGAACGAGTCTACGCTGAAGTAAAAGACACGTTCGAATGAATCGTCAAAACGTCAAATCCCTCATTCGTGCTGCAGGATTTGGCCTGATTCTTTTCTTCCCTGCAACGGCGATGCTCCAAGTGACTCAGGACAGCACGGGGCATATTCCGGCCATTCGCACGCACATCACACCACCATCCAATGCCATCACGTGGTGGCAACGATTGGGTGAGCAGCACCTGCTCGATTTTTCAGAAAAGCAAAATAAAGTTGTCGTCGATCCCATCGTTCAGGTCATGGCAGGAACGGTGCAATTTACCGGCAATGAACAGGAGGACTTGACGTTTTGGGACAACATCCGTGGAGCGCGATTTCAAGCGGAATTGGACGGTCAGTTTCACATCGGAGGAGAATTGCTTGAACGGCAAGGTGTCGCAGACCCGTTGCTCGGAACGTGGGCCGTGCAGCGACGAATTCCTGGATGGGGGCGCTCTAAATTGGGACGAGACAATGCCTGGAACACCATCGATCGAGCGTATTATGACGCCTCGCGGGCTCGCGGCTGGACCGGTTGGAGCAACGGCATGTGGAGCGCCGACGGCGGGATCGATGCGTTGCATTTTGGCGCTGGTCGCGCCAGCGTTTTACAATCCAAAACAGCTGCACCAGCTCCTTATGCCCGATTCGGTTTCGAACAGAATAAGCACCGCTCCGAAATCATCTTTTCGCAGTGGATGTCTGATCAGCGAGGCCCGCTGGGCGAAACAGCAGAATCGCTGCTCAATCGCTCTCAAGTCATCACCTTGAATCACACCTGGGGAATCAATCGAAACTGGCTCATACAAGGGGCCTACCAATTCATTCGAGAAAAATCCGCGTCAATCGCAGAAGAAGGTTGGGAGTCATTGGGCTACTCTGCCGGCGAGGAATACCGGGCGAAGCGTCATGTCATTGCCATGGAAGGGCAGTTTCATTTCAACTTCCGAGAAACCGTAAACGCAGTGGCTTTCTTCCAACAATCCGCCGATGTTGGAGCGGAGCCGCGAAGAGTAATCACCAGCGACGCCTCCCATCAACCAGTGTTAGGCCTCACCAACCTCGCCGGGTTTAGAGCCGAAGCGGATGGATGGCAACTGCTCGTCGAAGCCTACCAGCAGTCTGAAGCAACTTGTTCTTCTTGTTTCCATTACGAAGGACTTTCAAATGACATAAGTGGACCGCGGATAGCATCGCTCGAACATGCCGGAATGACGATGCACGGTATTTGGAAGAAGGCAGTTCGCATACAGGCCAATGCGCAATTGACAAAGGCTTGGTCATTCGCTGTCTCAGGTGAACATAACGATGCCGCAAATTGGTTGCAAGTTGAGACGAGTTACACCATTCACACCGTCTGGCCAATGAGATTTTTCTGCAATGCAGGAGTAGCGGAAGATCGTAACGGCTTTCAATTCAATTACCGCTGGGCCTCTTTTGGACTGCATGCCGCTGTCCAGCGCTGGAAGTGATGATTTTCAAAACAATCAATGATCGCACTTGATGTTTTGTTAACAATAGGAACAGCATAATTTATTGCTACATCGTATGATATTACACGTTATTTTTTGTAGTTTGCGGATATTATGCTTCTCTTCGTCGCCATTTTTGCCTTTCTTATCTCTGTTTTAGGGATGCCCAGCCTCATCAAAATCGCAAAGATGAAACGGCTGGTTGATGAGCCAAGTGATCCTCGAAAAATTCATCATCGCAGTGTCCCGACGATCGGAGGTGTGATGGTATTATTTACACTCTTGACAAATGGATTCTTCTGGCTAGGGCTTAGCGAAGCTCCGGACGAATCTACCTTCAAAGGTTATGCTATCTTGTTGTCGTGCATTTTTGTTGTGTTTACGATGGGGCTAAAAGACGACCTGATCGGAATGTCAGCCTCCAAAAAACTGCTCGTTCACCTTGTTTCAGGTGGAATTCTTGTCACGGTCGGCGGCTTCCGAATCGATGGATTTGGCGGGCTTTTTGGAATCGAAGCAATGCCAGAGGTTGTTGCGACAATCTTCTCATTGTTTGTTTACATCGTTGTGGTCAACGCTTGGAACCTCATCGACGGAATCGACGGTCTCGCCGGCGGGTATTCTGCCATTGCCATGGCGACCTTCTCAATTTGGTTCATCTTGACGGGACAAATTCCGAGTGCCATCCTTTCCCTCACCGCAACCGGAGCTATACTCGGATTTCTGGTCTTCAACTTTGCACCGGCCCGAATTTTCTTGGGTGATTGCGGGTCACTCGTCCTCGGACTCTTGGGATATACTCTAGCCACAAAAGTGATCCAAACTCCTCTGGAACAGATTCCGGAAGATTTAGCCAAAATATCACGTCCCATCCTCGCAATGGCCATACTTGCCTACCCGCTCGTCGATACATTGCGCGTTTTCTTGTTGCGCTCGTTGCGTGGAATGTCTCCCTTCGACCCTGACCAAAATCACTTGCACCATCGCTTGATGATGAGGTATGGTAGCCATCAGAAAACAGCGATTGCGGTCTACGTCTATACAATTGCCTTCATTCTTTTGGCTTTTTCAAGACCATTTCTCTTCCCCAACCTAGGTGAAGAGGGGATGTTTTGCGGACTCCTTTTGCTTTCTTTCCTCTGGTTTTTACCGCTGCTAATGAGCACCCGGAATGCACACAAAATCAATGTCAAACGACAAGAAGAGCTCAGTCAAAAAGCATCGAAAAGTCGAGGTTTAAAAAAATCAATGACTTCTTCAGAGTCAGTCTTTGCGAGGTCTTAACTTCGCTTTATGACTTCTTGGACTTCCCTTCTTTTTCTCATCTGGAGTCCGCGCAAGCTCCTCATTCTTACCTGGCTTCTCTCTGCTAGTTTTGGTGATGTTCTGAGTCAACAAATCCAAAATCTTCGTTGGAATATTGGAGCCATCAGTGATTCTTGCCCTACCATATGGCCACTCGCAGAGGACACTGACTGGCAAAGTCCTGCTGACACCAGCAGGTGGTACGGAGATTCCCAAATTGGGATCAGAGCCTTTGCTTCGGGTCAGTTCAGTCCGAACGTTCGCACTTTTGGAGTTGGTACAGCTCGCTCCTTTGCTGAAAGCATAGGATGGAAGGCAGGAATGGAAATGGCCGGCCATTTCAAACGATTCAAATGGAACGGCATGCTCGATCATTGGCGCTTGAGCAATGTGAGTGAGGCTGACTGGAATCAAGCTTGGCAATGGGGGATCTGGGATGGCAATGGCTGGTCATGGAACCCAAACCAAAGCGATATAGCGCTTGTGCGCGCAACAGGACATTTGACTTATGTTGTCTCTCCGAGCATTCAACTGGAAATTGGCCAAGGCCAGCATCATTGGGGCAAAGGTTGGAGATCACTCTGGCTGGATCGACAAGCAGCCTCTCTCCCTTATGCGCGTTTGTTTGCTGATGCGGGTCGGGTGCGTTACACCCATCTCATCGGCCGCTCAACCCACCGATCAGTAGGCAGCCCCTCTGATTTCATTGGAGATGAAGACCGCAGCCCAGGCAATTATGCCATCAAACGGCCATCTTGGTTTGCAGCACATCTCGTAGAAGTTGACCTTGGAAGAAGTTGGAGCGGCGAACTGTTTGGTGCTGTGAGTTATCTGGCGAATGACTCAGGATACAATCACCGTTTTGAAGCATCGTATGCGCTTCCCTTCATCGCTTTTCGTCCCACAGAGTATGCATTGGGATCTGCTGACAATGCACTCCTTGGTGCTGGTCTATCCTGGCATCGGTCGACCCCAACGGGAAACTGGCGATTTTATGGTCAAATCCTCTTGGACGAACTTGTCATGAGCGAGTTGCGATCTGACGAGCAATGGTGGGCAAACAAATGGGGAGCGCTCGGTTCCATCCACTATGGAAGCCTTGACCAACGTTGGAAATTGGTGCTGGAAGCGGCAGCGATTCGTCCCTACACGTACTCTCACGCCGCTGAGGCTCAATCCTGGACTCACAACCGACAACCGCTCGCCCATCCTGCCGGGAGTAATTTTGCCGAATTGAGAAGCCACCTCATCTGGAATCGGGGCAACTTCCGTGTGCACCTCGGAATCGTCGTGCGAAGGCAAGCTACCGATGAGATGGTGGGGTTGGGCAAGGAGCCCGCAGTTTCCATCGGTTCTGATCCATTGCTAACCTACATGACGAGACCTTCGAACTACGGCGTAGAGTGGTTTTACACCGGAGATGGTCAAGCTGGGGATACCGATATCATCAATCAATGGCAAACTTGGCTTGATCTCAGCTACTCCATTCCAAAGTTGGATGGCCAAGAATTATTCATTCGCAGCACCCAAAACAACTTGAACGGAAACCTCATGACCACAACATGGTTAAGGGTTGAAATGGGAATTCGGCTCCGTCGGGTACTTGAGGAGCGAAATTGGTGACCCAATATCCGTCTGCCGTGTGTAATTTTACCGGCCCAAGTCAACTCAGACGAAACACCCATGAACGAACGAATCAAAGACATCGCCTCCCTTTTCAAGATGCGCCTCGGTTTTTTTGTTGTTGTATCAGCCATTTTGGGCTGGTTTATGGCTGTAGAAACGATGGATATTCGAAGCTTTTTGATGCTTACGATCGGAGGTTATTTACTCACAGGTGCATCAAATGGATTGAATCAAATCATCGAAAAACGCGTCGACGGCTTGATGACTCGAACAGCGGATCGACCACTTCCCACCGGACGAATGGCGACCAGAACAGCTTTTGTGTACAGCGCCATTGCTGCGGCAATTGGTCTTTCATGCCTCTTTGCGCTCAATCCACTGAGTGGCTGGCTTGGAGTAACAGCATTGGTTTCCTACGCCTTTGTCTACACTCCACTCAAGGCAAAAACTACGATGAGTGTTTTTGTCGGAGCCATCCCAGGGGCTTTGCCTCCGATGATTGGATACGTCGCAGCAACAGGTGATTTCGGAATTGAACCTGGGACTCTTTTCGCTGTTCAATTCATGTGGCAATTTCCTCATTTCTGGGCCATCGCATGGTTGGCTCACGACGACTATCAGAAAGCAGGTTATTTCATGCTCCCCTTTCGAGCTGGAAGAACCAAGCAAAGCGCGTGGCAAATATTTGTCTACACGCTATTCTGTATACCCGCCTCTTTGCTGCCGTGGGCATTGCCAACAGGCGATCCGATGGTGGGAGACATCGCATTGGGTGTGGCGGTGCTCTGTGGATTGCTTTTCGCTGTGCCGGCATACCGTTTGCATCAAACATTGGACATGAAACATGCCCGGACCTTGATGTTTGCCTCATTCGCCTACCTGCCTATCGTGCAGTTAGCTTTCGTTTTGGACAAGATTTGATGAAATCATGAGCGACAATACAATTGAACAACCTACCCGAAAACCGGGAGTCTTTGAAGGACTAGATCCGAAAATCCGAGAGCGCACAAAGAAAATGTTGATGTATTTCATCGTTTTCGCCATTGTCATGCTTTTCGCAGGTTTTACCAGTGCGTACATCGTTTCGAACATGGGGCAATTCTGGGTACATGTTTCACCGACTCCTGCTTTCTGGATTTCAAATGCACTCCTCGTGCTCTCCTCTGCCGCACTTTGGTGGTCTGTGCGATCGATGCGATCAGGCCAGAAGAATAATGCACTCATCGGCTTGGCGTTGACACTTGCCATGGGAATTGGATTCACTGTGAGCCAAGCAGAGGGATGGAAACGCCTCGCTCAAATGGGAATGGGCTGGACCATCAGTGAACACGAATCTGGTGCTGAGACTTACCGTTGGAACAGCATTGAATCAATGATGGAGGGACCCGCAGTGTATGGTGATGACTATGTCGTATACCGGAACGGTCTGCCACTGGTTTACAGTGCAGAACGTGCCGAGTTTTATGCGGCGAACGATGAGCTGATGGTTCGACCCATCACGCGCGATGTTGCTCGAACGTCCAATTCGGGCGGTGGTTACCTCTGGGCACTGATTGCCGTGCACATCCTCCACCTCACATTTGGCTTCGTCTACGTCATTGTCAATGGAATAAGAGTTGTTCAAGGAACCATCCACAGAGACGACGTCGTGCGACTTGAATCGCTCAGCATCTACTGGCATTTCATGGGTGCATTGTGGCTGTACTTGTTTGCATTTCTCTTCTACTACCACTGAGGAAGCCCCTGCCACTGACCTTCCATTCGCCGAGAATCCATCGTGCGAGCTCTGATTGAATTTTAAAGGTGCTTTTTTGCTACGGATTTCTTAAATTCGCGTCAAATTCGAACCATGGGCGGAGCAGCAACAAAATCGATTTCGAAAGAGGAACTCTGGGGAGGCGGACAATCTCCTTTCAGCGTGAGCTACGGCAAAATGATGATGTGGTATTTCCTCGTTTCTGACGCATTGACGTTCGGAGGATTATTGACTGCTTATGGTTTTGTTCGAGCAAGCAGCACGGATGCATGGCCCATTGGCGAGCAAGTGTTTCGATCACTCCCTGGATTAGAGGGTGAATACCCACTCATTTATGTGGCTTTGATGACCTTCATTTTGATTGTGTCATCCGTCACCATGGTCCTCGCAGTGGAGGCTGGCCACCGCAACGACAAAAACGGTGTGGTCAAGTGGTTGGGGCTCACAGTCATTGGTGGTTTCTTCTTTCTTGGATCGCAAGCATGGGAGTGGTCCCACTTCATTCACGGCAGTGGTGGATCATACATCCTTGCCGAAAACGTGACAGTCACAGCCGACGACGGTCAGGTATTCAACATGAACAAGGGCGATGCCGTTTTTATGGACCATCACTTCGGACACCTCGCCGAGCCTTGGATTGAGGGGGATCCCATGGTCACTTTGCAGGACAGCGACCACGGCATTAAGCTGGTTCAGAACGGAGAGCATACGCACGAAGCCGAATTGCACGCACTCACCATCAACAAGTACATTGAAAATGAATCCCACGTGAGTGGCGATGAAGCGATGAAATTGTGGAACGCTCGTTCGTCGTCATTTTCTTTTGGAGCGAATATGCATGACAACGAATACGCTGTTCAGCAGTCGTATGCGAACTTTTTCTTCTTCATCACTGGTTTCCACGGATTTCACGTGTTCTCCGGAGTTGTCATCAACATCATCATCTTTTTCATGGCGTACCGCGGTGTTTTTGAACGACGCAAACACTACGAGATGGTCGAAAAGATTGGTTTATACTGGCACTTTGTAGATCTCGTGTGGGTTTTTGTCTTTACGTTTTTCTACCTCATCTGATTTGCGCACGCACAACCCTTCTAATCCTTAAGACATGGAACGCGACGACCTCATAGTGAACGACAGCTACGCATTGAATTCTCATCACAGTGAGGAGGAAGGTGCTGCAATTCGTAAAAATGTTTGGAAGGTGACCGCCATTTTGACACTGCTCACAACAGTAGAGGTCATCATGGGGATTTATTTCAAACGATCCGAAACATTCACTTGGAGCATGATCAAGTGGACCTTTGTAATCTTGACCCTGGTCAAGGCAGCCTACATCGTTTTGGTCTTTATGCATCTTGGCGACGAGCGACCAAATCTTAAAAAGGTCGTTTTAGCTCCTTACATGCTTTTCATCGGCTACTTGCTCTTCATCGCAATTACAGAAGGTTTCGGTCATCTTGGCAATTCAACTCTGTTTCATTGATTTCGGTCAACTTGTGAACTTCACCCTCCTTTGACGGGTTTGATTCTCGTGAAACAAAGTCGCTCCAACACCGTCCGAAAGTACGTTTATCTCCTCAGCATCATGTTGGGGCTGCCCCTGACAGGCCTGCTCATTTTGGGCATTGATGGAGACCACCACTTCAATACGTTGCCGTATTACAACGTTGATGGCGCCATGGCCGAATGGACCGAACAAGCTCAGCGTGTTGAATCCTTCGAACTGATCAACCAAGACGGTGCGGCTTTCAGCTCTGATGCTTTGAAAGGAAAGGTTTGGATTGCGGCGTTCTTTCCCACCAATGCAGCCCACGTTGCTCAATTTACCAAGCAACTCCTTTGGCCCAATTTTCGCTACCGAGATGAAAGCGACATCATGACCGTTTGCTTCACCTTAGACGCAGAACACGATCAACCCAAAATTCTCAAGCAATACGTTGAACGCAACACACGCTACAATGGATTTGACGGAAAATGGCAGTTTTTGACCGGTGACCAAAACGACATCGATGCCTTGATCCGAAAGTCCTTTATGATTCAACGGGATGAAGCAGAGCCAAACAACATTGCGACCCTTTGGCTCGTGGATGGCAGCGGATACTTGAGAGGGGTGTATCACGCGGCTTCTGAAGATGCCATCAAAGATGCTGTCGAGGACATCGCTTTGCTTCAGAAAGAAATGGATGAAGCCGCGTACGCACGGAAAAAGTCACTCGAAAAACTCAAGGATGAAGCTCCCTTGCCTGTTCTAGGACCAGATGGTCATACAGTACCACCCTTCGCGTTGCTCGGAACTGACAGCTCTGAATTCTCACACCGTGATGTCGCTGGGCGACTTCGAATTGTCGATTTCTTCTTTACGCGATGTCCGACCATTTGCCCAATCATGTCGAGTCAAATGGCCAGGCTTCAGGCACAATTGATTGACCGAGGAATGCAAAATGATGTCTTGCTCTTGAGTCATTCAGTTGATCCCGTGAACGACACTCCAGCCAAGCTTCGAGAATACGGCGAAAACTTGGGCAGAAACCCCCAGGTCTGGGAGATGCTCACGGGCGATAAGGAAGACATTTATGACCTTGCGCGCAACGGGTATTTTCTGACAGCGATTGAAAGCGATACTGCAGCCGGAGGTATATTTCACAGTGACATTTTCGTTCTCGTTGATTCACAGAACCGCATACGCGGTTATTACGACGGCACGAGTACAGATGAGGTTGACGAACTGCTTGCAGACACCTATCGCCTTTGGATTACCCCTGCAACAAACCCTTAAAAACGCATGGAAAACGAACGCAACATCAAACGTTTCATTTGGACGATGGCGGTGGTGATTCCAGCCGCAGTCGCCCTCCTCTTCTTGATTCCGCCCGTTGAAAATCTTTCCGATGATGTCAAGGCCTCGCTTTACATTCTTCCGAAACTGAATGCCCTATTCAATGGCACAGCCTTCCTGTGTCTCATCGGCGCATTTGTCGCAATCAAGAATAAAAACATCAAAGTGCATCGGGCCTTTACCACAACAGCTTTGATCCTGAGCATGCTGTTCTTGGTGAGCTACGTGGCCTTTCACTTGACCACAGAATCAACCAAATTCGGCGGTGAGGGATGGACGCGTACTGTCTATTTCATCATTCTGGTTTCTCATATTTTGCTTTCCACAGGTATCATCCCTCTGGTTCTCTTCACTTATGTGCGTGGCTTGGGAATGCAAGTTGAAAAACATCGGAAAATTGCGAAAATCACTTGGCCCATTTGGTTGTACGTCACTGCAACAGGAGTCATCGTTTATTGGATGATTTCGCCCTATTACCCCCACTGACCGGAGATATCGCATCTATGAAAGTCCCGTCCTCCTTGAAGTTGGCAAGTGCGCTATTCGTTGCTGTGGTGTTGATCGTCTGGTCAAATCCAGCGGAAGCACAATGCGTCATGTGCAAAGCAGTCGCTGAAGACAGCGCCGAAGATGGTGGCTTAGGAGCCGGCCTCAACAAAGGTATTCTGTACTTGATGGCGGTGCCGTACGTTTTGTTATCCGCCCTTTTCTTCGTAATTTATAAGAAGTGGAAAGCTGATTCTGCTTCTTAAAAATGCCAAGGAACGTCCCCTCTGTTATCACCAAAACTGCTTCGGCACATCGGGCATCGCTCAGCTTGGTAATGAGTGCCTTTGCATTGCTCTTGAGCACAGCACTCTCGGCACAATTTACTGTCGAACGAAGTCCTTGGCTCGATTCTGAGGCGGTCACCGATGATCCGATTGAACAGACTTGGACCGTCCAAAATTCGAACAACAATCGCCCTTTGGACGTCGAGCTTACCGTAGAAGGTTTGAATCCTCGAAAACCAGTTTCCGTGAGCATTCACGAGGACACTACTCTTCAGTTGCAACCGCAGCGGCGCTACACCCGGATTTGCGTAGAGCCTGATTTCATGATGTACAGCGACCGCATCTACGCAGACCCAACCGTCGAATGTGACACCCTGCGGCTGATACCGTTGGCTGTTGGATTGAAAGTAGAGCTGGAACCCATCGTCTTCTACCCCGGCACGAATGACCTCTACTTCTCCTCCATTCCCACCCTCGAAGCCTTGCTGACATTCATGGAAGTGAACCCGACGTTGGCCATCGCCATTGAAAGCTCAAACGGCTTCATTCAGTCTTCAATCAGTGCAGGAATGGCCCGAAGGGAGCGCGCTCGTGCCGTTTATGAATATTTGGTCAGCTCGGGAATTCAAGCAAGCCGCTTGGCCGTTGCACAACTCCCTCCAGGAACCTCAGAACAATCAGAGCCTCGAACCATCGAAGAAGCAGAAGCGACACAACGCATCAGTGTGCGGATTACCAATTATTGACAAAATGGCGCAGAGAGGCTGCATTGCGTTATTTTTGGCTATGCTCAGACCCATTTTTAACACTCCAGCCATTCAACAATTCCTCCTTTTCTTGGCGCTGTGTTTGTGCCTTCCACCAGTAAGTTTCGCTCAAAAAACTTGGTCACTGCAGCAATGCCTCGATCATGCATTTGAGCATAATATTCAAATCAAACTCGGCCAGTTGGGAGAGGTAAGTGCAGACATCGGAAGTCAATCTGCGATTGGAGCCTTCTTGCCCAATGTGAATGGAAATCTGTCGCATGGGTACAACTTTGGACGAACCATCGACCCCTTTACCAACCAATTTGTCGAGTCCTCTGCCATTCGATCCAATAGCTTCGGCATTTCCACGGGGATGGTCTTGTTCAACGGCTTCCAAAATCATCTCAACCTCGAAAGGGCGAAACTCGCTCAGAAATCTGCGCTTTCTAGCCGTGAAATCGCCGAGAACAATGTGGTTTTGACCATCGCAGGGGCCTACCTCAATGTACTCTTTCAAGAGGAATTCGTGAGGGTCGCTGACATCAATCGAGAAGCTACAGCTCGTCAAGTGGAGCGCATGCAAAGTTTAGTCAATGCTGGAGCGGCCGCTGCATTTGATCTCTACGATGTGGAAGCTCAATTGGCGTCCGATGAGGCTACCATTGTGAGCACACAAAATGCACTCGGCTTGGCCAAACTTAATCTTGTTCAACTCCTCCAGCTTCCAGCTTCAGAGTCAGAAGATTTTCAAATCGTACGTCCCTCAGATAGCGATTTGGCGCGTAACAATCTTCCCTCCTCTCCTGCTGCCGCCGTTGGACACGCCTTGGCCTCATTTCCTGAAATCGTGCAAGCACAATACCAAGTTGAGGATGCCGGCATAGGTCTGAACCTTGCGAAAAGTGGTCGCCTTCCTCGAATTTTCGCCAGCTACAACATCGGAACAGGATACTCCGGAGCCTCCCGTTCCATCGACGGGACACCAACAACGGAGGACTTTGTTTTGGGATCCCTTGTCGTCGATGATAGCACAGCCTACGATCTCGTAGCTCAACAAGAGGTCTATCAATTCATCACCACTCCGTTCAACGATCAGATCAATCAGAACTACAACCAAAGTGTCTTCTTCTCGATGAGCATTCCAATCTTCAACAACTTTGGAGTCAAGTCTTCCATTGAACAGGCGGAAGTCGGTGTATTGCGTGCTCAGTACCAACTCGAACAGGTGAGGCAAACACTGACGACAAGCATCGAATCGGCTTGGGCAGATGCACGAGCTGCAGCTCAAAATACAGTTGCGCAAGAATCTGCTCTTACTGCCTCAGAGCGTGCCTTCAACAACACTGAACAGCGTTACGAAGCTGGAGCGGCAACTGCAATCGATTACGCCGATGCGCGCACCCGATTGGACAATGCACGTGTCAATGCATTGCGTTCGAAATACGACCTCGCGTTCAAAAGTCGAATCCTCGACTTTTACATGGGCAAACCCTTGACCTTCCGATAAATTCACTTCATGAAATTCAGCAAAACATTTTGGATCATTGTCTCCGTTCTGATCGTCGCATTGATCGCTGCTGCCAAATGGTTTGGAGGAGGTACTGAAGCAACTTCTGTGCAAACAGAACAGGCGGAGATTCGAACCATCATAGAGCGTGTTTCGGCGTCGGGTAAAATTCAACCTGAAGTTGAAGTCAACATCACAGCCGAAGTGAGTGGGCAAATCATTGCGCTTCCCGTCAAAGAGGGTGACCAAGTCATTGAAGGTGATCTGCTCGTTCAGATCAATCCAGATCTGTACAATGCCGCATTGAATCGAGCAGAAGCCGCTGCAAACAGCGCTCGGTCCAATCTGGCTTCAGCCCGCGCCCAGCACGCACAGGCCGATGCGCAATTCTTCGCGGCGACAAAAAGCTGGGAACGCACCCAAACCCTTTTCAGCCAAGGTGTGGTTTCACAAGCCGACTTTGACAACGGACAAGCCAATTTCCGAGGCGCCGAAGCCACACTTACAGCTGCGAGCGAATCCATTCGAAGCGCTGAATTTGCCATCTCCAGTGCTGAGGCCTCTGTTCAAGAGGCTCGAGACAATCTCTCTCGTACGACTTTACTCGCTCCTCAATCAGGCACGGTCACCGCACTGGTCAAAGAAATCGGTGAGAGCGTCCAAGGCAACGGTTTCACTGCAGGAGAAGTTGTCATGAAGGTATCGGACCTGTCGGTCATGGAAGTGGATGTCGAAGTCAACGAAAGTGACATCGTCCGAGTGAGCATGGAAGACGCCGCTGAAGTCGAAGTTGACGCTTACCTCGATGAGACCTTTGCCGGTGTAGTCACCGAAATCGGAAATACTGCTTTGAATGCCGGACTCAATGGCTTCGCAATGGACCAGGTGACAAACTTCTCCGTGAAAGTAAGGCTTCAATCGGAGAGCTACTCAAGCATCGTAGACGCGACCGCTGCGAGCAATCTATCACCCTTCCGTCCAGGCATGAGTGCCAAAGTGGACATTCTTACCCGCCGAGCTGACAAGATCATTTCCATACCCATTCAAGCCGTTTCAACCCGTGAAAAGGAGTCAGCCGAAACAGACGATACGGAGCTTGGCGTTTTTGTGTTCAGCAACGGAATGGCTCTGTGGAAGCCGGTCACCACAGGAATCCAAGACAATCGATTCATTGAAATTATCTCGGGCTTGGAAGCAAATTCCGAGGTCATCATTGGGCCTTATCAAGCCGTCTCACGCACGCTCACGAATGAGGACAAGGTCGATGTGGAAGAAGATTCCGAAAGCGCCGAAGAATGACGGCACAACCGTTGATTCTAGCCATCGAAACTTCCACGCTCTCGTGTTCTGTGGCCCTGTTTCGCGGTGAAGCTTTATTAGGTGAGGCGCAGGCTTCAGAATCCAAATACGTGCATGGCAAGCGCCTACTTCCCATGATTGACGAATTGCTCAAATCCAACAGAATCAGTTCAGTTGAACTCGAAGCCATTGCCGTGTCTTCGGGCCCTGGCAGCTACACCGGTTTGCGCATTGGTGTTTCCACTGCAAAAGGAATAGCGCACGCCCGGGGTTTGCCTCTGATGGCATTTGACAGCCTTCAGGTGCAGGCCCACGCAGTGAATCACGAGGGAGACTGGGACGTCATCATCCCTGTGATGGATGCTCGGCGAGACGAAGTATACACGGCGAGCTTTATTTCTGAGAAAAACACCCTTGCCTTTGCAGATGCGACAAGGTCCGTCATCCTGGAACCTCAGCAAGAACTTACAGACTTGTTTCCCGCGTTGTCCCAGAGTGGTGATTCTCGTCGCGTCTGTGTCATTGGGGATGCCGCTGAAAAGACGCAACGATTGTTGGGCGACCGCATGCCCGAATGCTCATTTGTGGCTGATTTCCCCCACGCTAAGCATATGCATCAACTCGCACTGTCCGCTTTCTCAATGAGTAAATTTGAAGACTTGGCCTATTTCGAACCCCGCTACCTCAAGGAATTCCAAGCTGGAGCGCCGCGTGATCCCCTCGGACTGCGCAAACAAAAGATCTGATGAATAAAGTCCTACACCGTTTCTTGCTTGTTGTAGTTGTTCCTATCATTTGCCTTCAATCCCGGTGCAATGAGCAAGAACAGTACATTCCCTATGTACCGGTGGACTTTTCTGTCAACGTCAACTTACCTGCTTACATTAACCTCTCCGTTCCGAGCGGCCACGTGCTCGTAAGTGGGGGCTCTCAAGGCATCGTACTCTATCGTTACACCCTCGATCAATTCGTGGCTTTGGATCGCCATGCTACGGCAGACATTCCTTCAAATTGTCAGGTCGAAGTCGCAGAGGATGGGTTGATGCTCATTGACCCCTGTGGAGACTCGGAATGGTTGATCATCGACGGTTCGGTGGTTTCAGGTTCTGCTACCTATCCGTTGCACCAATACGGCACGCAGTGGGACCCACCCATACTGCGCGTTTACAACCTGTGAATCATTGATCGACTTTCATTCGTTCGATGAGAGACGGCACAAGCACGATGAACAATGAAGGGAGGGGCGATTGCAGAAAGGCCAGGAATTCGTGCGCTACACCGTACCCGGACTTGCCAGGAACAAGTACTATGAAGACCGCCATAATTGCTCCGGCCAAGCCATACATCACCACCAACCAAGGCCATCGATTGAGGTGCCCCGTTGTTTGCAAAAACAGGCCGTCCAAAGCAAAAAAGACGAGCAGAATGAAGATGCTCAGCCCCCACTTGAGGCTCTTCAATTGATTCAAATTCATGCTGTGAAAGCCATCCCATGTCCCCTGCATGATATAGTAATGGATTCGCTTGGGCTGCGGATTGACATCCCACCACTTTGCCCTCAGCTCAGGGGGCATCTCAGCAACACCCGGATTTTGTTGCAACACTTCTACATAGTGGTTCAATTGTATTTTGGCTTTTTCTTGATAGAAGCCAAACACCAACATCACCGCCAGAACCAAGAGCCAGAGGGGTCTTCGTCGCGGAAGCATTGATTTGCTTTCCCGATTCATGTAGAAGGTGACGTTTCACTCACCGCTACCTTGGCAAGGGGTCCTTGTGACCTTGTGGCATAAAGGTACCAGAGCATAAAAATGATGCTGTAAACAAATACCGTAAAAGTGTAATCGTGGTTAAAAGTCATGGCTTCTTCACCGAAGTACAATTGAATCCAGAGCAAGCAAATGATGCGAAAGACATTGGCCGCATGAATGACCGCAATTCCTAAGGGAATGAACCACGCTTTCCGAAGCCAGCGCCCTGGAAAAGAAACAATGAATATGGCAAACAAGGCAAACAGAACCACGCCGTCGCACGAAGGGCCTACGAAAACGCCTTGCGCTCCAGCTATGCCAACGCGCGTTCGAAATGCGCCATCTGTGGCTTGGAAATAGGCATTCACCAAATAGCCCAGCGATTCCATGATCCACTCCGTACTGGTGATCAAATGCTGGGTGATGTATTCATCCAACAGCGTTACTGGCTTCAGGTATTCCTCGTATGCCAAGTGCCAGACGATGTAGCCTCCGAAACCAAATACCAGAAAACGGAAAACGTCCGGTTGAGACCGGACGAATTCACTGAGTTTTTGGATCCAACGCATAGCGAGGATCAATATCGGTATAAATCGGATTTAAATGGTCCATTTACGGGAACTCCGATGTAATCGGCTTGTTCTGTAGTGAGCTTCTCCAATTGCACATTGATCTTATCCAAGTGCAACCGAGCCACCTCCTCATCCAAGTGCTTCGGCAATGTGATGACTTCGTTTCCGTAAGCATCGGTGTTGTTCCACAGTTCCAATTGCGCCAAAACTTGATTCGTGAAAGAGTTGGACATCACAAAACTTGGGTGACCCGTAGCACAACCCAAATTCACCAGTCGACCTTCGGCCAGCACGATGATGTCGTTGCCGTTTACATTGTACAAGTCAACCTGAGGCTTAATGGTATCCTTGGTGTGACCGTGGTTGTCATTGAGCCATGCCATATCGATTTCATTGTCAAAGTGGCCAATGTTACAAACGATGGCTTTGTCGTTCATTGCTTCAAAGTGCTCCCCTGAAATGATGTCCTTGTTACCCGTAGCGGTGACAATGATGTCGCACTCTTTCACGGCGTCCATCATGCGCTTCACCTCGTATCCGTCCATTGCTGCTTGCAACGCACAAATCGGATCAATTTCGGTCACCATCACACGGCAGCCAGCATTGCGCAATGAGTCTGCTGTGCCCTTACCAACATCGCCGTATCCAGCAACGACTGCAACTTTTCCAGCCATCATGACATCCGTTGCTCGACGAATCGCATCAACCGCTGATTCACGGCAACCGTACTTGTTGTCAAACTTCGATTTCGTGACGGAATCATTCACGTTGATCGCAGGCATTGGCAACGTACCATTTTTCATGCGATCATACAGACGCAACACCCCGGTGGTTGTCTCTTCGGACAAACCACGGATACCATCTGCCAATTGAGGGAATTCATCCAGCACCATGTTGGTGAGATCACCTCCATCGTCTAAGATTAAGTTCAGAGGTTGCCGGTCGGCACCGAAGAAAAGCGTTTGACGGATGCACCACTCAAATTCTTCCTCCGTCATTCCTTTCCACGCATACACAGGAATGCCCGCGGCTGCAATTGCTGCGGCTGCGTGGTCTTGGGTAGAGAAGATGTTGCAAGAAGACCAAGTCACGTCCGCTCCCAATTCAACAAGCGTTTCGATCAACACCGCCGTTTGGATGGTCATGTGCAAGCAACCCGCGATGCGCGATCCTTGCAACGGCTTCTCTTCGCCATATTTGTGACGCAGGCTCATCAAACCGGGCATTTCTGCCTCGGCCAAGCGGATTTCTTTTCTTCCCCACTCAGCCAAGCTGATATCCTTTACTTTGTAAGGCAAAAACTCTGTTGTCATTGTAGTACTCATAATGCTCTGATTTCGAGTGCAAAAATACTCATTAATCCACAAATCGCCGGAGTTTTAACCCTTGTTCACGTCCACCAACTCGCTTCCAATGCCCGAAATCAACATTTTTGTCCAATCTACTTCGCCACACGTCATCATCGCAGAGGTTTCTGCTGCTGCCAGCGAGGTAAAGACTTGGACAGAAAATCAAAACCGATTTCCCTCGCGAGACATCACCGCTTTGTCTAATCATCGCCAACTCGAACACTTCGCTGTGGACCAGGCCCTGAATGCATTTGACACTCCTTGGTCCAATGCGCAAATTAAGCACGACGATCATGGGAAACCTGAACTCGTAGGTGACGAAAAGTTCATCAGTGTATCCCACCATTCTTTGAAAAAAAGCTGCTGGGTCATGGTCTGCTTAGGAGACCAGCCTGTCGGTTGTGACATCGAACGTCCACGGGTGCAATTGCACAACATCGCAAAACGATTTCTGAGTGCTGAGGAACAAATGAATTTCACTACCACTCCCATGTTGTGCTGCGCTTGGGGGATCAAAGAGAGCATGTTCAAAACCATTGGTCACGACGTGGATTTCAGGCTTGACCTTACCGTTGATGCCATTCATAGCTCATCTTCGGAATCTCTCCGAGCAACCGGTAAACTCAAAGGCAAGTCATCAAGCTGGAAAATCTGGAAGGTGACCTCTAACGAAGAGCAAGGCTCCGAAACGATTGAATTGTTCGCAGTTGCTGGACCTTCGGATGGTGTGTGAGTTTGGAAAATGGAAGCTATTGACGCCAGCCCCCAATTCTAGAGCACAAAAAAAGGAGTCTTGCGACTCCTTTTCAATATGTGGTGAACCGCTAGGCGGTCTTTTATCTTATCGTTCAATGCCTTTGTGGCGACGCTCCGAACTTACCGTGAGCTTCTTGCGGCCCTTGGCACGACGTGAGCTCAACACATTGCGTCCGTTTGCTGATGACATGCGCTTCCGAAAACCATGCTTGTTTCGTCGCTTGCGTACTGAGGGTTGGAAAGTCCTTTTCATTTCTCTTCATTTAAAACGAAAACCAATCAATGGTCTTCAACCCGAAATCGGGAGTGCAAAGATAGTCACAGATTTCATGCGTCCAAACCCTTGGAGGTGAAAGATGAAGGAATTTTGCGTTCCATTGGCACTTTGAGCCCTTAATTTTGCGTTTACTTCGTCGAAGCATTTTTCAAAGCAACCTGTATAAAGAGCCATCATCATGCGCAAGGAAATTCCCGAGAGCCGTTCTTTCCGATGGAAAAACTGGAAAACGGTACTCCGGATGGGAGCCTACCTGAGACCGCATGCTTGGGGGTATGCCATCGGTGTCGTGATCATCAGCATCAGTGGAGTACTCACCTTGATGGTGACACGCCTCTGGGGACAGTTGGGAGGCGTTGGCACCGCATCGAGCATGAAAGATGGTGCAGCCTCTTCAGCGCCGGACGCATCTCTTTCTTTTCTGCCATTTGATTTGAGTGACTTGACTGAGATCGGCTGGCTGATTCTGCTTGTTCTCGGAATACAGGCGGCGCTGAGTTTCACACGGGTTGTTCTTTTTGCCAAAATGACAGAGGACATGATGTTAGCCATGCGGAAGGATGCTTTTGAAGCCATCGTGAGCATGCCCATGTCATTTTTCGACACGCGACGAGTGGGGGACTTGAACAGCCGTGTCTCCGCAGACATCACTTCCATTCAAGATGTCTTTACCACGACGCTTTCTGAATTGCTGCGGCAACTGATCATCATCATCGGTGGAATCCTTGCATTGCTGTACTTCTCCGTCACGCTGACTTTGCTCATGCTCGCGACGTTGCCGGTCATGATCATTGCAGCCATTCTGTTTGGCCGATTCATCCGCAAACTTTCGAAGCGTACCCAAGACCAAGTGGCCGATTCCAATACCATTGTACAAGAAACACTTACCGGCATTACGAGTGTCAAGAGTTTTGCCAACGAAGCGTGGGAATTGATGCGGTATTTGAGCAGCATTCGAAACATTCGTTCATTGGCTATGAAAGGCGCCATCTGGCGCGGAGCATTTGGCTCATTCATCATCTTATTCATTTTCGGAGCCATCACTTTGGTCATTTTCAAAGGTGCCGAACTCATGACCACGGGTGGCTTGGCAAGCGAGCATTTCTTCACGTTTCTGCTCATGACAGGCCTTGTAGCCGGTTCGATTGGTGGTATTGCAGCGCAGTTCTCCGCTTTGCAACGCGGATTGGGAGCCATTGAATCGCTCATGGAATTGATGGATGAACCGCGTGAAATCGTGCAAACCAATGAAGATAGTGCTCAGCCCTCAGTCGAATTAAAAGGTGACATCACGTTTGAAAACGTTCATTTTCATTATCCCAATCGGGCAGATGTCACCGTCCTCAACGACATTAACTTGCGCATTGCTCCAGGTGAACGAGTGGCCCTCGTAGGGGCCTCAGGTGCTGGAAAATCCACCATCGCCTCCTTGTTATTGCGTTTTCACGATCCGGTTGGAGGCGAAGTGAGCATTGATGGGATACCCTTGAAAAACCTTCCCTTGACAAGCCTTCGCAAGCGCATGGCCTTTGTGCCCCAAGAAGTCATCCTGTTCGGGGGAGACATCCGAACCAACATTGCCTACGGCAGATTTGACGCATCCCAGGAGGAAATTGAAGCCGCAGCGCGCAAAGCAAATGCTTTCGAGTTCATTCAGTCCTTTCCAGAAGGTTTTGACACTTTGGTGGGCGAACGCGGCATCCAATTGTCTGGTGGACAGCGTCAGCGTATTGCGATTGCTCGAGCCATTCTGCGCGACCCCGACCTCTTGATTTTGGATGAAGCCACGAGCGCACTTGACGCTTCGAGTGAAAAGGAAGTGCAATTGGCCCTGGATGCACTCATGAAAGGTCGGAGCAGCCTGATCATAGCTCACCGATTAAGCACCATCAAGAGCGCCGATAAAATCGCCGTTCTTTCCAATGGCGCCATCGTCGAAATGGGACAACACGACGAATTGCTAGCTCAACAAGGAGCGTACCACGAATTGGTCAAAAATCAAGAAGTGGGTTGAGCTTGTTGGACTCATAGAAAGGTCTTATTTTTAAATTCTGATAAAATAGTAACATGAAAAAGGCACTGGTCACGGGAATTACAGGGCAAGACGGGGCGTATTTGACCGAACTTTTGTTAGACAAGGGATACGAAGTGCATGGCGTCAAGCGCCGTTCGTCGCTTTTAAATACCGATCGAATCGATCACCTGTATCAAGATCCCCACGAAAAAAACCTTCGCCTCAGATTGCACTACGGGGATCTCACGGATTCTACGAATCTCATTCGAATCATCCAAGAAGTAAAACCCGACGAGATCTATAACCTCGCGGCGATGAGCCATGTTAAGGTCAGCTTTGACACTCCGGAATACACGGCAAATGCCGATGGAATTGGGACGCTGCGCATCTTGGAAGCCATCCGCATCCTGAACCTCGAAAAGGAATGCCGTTTTTACCAGGCCTCTACCTCAGAATTGTACGGATTGGTGCAAGAAACGCCACAGAGTGAAACCACACCATTCTACCCACGAAGCCCCTACGGCGTGGCGAAACTCTACGGCTTTTGGATTGTGAAAAACTACCGTGAGTCATACGGAATGCACGCTTCCAACGGCATTCTCTTCAACCACGAAAGCCCCTTGCGCGGTGAAACATTTGTCACGCGAAAAATCACCCGAGCAGTGGCGCAAATCCACCTGGGACTTTTGGATCAGATGTATTTGGGCAACCTCGATGCTCAGCGCGATTGGGGACATGCCAAGGATTACGTTGAGGGCATGTGGCGCATGCTCCAACAAGACAATCCTGATGATTACGTACTGGCTACCGGCCGCACAGTCACGATCCGTGAATTCGTAAACATGTCCTTTGCGGAGGTGGGCAGGAAACTGAAATGGCAGGGAGAAGGCGTCAACGAGCAGGGCATCTGCGCCGAAACCGGCGACGTTTTGGTCAGTGTCGACCCCCGGTATTTCCGTCCCGCTGAGGTGGAATTATTGGTGGGGGATGCTTCGAAAGCAAAACGTGTTTTGGACTGGGAACCCACCTACACCCTTGAAGCACTCTGCAGCGAAATGGTGAAGAGTGACATTGCATTGTTCGAACGCGATAAACTCCTGAAAGACGGAGGACACGAAGTGTTCAATCAGTACGAGTGAGATCACTTCTGTGCAGCACCGCGGACAATCTCGAGAAAAGCCCGAGCTTGATTTGAACGCAAATAATCCGTGAGCAAATCCTCTCGTTCAAGTCCTTCCTTCCTTTGCTGTGCCTTGTTCATCTGTTCGTGAAGGACAGCGAGATGGTCATCGGTGCGGTTACGGTCAAACAAGGTTCCTGTCCGGGTTTCGTTTAGGATGCGACTCACATCAGACGCAAAATCTCCCAAATAGAAAATCGGTCGCGCAGCCCCGAGGTATTCGAACAACTTGCCCGGTATGTGACCCGCGTTATAGTCTTTTGGTCCAACCAAGAACAACCCATCTGCTGAGTCTTGTATTTGAGGGATTTCCTGCATCGGACGGTTGCCATGAAATTGGATAAATTCAAATTTCTCTTCGAGCATGCTTTTATAAGCCTTCGATACTGAGCCGAAAAAATCGAATTCAATTTGAGGCATCTCCATCCTCGAATTGTAGACCTTTATCGCCTGCAGAAAAGGTTCGATTTCGTATAAATCTGTGAGCATACCTGTGTAAACCATCCGAAATACTTCACCCGCTTTCTCACTTTTCCAGGAGGACAAGGCGCGATCAATTCCATTCGGAATGACACAAATGTCATTGGGATCTCTTCTTGGCACTTTTCGCGCAAAAAGATCCTTGAAACCCCAACTTACTGTGGTGATCACATCCGCGTCAGACAATACCTTTAACTCCAAGCTTTCATCAATCGCATTGGATAAAACTGAATGCCCCAATTGATCGTAGTAAAAAATATCTGTCCAAGGGTCGCGAAAGTCTGCAATCCACCGAATCGGCCTCTTTTTTGCAACCTTCCTTCCAATTAATTGAACAGAATGTGGAGGGCTTGTCGTGATCATCGCCTCAATGGCATGTGCATCGATGATTTCTACAGCCTTCTTAATCGCCCGAGCATTCCAAGTCTTGCGCGGATCTGGAATGAAAAGGTGACTGCGCAGCCTCGTGAGGAGATTGATTGCTTCGTCTCCTCCGTTGTTCGACGAAAAACCTTGTGGAGGTATATGCTTCTGAAAGAATCGCTTGGTGAGGCGAAATGGGTTCCACGCTCTCACTCTGTGAATATGAATCCGTTCATCCACAGTGGAAAGCAAGTCCTCATCAATGCTGCTGTACTCAGCAGAATTTGGTTCCAATGTCAGCACATGAACCTCTGCTCTCGCCTGAGCAAATTCATTGGCGAGCGATAACCATCTCTTCACCGCAATACCTCCGGCTGGTGGCCAGTAATAAGTAATGATGAGGATTTTGGGATTGCGCTCCATGCTGTGTGTCAAACTTACGGAAGCTGTGCTTCAATTGACCAATCTCCGCTGAGTAGCTGCAATTCAATATCCGCTGATTGCCATGCACTGAGCGCCTGAAGCTGCTGCTGCTGCAAGTTGATTACCTGCATTTGGATTTCGCGAAAATCCAATGAATTGATGGCACCAGAGGTCAGCCTCTCTTGCGCAATTTCAAGCGACCTTCTACTGTTTTCAGTGAGTTGCATTGAAATCAAATGGGTCTGCTCTGCAGAGCTCCAACGTGACCAGGCATCTTGAAGCAATCGATCCACTTCCCTTCGTTGGTCTTCGGCTTGCATTTCAGCCATGGCCACTTGCATCTTCGCCTGTTGAATGGCCCTGCGTGTTGCACCACCGTTGAATAAATTAAAATTGACCGCCAGGTTGGCCGATACGTTTTTGGTCACTCCATCTCCAGACAAATCTCCAGCCTCGAACCGACTGCTTTGCTCATTTTGACTTGCCGTGAGGGATACGTTTGGACTCAACCGCGCTCGCGCCTGCTGCACGCCAGCCTCGGCGAGTTCCTGAGCGACCAAAGCATTTTGAATGACCGTCGCATTGGATAAAACGCGAGAACGCAGCTCTCCAAAATCGTTTCGAGATTTCGGTGCATTCAAGGTCGAAGCAAACTTCCATTGACTTTCAACCGTCTCTCCCATCAAGCGATTCAATGCCATCGTCACCTGTTTGATGTTGGCACTTTGCTGCAACCAGGCCAAACTATCAGTCAACAGCGCATTGTCAAATTGCAATCGATCAAAGGTCGATGAGGCTCCTGTGGCTTGACGCGCTTCCATCCAATCAAGGCGGGCCCGAGAAACCCCCATAGCTGCCGACAATACATCGCGCAAAGCAAGCTGCACCAGAACATTGTTATACGCTTGCATGATCGCTGAAGCCGTCTGTTCAATCACAATTGCCGCTTGGCCTTCTGCCTGTTCCTGCAATCGCTCCAAAGCGCGCTTGTTGGCAAACATTCCAAAACCATCAAACAATACCCAATTCAACTGACCACCAATATTGATCGATTCACTCTCCAGCTTTTCCTGGATGAACGAAGTGGGGTTCTGCGACTGATCGCTGACAGCATTCGAGCCCGTTGCCGATAAACCGATTTGTGGGAGCGCCCCGGCAGCTCCCCAAGCATTTCCGATTGCGGAAATTTCGGCCTGCTGACGGGCCAGTCGGATGCCCAGATTGTTTTGTAGCGAACGTGCAACCGCGTCTTCCAAGCGCAACGTTTCTTGGGCAAATAAGACTGATCCCTGGCTTGAAAGGGCAATAAAAAAGAGCAAGAGCGTGATGCTCCGCACCGGAACCAGAGGATTTAGCATAATCATTCTCATTCTTCAAAAGATTGTTCTTCCCGGTTGGCCGGCTCACCTGCCTCCACAGAAGGCCAATCACCGCGTTTGATCCAAACCCAGCTGCGGTGAAGCGGATTGATCCACTGCAAATAAATGGGGAGTAAAACCAAGATGATGACCGTGACGAATAACAAGCCGAAAGCAACTGCAATGGCCATTGGGATCAAAAACTGAGCTTGAAAACTTTTGTTGAGCATCAACGGAGCCAAACCGGCAACAGTGGTGATTGAAGTCAAAATAATCGGTCGGAAACGACTCATTCCAGCTTCCCAAATCGCTGCTTTTACCTCCATTCCCTGTTTCAAATTCACATTGTAAGCTGCCACGAATACCAACGCATCATTGACTAAAATTCCAATGAGGGCGATCATGCCCAAGATGGAGAACAAACTGATTTGTGCCCCCAAAATCCAGTGACCCAAACTCACCCCGATGAATCCAAATGGAATCAAACCAAACACAGCAAGTCCTTGCAGCGGAGACCGAAAAGCCAATATGATGATGAACAGCATGAGCGCAAAAATCAAAGGCATGACCCGTTGGATGCTTTCCTGTGATTTAATGACTTCGCGGTTCTGACCTTCATAGCTCGGAGTGATGCTGGGATATCGAAGCAAGATCGGCGGCAATACCTCAGCTTTAATGGCAGCATTTGCATCAGAAGCACTCACCTCCGGCCCTGCCAAATCCGCAGAGACTTGCACTTCGCGCTGACCATAGAGTCGGTTGATCGCACTGATGTCACGGCCAAGCTCTAAGTCCGCAATCTCGGTCAGCGGAATCTGTGCTCCTGTGATGTCTTGGACGCGAAACGACTGGAGATCTCCCATTGATTGCCGATCCCGTTCATCCAGACGCACCCACACCCTCACCTCGTCGCGGCCTTTCTGAAGGCGCTGTGCTTCTGCACCAAAGAAACTTTGCCGAACCTGTGCCATCACAGACTGGTGGGTAAAACCAAGCTGAAAGGCACGTGGCTTGAGACGCAACGACACCTCCTGCATGCCTTTGAGATTGTTGTCAATGACATCCTTGAGGTCCTCTCGTTGCAACATGGCAGATTTGAGTTCCTGCGTAGCAGCTTCCAACTCAGCAAGGTTGTTTCCCAATAACGAAACGGATACGGGACGTCCAAACGGAGAGAATGCGGCAAAACTTAAATTTTCTGCTCCCAAGACCGTGCCCACTCGCTCGCGAATCATGCTCGAAATGTCGGTGGATTGCATGTTGCGCCGCTCGCCATCCAGAAGCTGAACATTCAGGAGTCCATTATGCATGGAAGGGCCAATGCGCTTATCGACCGCCTGAATCAGTTGCAAACTGTCTTCACGTTGCACCGAAAGCTCTTCATTCACCTCCCACACAATGGCCTCGATGCGGTCCAATTCCGAACGCGTAATTTGATCGCGTGTTCCCGCCTGCATCGTTAAGCTAATGGTGAGATTATCACCTTCTATGAAAGGGAAAAATGTGGTTTTCACGAGACCACTTCCAATCAAGCCGGGGACTGAAATCAGAAATACAGCAACGATGATGCAAAACATAATCCAAGGCTGTTTTAGACTGAATCGTAGAACCGGCGCGTAAATGGAATCCCGCATCCCATTCATGATGCTCCGCATGATCCGTTCCACGCGATTGGGTTTAAAATCACGTCGAAGGGCTTTGGAGTGACCGATGTGCGCCGGCAAGATCAACGCACCTTCTACCAAGGAGAAAACCAACGTCAAGATGATGACCGTCGCCATGTCACCGAAAAAATCACCCAATTGACCTTCGATGTAGAAAAATGAAGAAAAGGCCACCACCGTGGTTACAATGGCTGCAAAAACAGCGGGCAAAACCTCCAATGTACCGTTGATGGTTGCTTCCATCCTAGATTCCCCGCGTTCATAATGCTGGTAGATGTTTTCCGCAATGACGATGCCATCATCCACCAGAATGCCGATCACCAAAATCATTCCAAACAACGAAATCACATTGATGGTCACGCCCATTGCACCAGCAAACAGAAACATGCCCATGAAAGAAACAGGAATCGCCAAGGCCACCCAGAACGCCAGGCGAATGTTAAGGAATAGCGCCAAGAACAGAATGACCAAGAAAAATCCAATGATGCCATTGTTCACCAACAAGTCAATCCTTTGATTGAGCACTGTGCTGGAATCTCGAATGACCTCAATGCGGGTGGCGCTGTTTTGTTCGTTGTACTGCTTGATGTACTCCCGGACATAGGCTGTGATGTCCAGAATGGACTCCGTGGTCAAATTATTGACCGTAATGACCGCCGCCGGTTCACCATTGAACCAGTTGCGTGAGGGATCGTTTTCTGCCCAGCGTTGCTCAACTTTTGCGATGTCGCCCAGGCGGACGACGCGTCCATCACGGTTCGCACGAATGATGATATCACGCATGGATTCGACGTCATATTGACGGAATCGACCACGAATGATCATCTCTTCGTTCATCAATTTCAATCGACCTCCCGTCGCCTCCAAGTTGGCATTACGCACTGCCGTTGCGATTTCCGCGACACTCACATTCAATTCGTTGAGTTTCGCTTGACGCAAACTGATTTCAATCTCTTCATCCGGAAAACCACTGAGCTGCACTTGAGAAATAACGCGGGCACTGCGCAACTCCGTCTCAATACGGCGAGCCTCTGACTTGAGAACACGCAAGTCTTCTACCCCTATTACTGCAAATGAAATGGCCACACCAATTGCATCCTGTTTGTACACGATAGGTGGCTCCATTCCAACCGGAAAACTCGCAATGCGATCAACCGCATTCTTGACGTTCTGAAGCGCCTCGTCCGTAAGTTCTGGAGAAACCGTCTCGATGGAAATGGTCCCGGCGTTCTCGCTGCACACCGATTTGACCTGATCGAGTCCGGAAATACCTTTGAGGTTTTCCTCAATTTTTGCAACAATTCCTTCTTCAATTTCAGCCGCAGAAGCGCCAGGGTAAACCACTTGCACCTGAATTTTCTTGGACTCCGTGACTGGAAAAAAATTCGAGCTCAGATTGGTGAGGCCTACATAACCTGATGCCAAGATAGCCAGCATGAGGAGGTCGCCGGTCAAATTGTACCGAACAAAGTATCGAATGAGACCGCGCATCAATCCTCGAGTTCATTGGTTTTGGTCCGAACGATCATGCCTTCGAAAGCATTTGTCAGGGATTCACTCAGAACCACAGTCCCCGGTTCCAAGCCCCTCGCAATCGCGTGCGAACGCGATCGAAATAGCACTTCGATTTCTCGTTCCTTCAGATTCCCCTCCGACACCTCGAAAATATGATTCTCGTCGTGCATCCAAGCCAAGGGCAGTTGAAAGGTGTTCTCCAACGGCGCACTCTCAATCGTTCCCGTGAGAAAGCGTCCATCGCGTAAAGCATTGACACCCTTACGGGCTGGTGTTATCCGGCAGAAAACACTTGCAGATTGAGTCGCTGGATCAACATTACCCGCAATGCGATGGACCGTTCCGGTTGCAATTGTTGTGCCTGCTTCATCATAAAACCGAACCGAATCTCGTCGTTGAATGGTCGACAAATACCGCGCGTGCACAGCTGTCTTCACTTCATAATTGCCCTCTCCGACCAACTTACCTGCCATTTGACCGGCTCGAACCAAAGCCCCTGGCCGAACGTTGGCCTGAACCACAATGCCGTCAAAAGGGGCACGCACTTGGAACTTACTGCACTTTTCTTCGGCTGAGCGAATGCTGTGATAACTGGATACAAGACCACGATTCGATAGAAAAAGGCGCTCACGATCAGAGGCTGCCTCTGGTAAAGTCGGCAGCGTCTCCTCCACGTTTATGGATTTCGCATAACCCGCCCAAACCTCACTCCTGCCGTCAAAGTCCATCTGAAGATCTGCCAAATGACTGGATAGCAATTGCAAGAACTGACTGCGCTGGGCAATTAAAGCAAGGCGAGCTTCGGTGTCATCCATTGCGAGAATAACCTCGCCTGCTCCGAAAGCCATTCCCTCACGAAATTCTTTGGAGCCCATCAAAAGGTTACCCGTCACCTCGGACATAATGTCCATTTTGTACATCGCTTCAACACGGCCTTCCACGGGAGTTTCGGGCTGAATCGATTCAATCTCAATCACCGAACTACGTACCGCACGAGGCGCAGCAGGTTTGTCCGAAACAGGCATTTCCTCTTTCATGGAAATCAGGCCGTTCATCATCCCAACGCCGACAGCCAAAACGCCGACTCCAAGTGCCAAGCGTACGGCACCTTTCAATATTGCATTCATATATCGATAACAGTTTTTCAGGCACAAGTTCACACAACCAATACCCAACTGCGTTCGCCTCAATTAATTTATACTCACTTCAAACTGTTATCATCTTACCTCAGTCGGAATCAAATCAGAAGTTGTCCAAATCGGTTGGGCGCATGATGCCGAACCATTTGAGTGTTTTGTCGCCGACGTTTGGCACATCGACATGGATGATGTAGACGCCACCAGCGATGGGGACGTTTCGTTCGTTCTTGAGGTCCCAGTCCACCGAAGTGAGCGGGTCGGCCTTGGAGAACTGCCGCACGAGGGTTCCTTGCAGGTTGTAGATGCGAATGGTGCACACTTCCGGCAGGTTGGTGATCTTGATGCGGTTATCAAGCTTGCTCGTTTCGTATTGGCTGAAGGCGTAATACGGGTTCGGCACGACATTGATCTCATCAAGGACAGACGTCAAGACGGTGTCTTGCATCGGAACAGCTGCCACATCCTTCGTAGAGAAGGTGTAGAGCGGGTTCCAGAAGTTGTCGGCTCCGTTGTAATTGTCTTCCGGATCGATGTTGGTCGGGCTGTACTTTTCGTAAGCCTTGGCGACACGCAAACGGATGCGCGCATCGTTCGGGATGAGTCCGTCTTCGACGGAAAGCATCTCAAAGCCTTCGTTGAGCAACGATGAGCCGACCCACGTGCAAGCGCGGAATACACGGCGCACGTTGGTGGTCGATCCGCTCACTTCGAGGTTCTCGTAGAGGTACGCACCTTCGTCGTATGCAGGCATACGGTTCTCCGTTCCTTCCTCGTATTGCGAGTTCTTGAAGACATAGATCCAGTGCTGGCCACCTGCATAAACAGTGCCGCCAACAATTTCAATGGAGACGTTGCCGCCGCCAAATCCGCCGCCGCCGCCGCCAACACCGCCGTAGATGTTCGGGGAAGGATTCCACAGCATGTCGTCACCGTTGTCGGCTCCGAGCCATGAGTCTTCACCGAAAGCCATGTTGAGGCGTTCGCCGGTGCCCACGTCAATGGCATATCCCGGGAACCAGCCCATGCCCATCGGTTGATTGCTAGGGCCATCATAGCCTGACTCACCGAAGTAACGGCCGTTCTTGTCCACCGAAGGGTGGTGACGCAAGGTCAGCTTCTCCGGACGAGTTGAACTGCCATCGTCACCATCTTCGTCCTGAGCCAATTCATAGACCGACTGCATTTCAAGGACAGGAACACGCGTCCACAAGCTCTTGTTGCTGGTCAAGACCACATCAACGTTGTTCAAACCATTGATGCCAGAGAATGGCGAGAGATCGCCCTCCAGACCGTCGACCGTTGGTGCAATGTTGGGAGCACTGACCACTTCGCCTGTTGGAAGCTCCACGTCGCCCGTGTAGCTCACAAGGCAGTAAGGAGACCAGGTGCCGCCGAGGATGCCCTCGTAGACTTCGTCCTCATCCAATGGATTGCCCGTCTTCAAGTCATTGAAGATGACCTCCGAAGGAACTTCATCATCACCCTCTTGGTTTCCAGCACGGATCCAGTTCAAGAGGCTGAAACCTTCTTGGTCAGGAATGCCGACAAACCACGGCTTTGAAGAATCATCAAAGGTGATGGAAGCATGCACCGGTTCGGTGAACTTGCCATCCTGAGGATAGTCATACTGGTGCAACGTCACCGAGAGGCCCCAATCGAGGAGCAACTCTTCGTTGAGCACTGCAATCGAAGTTGAAGATTCGTAAACGGCTTTGTAGTCGTTGTCAGGATCATCATCCTCGAGCATGGTCTTGTTGGTGAGCGTCCAATAAGCGTCTACCGCATCCTCAAGGTCGGCATCGTCGCCTGCGACACGCAGCTCAAACTCAGCATCAGGGACGCGGATCGGATCCACCACGCGGATGTCCACAGGACCGTGGCCAGCTGTGTAGGTTACCGAAGAAGCGATCGTGTTCTCTAAAATCGCCTGCTCCGAAGCAGCCGTGATTTCCAAGTCGCTGCGGCCGTTTCCTTTTCCTTCTAGCCGAGTGATCACCACACCAGAACCGTAATCCGAATTCTGAACCGTACCCCCAGACTCAGGAGCAGGGTTGTGAGGAACGCCCGCATACGAGCGGATCGAACCTACAGCGGCCTTACGTGAAGCTTTGAACTGAACGTCTTGGCCGGTGCCCAAAATAGCGTCAAACGGACGGTAATTGTTATATCCGTATGCCAAGACCATGAAGTAATAAGTCTTGAAGTTCACCATGCGGTTGTCGCCTTGGGCGAATGCATCGGTCGTAACACGCAAACTGTGGAAGATGCCCTCGTCTTGACCGTCTGCTTCTAAAGTTGGAACAGATAACTCCATGAGCGGATCAAACGTATAATTGATCACTTGTGTCACTCCATTTTGGACATCGCATTGAGCGATGAGTCTTGCGGCGTCAATGTCACCGAGTTCCGAAGCGCTCACGGCGTTATCACGCAATTGATAAACGAGGTAGCCCTCGAATAAATAGCTGCGTTGCTCTTCGCTCAAAACCGTTCCATCTTCAAGTTCCGACGGAATTGAGGGATCGTTCGCGCTGTATTGTTCTTCGAAATTATTCGACAACGGATTGTCGTTGGTCAAATAGAGGATGAGCTCATTCTCCAACTCCTGAATGCTCACCTCAGGTGCATCTGGTCCAGAAACGATCTCGAAGCAATTGTCAAATAGACTTTGGGCTTTATCATCGGCCAAGCGCAACAATTCCACACTCTCAAAAGGTTCGCCCCCCGTCGCTCTTGCCCACACCATGCCTACAGTGATGTTGTTGTAATCGCCCGGCTCGAGGGTGAAAGGACCCGCGGATTGAAGGAATAAGCGGTCTCCTGGTGGATTTCCCGCGCCCACCTCCGTCCAAGGTTCCACTTCGACGCCAACCGTTCCCCAAGAGTAGGGATCCGTATCATCAGGAAACATATAATCCGCAGGGATTTCCAAATCCGCTCCTGTTGCCGCGGTCAGACCATCACCACCATAGGCCATGCGCTGACCATTTTTCCAAAAACCACGCATGTAATTGTAGTACTGAGCAGCTAGGGTTGGTTGGCCATTGATTCCAAAATTCCAGTTGTAGTAAATGAACTTACGCATTCCGTAGCGCTCATTGTCAATGATGCCGTCGCCATAACCGATGCCGATGCCTTGGTATGGAATACCCAACGAGTCAATGGCATCGCTGAAATTCGCGGTCAATGGATTGTCAATCGAATCCGTGTCTTGGTATGGTCCTTCAAAGAAGTCAACGCCCATCGCAGGCGGATTTTCGCCGTAGCCAATCGAATAGCTCGTCGCTTCATCAAAAGCATCACCATTGTATGCATACCCCAAGCCTCGGTTCACGTCCACACCCACATAATCGTCCACGTGTCCTCCCAGATCACAATCGACCCATTGGGCAAAATACGTCTCCGTGAGTGTCTGCGTACCTTGATTGATCAGCAAGTAGTTGTAAAACTGCATGTTATTGACCTCATCGTTGGTCGAGAAAGCGAACGCTTGCGCTCGGATCTCCATTCCAATGGGTTCGCCTTGAGACTCTGAGTGAATGTTGCCTTTATCGTTGAAGATCCAGTAGTAGGTCTGATCTCCGTACAACGGAACAGCATCCTCTCGTCGGCGCTCTGCGCAATCAATTTCTTGAAGGAAATCATACCAAGGATAATCTCCAGCTGAAGGATCGTAAAACCCATTTCCATCGTAATCATAAAATGGCGCCAAATAGAAGTCTTGATTGAGGCTGACATTTCCATGTGCCGGGTATTCGAAGAAATAAGATGGAATGCTGTAGCCTTGCGGAAATTGTTCGTCCATGTCACAATCCGGATCACCCGCACAATCAAAATATTGACGGTGGCGCATCGCATCCGCACGCTGTGAGATAGCAAACTTGTCATATTCCTCACAAACCGCTGGTCCCACCTCAGCGGCGCCCGAGTTGGTCAACGGCCCCGGCCAGAAATCGTTTCCCGTATTTCGGTACCGCACTGCGGCAAGCTTTAGTTGCTGATCCGGACTGATTCCGCCAAGCCACAAAGCGCCGCCATAGACCACGGACACCCCTTCCTCCTTCGGAACTACAAAAGCCCCTTTGTCAATTGCACGATTGTACCAAAGGGCTCCAGCATTTTCGATGAGTGCACGAACATTGTTCCATTCTAGATCACGCAGAGCAGTGGCCGGTGCGCACGCTTCTGCGCGGATTTGGCCTTCCCCAGTAGCCCGGGCTTGTGGCACCGGAAAACCCTTCTGAAACATCGGTCCTCCATTGGCTCCTGTTTGGGTGAATCCACCCGTTGAGACGCCAAAAATTGAGCCTAAAATGAGCGTCAAAATCAAAACATTTTGTCGGTAAGAGAAGATCGATGTTGTCATGTGATTTGGCTGGAAAGCCAAGGTACACCTCCCGACTTAAAAACAAGAACCTGAGGCAAGTGGAATCATTCCTGCACCAGCTCAATGCGCATATCTGAGGTGTAAAACACCCAACCTTGCACCCGCTGCCCCGTTCCAGCTCCGGACAAGGCGGCGCAATATTCCTGCACTTGGCTGACGTGCTTTGCAGCAGGCTTTCCTGTTTTGTAATCAATCACATGCCAAATGCCGTCCAATTGCACCACACGATCAGGTCGCCCAACTTTTCCGCTGGGAAGGCTGAGGGCGCGTTCCGCGAAGACCTGAGCATGGGGCACCTCAAAAAAACGCCTCATTGCCTCATGCCGCAAAATGGTCTCAACCGATTTCTGAATGATTTCGCGATGCTCAGGGGCGAGTGCGACATTGCGACGCAGGCGCTCTTGGACCTCGTTCCAATCATCATAAACGACCACTTCACTCAAAATTCCGTGAACAGCATTGCCAAAATCTCGGGGGCTCATTTCACCTTCGGGAAGCGGCTCAGACCAGTGCGCTTTGGGCCGCGCAACCAACTGCTCGTACGATTGACCAAGCAGCAATTTTGGATTCATCTGCTCGACAATTTTCCCAGAATCCGACTTTGGATCCTTGACTTTTCGATCCAATTGACCAAAAACTGAATGCAAATCGTCCTCGAAAGATTCCGGAAAAGCTTCCTTCCACGCCTTCCAGAGCGCATGCGACAGGCCCTTCGCTTCCACTGCTGCATCCGGTTCAGCCTTGAATTCCAAAAGCACATCAAGGCGTTCGACGGCTCGGGTCATCGCAACGTATGCGATATTCAAAGCGTCCAGTTGCGTGCGGCCAATCTCCTCCTCTCGAATCGAATTCAAGGGTGTATCCTTGAGGTCTGAATCACGCAAAAGAGCCGCGGGCAAGCCATATTCTGCGGCATCTAACAACACCGGTAATTCGTCTTTGAATTTCGTGAAATCAGAATCAATTACGGGTGCAATCACAATCGGAAAAGCCAAACCTTTGGCCTTGTGTGGCGTCATAATTTGAACTGCACTGTTGCCTCCGCTGACGCGAATGCTACGTTGCTTGCCCTTTCGATCCCACCAATCCAAAAATGTGCGCACCGTTCCATTGCGCTGAACACCCAACTCTTGAGCCGCTTCAAGCATTCCTTCTGCGTAGGCCGGAAACATCTGACCCCATCCCAACGATTCGAAACAGTGACCGATTATGGTTGTCAAAGGTTCAGATGCATGCTGCTTCAACTGCAATTCAGGCGCAAGTGCTGCCAACAATTCGGTCGTCTTCACAAAATGCTTTACCCGCGGTTCATCATTTTCATCTTGAAAAATTTGTTGCCCCAAGTGAGCTTGAAGCATTTCCGACTCGTTGTAATCCTCATGAATGGCGCAGAAGCATTGGATGAATTCAATGATGTGCCTCGGATCCTCAGGATCCATACCGATTCGCATGGCTGCAATTACACCGCGCGGCGCTGGATGCCGACCCAAGTGCAGGCTTTCCGATGTCCAAGGTGTCACGCCATGATCGAGTAAATACTGAGCAAGCAATGCTCCATCGCGATTGCGACGCATCAAAACGGCGACGTCCTCGAGACCGAACGCATCTGGATCGGCGGAAGGAACATACGTGCGCCTCCCATCCGATTCAACCAACGAGCCGTCCGTATGCGATAAAATCCTCTCCAACACCCACCGGTGACGCATTGCCATTCGGGAATCGGCATCAGGTTCCACCAACGAACGAACCACCACCTGACCCTCGAACGATTTTGCCGGTTTTTGCCTGAGGCCTTTATAGACTGACTTCAGACCTTCTGGTAGGGAACGCTGGATTTGCTCAAACCATCGGTTGTTCCATTCAACGATCGCGGTCCCCGAGCGAAAATTCTTTCCCAGTGTCACGTCCTTCCCCGTCCGATCCAACGTCGCTGCAGCCATCTCCAGCACGGACCCCGGGTCACCTATGAGTCCAGGAAGCGCTTCAAGTTGCTCATAATTGCCATTGCGCCATCGGTAAATGGCCTGTTTTCCATCTCCGACCACCATGCCCATGTTGCCTGTGGCCAAGATGTGTTCAAACAACTGAACAAGGTTATGCCATTGGGTGATTGAGGTGTCCTGAAACTCATCGATAAAAATGTGCTTGTAACGGTTGCCGATGCGCTCATAGATGTATGCTGCCGGATTCTCACGCACGATTGTCGCAATTTCTCGATTCAAGGTTGAAAGCAATCGGACGTTTTGCTCTTCCTGCACCGCATCCAATTCCGTTCGAATCAATCCAAGCACTCCGATCAGGCTCACACGCTCCTGCAGATGTTCAAAAAGTTTAAACCTCTGTCCAGACTCCCCAGTGTACAGCTCTTGCCATGAGTCAATGGCAATGTTCACGCTTGGAAGCACCGCTTCGATGCGCTGCACCGTAGCAGGGTCTGCGTTCTTTTTCGAGTAACTCCCAGATTCCACCTGCCCCATCAATCGATTGCTCATCGGCGCCTTGCGACCTGCACCCTTGGCGATCCTCGCCAACCATTTGGGTAAATCTCCATAATAAAAATCGCTGTTGCCGAGGCCTTGATCATCAATGTCTTCGACGGCTTTTCGAGCGTTGTTAATCTGCTCCTGGCGCTGCAAATTCAATGTTTTTCGGATCTCTTTCCGATACTCGTCAAGTCGCTTCGGATGCCACACCTCTGGATCCAGAGCGTTCAAAGCACTCTGCATGTTTTCTTTGGTGACCTGCTTTCCAAATTTGACCAATTGTGACTTTAATTGGGCATTGCGCTCCTCCTCCACTTGCTGCCGGACAAACCCTTCCAGCAAACGGGTTAGCGCCTCTTGTCCAGGACGTCCCACCCGGTCCATGACCCGGGTCACAGCAGCCTCCACCAAGGAGTCTTCATCCAATTCAATCTGAAACTCTTCGTCCCATTTCAAATCCCTCGAAAAACTGCGGACCAGTCGATTCACGAAACTGTCAATCGTCATCACACTAAAATCCTCATAGTGATGCAACATCACCTCCGACAAAAAACGCGCGCGACGTTTGATCTCATTGGGGGACAAATTCAACCGGGGTGCATCATCGTCAGCTTTTGGTGGCGCTAGGAGAGACTCCCACATGTCACCTTCGCCCATCGAAACCTCGACCACGTCTTTCATGATGCGGTCTTTCATTTCCTGGGCAGCCTTATTGGTAAAGGTGATGGCCAAAATCCTGCGGAAATAATGCGCATCATCGTGGCGCAAGCAACAGGTGAGGTAATCCTGTACCAAACGAAATGTCTTACCAGATCCCGCGGAAGCTCGGACAATGAAAAACTGACCTTCTCGGGATTTATGCGTCATTTTTATCTGGAATTGTGATGAAATGCAACTTCTAGGCAAATTAGGTGTCTTATTATTGAGAAACCATGAGAAGGATGAAAAACGCGCGTATTTTTTTTGAGCACAAGGCACAAGCCATCATCATGGCTTTAGCAGTATTGACATTCACTAGTTGCGACGACAAACCCGAAGAGGAAGATCTTCCCGGGACTATTCGACTGGAATATAATCTCACGTGGAATGGAGAAGAATGCGAGATAGGCGACGTTCAAATTGATCACCTCGATCACCCCGTGCGCCTCGATAATTTACAGATGTACATCGCACCAGTGGAAATCAGAAACGACCGAGGCGAGTGGATTGAAATACAGGACGTTGCTCTGCTTGACTTCGGCATCAACGGTCAACGAATGACAGCAGAAGCTGCGGTCGGTTCGTACACTGGTCTTCGCTTTGGGATGGGACTTCCCCCCGAAATCAACACAGATATTGATCCCGCCTCCTACGCCAATGACCATCCACTCAGCGTTCCGGGCTCCGCAGGGATGTTCTGGACATGGTCTTCAGGCTATGTTTTTGTCAAATACGAAGGGAAATTTGCTTCCGAAACAGGCAATCAACTGCTCGAGCCGCTTTCCTATCATTGCGGAACCGATGAAAGTTACAGGATGGTCACTTTTGATTTCGAGGAAACAATCGTGATCCAAAGCGAAGAAACTACCGGGTTCGGTCTTGATTTTGACGCTGCAACCGCATTGATCGGCCCCGACGATTCAATCGACATTGTTCAGGACCCGGTTACACACAACGCCCAAGGAACAATTCTCGGTGCACGACTGATGGATTTGATGGACGATGCTTGGACACTGAATCCTTTGTAATTTAGTGCCTCAGCATGCGCTACTCTCGCCCACACGTTTTCCTGGTTTCATCCTTCGTGCTCTTTTTGATTGGATGCAAGGGCTGCAACCCTGATCCCTGCGATCCACCTTGCGAAACGGTAGCAACCCCATACACGCTGGAAATCCCTCCCTTCTTCCCCCCCATGGACATCCCTGAGGATAACGCACTCACGGAAGAAGGAATTCAGTTGGGACGGCTTCTTTTTTGGGAGAAATCGCTCTCGGCAGATGGAAGCATGAGCTGCGGATCATGTCACTTACCATCCGCGGGTTTTGCCGATCCCAATCCATACAGTACCGGAATTACAGGAGCTCAAGGGATACGAAATGCCATGGCGATTGTCAACCTCGGTTGGGCGAGCTCCTATTTCTGGGATGGCCGAGCAACCTCCCTTGAAGAGCAGATTTTGGAACCCGTTTCACACCCCGATGAAATGGCTCTTCCATGGGATGAGGCGGTGCAAAAATTGCAAAACACGCCAACATCCGCAAATGATATTGACTACCCGAGTCTCTTCAATAAAGCGTTTGCGACAACGGTGATCACACCCAACCTCGTAACCAAGGCCATCGCCCAGTTCCTTCGAACCATGGTTTCAGCCGATTCCAAGTTCGATCAATGGCGACGTGGTGAAACTTACCTCACAGACGACGAGTTTGCCGGTTATGAGATGTTTATCAGAGAAGGAGGTGACCCAGAAATCACTCCGGGAGGTCAATTTGGAGGCGATTGTTTTCACTGCCACAGCGAAGCCGGATTGCAGTTCAGCGATTACCTCTTCAGGAATAATGGATTGGACAGTGTCTTTACAAACGACGCCGGTTTAGCAGGCATAACTGGCAGCCCTCTCGACTCCGGCCGATTCAAGACCCCCACGCTGCGCAATGTTGCATTGACAGCGCCTTATATGCACGACGGTCGTTTTCAAACATTGGAAGAGGTCATCGATCATTATAATTCCGGAGGCCTCCCCTCATCGACAGTTGATCCTTTCATGAAATACAATAGCGGTGGGCTCATGCTCAGCGAGGTTCAAAAAGCGCGCCTACTTGCCTTCATGCACACGCTCACGGACACAGCCTTCATCTCTGACCCAAGATTCCAAGATCCCCATTGAAACAGGCTTTGAAACTTCATGTGCTTTGGTCTGCAAAGCATCGAAAAGCAATCAAGAAGCAATTTGCTCGATGGAGAAGACAGCCCCCTAAATCACTGGATTTAGACTTTCACGCCGCCCATGAAGCCGTCTTCGAGAACGTGGACTGCCTCGACTGTGGGCATTGTTGCAAAACCACCAGCCCAATCTTCAAAGAACGCGACATTCAACGAATTGCACGATCTCAGCGTATGTCGATCTCAAAATTCTCGCAGCAATATTTAAAACGCGATGACGAGGGCGACTGGGTGCTCCAGTCTGCGCCCTGCTCCTTCCTCGAACCGGAAACAAATGCTTGCTCCATTTATGACGTCCGTCCCCAAGCTTGCCGAGAATATCCGCACACCGATCGAAAGAACATGGCGGGCATCCTCCATTTAACTGAACGAAATGCGCACCTGTGCCCCGCTGTCTCTTCGATTGTTCAAAGGATAATGGATGACGCAGACAACGGTTAAAGTGTAACCTACGCGGAGTTTTGCCGTAAAAGGCGATATGATCCGCTTAAAAATCATATCTATCGCATTGTTGGGCAGCCTTTTGTTGCCACAAACAATTCACGCGCAATGCGCGTCAGTACTGGGCTCCGATGGCATTGCCTCAGAAACGCCATCTTGGTACAACTGCTCGGGATCCAACGAACTTCAAATCGAGACTGAAACGGCTTGGTCCGACTTAGTCATCGACTGGGGCGACGGGACGGCCGTGCAACCTGTTGGAAGCTTCATCACCGATGATCTTCCTTTGATGCACACCTATGATGGTGCAGCATCTAATTACACTGTAGTACTATCCGAAGCGGATGGTTCTTGCACGTTGACGGGACACTTTAACATTGGCATGCCCGCAGGTAGTCTGACAAGCAGCGATACTCTCATTTGCCAAGGTGGTGCCATCCAGTTTTCTCAAGAAACTGCCGGTGTAGACTACGCTTGGAATTTCGGAGCGAATGACATCTTTTTACCCACTGCTGCGGGCAATGTGAACTTCACATTTCAAAACGCTGGTGAATTTCAAGTGCAGAGCGTCATCTCTATTCCTGGAATGGAATCAACGTGCACCGACACCTCGAGCATGGTGATAGAAGTGTTGTCCAATCCTATCATCGAAACGACCTTTTCGGCAACTGAAGGTTGTGGCGAAGTAACGTTCGATGCGGAAGTGTCCTCTGCCAACGCTTTCATTTACGTTTGGACTTACAACACCGATCAACCCATGTTCTCAAATGGCACGACGTTGAATGCGGTCACCTTTGATGCGGTTGGAAACCACCCCGTTTCGGTCACTGTAACCGGATGGAACGGATGCCAATCCTCCGATCAAGAAATCATCACCGTGC
>CBFIEJ010000011.1:0-54546 GCA_965661575.1 uncultured Flavobacteriales bacterium | reverse complement strand
CGTTTGGATCGTAGTTGCATGCTGTAGCATCGGCGCAACCTGCAACTTCAAAGTCGTCGCAAATACCGTCGCCGTCTGTGTCTACAAGGCAGTTGCCATCGCAGTCATAACCCGCATCAGCATACGTGCATGAACCGTCGTCGTCCGTAGCGTCAGCGTTGTAGTTGCAAGCTGAAGCATCGGTACAACCCTCTACAGCGTACTCACAGCTTCCATCATCATACTCCGCAGCATCATCGTAATTCGATGCTGCTTCATCAGTGCACCCACAGGCCGCGCCTGCACTGCTATACTCTCCAATGCCATTGAATTCGTACGTGCTGTAAATGGAAGACGACCCCACACCATTTGCGAAGATCTGGGTATTGATCGTTCCGGACAACTCACCATCAGTGGTCACCTGCATGAACAAGACACGACCGTTGTCGTCAGGTAATCCATTCGGACTTCCGTTTAAAACATACCAAGCCCCACCCGTCGCATCATTCATGGCAATGCTCTGACCATCAATTGCGGAATTTGCTGCGAAGGCCGAAATCCATGGCTGATTTTCACTTTCAACGGTGCTGATGTCTGCTTCAGCTCCGGTTGGCTGCGACTCAATCCCAATGGTCACCCAGCTATCTGCTCCGAGATCTGGGAAGAAATCGAATAAAATAGGGTTGATAGCCGCTGCAGTGGTACCCCCGAAAGAGCTGTTGTAGAAGCTCGAGGTAACATCCAAGCTCCAAGGCGCATCCTCATTGCCATAAATAGAGCTCAAAAAATCATCCGTATTGGCCATATTCTGGTAAAACCGATAGGTTGTCATGCCTAGCACCAAATCTTCTGCATATGCCTCAACGGTCATCGAATAGTCGCTTCCATCCGAAGCACAACTGCAGAAATCGCAACTTCCGTCATCTTCGGTAGCTTCTTCAGCATAATTGCAAGCAGCATCGTCGGTGCAACCCGGAATCAACAATTCAGGAGCATAGGGCGTAAAAGGAATAACGCCTCTGAACTCTTGAGCGGCTTCCCCCTCCACAAAAACTTGCACCTGCATTTGCCCCGTAATCTCACCTTGTGTTGTGAATTGTCCGACAAGCACCCGGAGGTCGTCGCCGGCGAAGGCCCCATGCGCAAAGCTGCAAGACTCCAAGTTATCCGATTCGCAAGGGAAAAGAGTGTAAACTGCAGTGCCCGTAGCATCGTTGATGAATACATTTTCGCCAGAACCAAATTCTTGGAGCAAATCGATCTCACCGATTGCAACATTCACTTCAACCCCCTCCGATGCCTCAGCGGAACCGATGGTCAGCCAACTATCGAAAGCGAGTTCTGGGAAAAAGGACAAAACATCCGAATTGATCCAGGCGCCCACCTCCGCGCCAAACGCATCGTCGTTATACCAAGCCGGAGACGATGTACTGTTCAAGATCAGAGGGTTGTCCGCTTCACCCGAGATGCAACTCAAAAAGTCTGTCTCATTTTGCATCTCCAAGTACACCCGATATGTGGTGTAACCTGTCAGGTCTACAGAACCAACCGTGCCGTCATGCTCCACGTAACTTTCTACTGAAAGCGCATATCCGTCGGGTACGCCCGGAGATGGAGTTTCAAGTGGGATTTGAGCATTTACTGCATTGAAAATAAGGCAGCACAAAAACAGGCCGAGTAGGTTCCGCATGAGACAACAATTTGGTGAGATCAAAAGCAAACAGCTCCCGAAATTGCACGATGCAATCATTGAAGCGTCTTGGCGAATGTAACGGGAACTCCTTCTTTTTGCAAATCAAAGAGAGTTTTTCATCTCTTTTTTACGAACATTTATCGCTGAACTTCTGCAATTAACCGAAAGCCCGGAGGTGATCAAGAAATTTAAAAAGCCACCACAAAAAAGATCAGAATGGAAAAAAGTTTGGTGTATCTTTGCCCCCTCGGTACTATAGCTCAGTTGGTAGAGCAACGGACTGAAAATCCGTGTGTCCCAGGTTCGAATCCCGGTAGTACCACAAAAAGATCACATCAGTGGTCTTTTTTTTTACCCCTATGTCAAGCATAAATCTCTGTATCCAATCGTTTCAGATTGAGTAATTTTACCGTAGCAGAATTCTGGAGAATGACACAAAAGCAAAACAAACAAAATGTTTCCTCGGAATTGTCCGCTGGCGTGCTTCCAACGGGATTGGAGTTTGCAGAGGCATCGGGTTCTAAGGCGCTTGTGTTATGCGATGACTCATTTCAGTCCGTCTCAGTTCCCAATGCCTACAAGGAACTGTTTGAGCGTCTTCCAGTGCATTGGATTCATGCGGGAGAGCAATGCAAATCAATCGAAAAAGCTCAAGAAGTATGGCGCTGGCTCGAGGCCAAAGAAGCCGATCGATTCGATACAATCATCGTTGTAGGAGGCGGCACAGTGATGGACTTGGGGGCTTTTGTCGCCTCAACCTATAAAAGGGGAGTGAAATTTTTGCTCATTCCTACGTCCCTTTTAGGCATGGTTGATGCATCGATAGGAGGGAAAAATGGCATTAATTTCAACGGCATCAAAAATTCAATTGGAACCTTCCATAAACCAGCGAATGTCCTTCTTGACATCAAATGGCTCGAAACCCTGCCCAGAAACGAACGGCTCAATGGATGGATGGAATTGAGCAAGCACGCACTCGTTGAAGATGCACCATTCTGGAATCATCTTCAAAACATGACGCCAGACGACCAAAGCATTGACTGGAATCAAATCGTTCAACGAGCATCCGACATCAAACAACGAGTCGTTGACGCTGATTTCCATGAACTTGGAGAGCGTAAAAAGCTCAACTTCGGACACACCGTTGGCCACGCCCTAGAATCGTTGGCGGCGAAAAAAAACGTGCCCTTGAGTCACGGATTCGCCGTCGGAATTGGCATGATCGCATCCCTGCATTGGAGCGCTAAAAGCATGGACAACTTCACAAGTCAAGAATCCCTGCTCGAAGCTGCAGAATACTTGAAGCGTCTTTTAAAAACAGATGCGAACTATGACACATGGAAATGGTGTGTGGAGCAACACCCCGAGCAGCTTTGGCCATTCATGCTCAAAGACAAAAAGAATCGGGCCAGTACTGTTCTCGATATCCAACTACGTGCTATTGGAACCGCAGAATGGGACTGTCCATTAACCCTGATTCATTTCAAAACCTTTTGGGCGTCAGCTTTTTGACTCAATTTGTTCTCAATTGGTAGGAACAACCTAATTTTGGCTCATGCAAAAAACAGCCGGAGAGATTGCTGAAATCCTGCATGGACGAATAGAAGGTGACGAGACTGTTGTACTGAACGGCTTGGCCAAAATTGAAGAAGCAGGTCCTGGTGATCTAACTTTTCTGGCTAATCCTGCCTATGAATTGCATCTCTACAAAACCCGTGCTTCGGCTGCAATTGTTGCTGACGACTTCAAACCCGTTGACTTGCTACCAAAGGGGCTCAACCTTTTACGAGTTGAAAACCCCTACACTGCATTCACACAATTGATGCAATGGGCCGCAAAAAAAGCACCGATTGAATACGGAATTCACCCGACGGCAGTGATCAGCAAAGAAGCACAAGTGAGTGACCAATGCCACATCGGCCCCATGGTCATCATCGAAGCTGACGTGATCGTTGGCGACAACTGTGAGATCCATGGCAATGCCATTTTAAGTGCGAACAGTAAAATTGGCGAATCCACCACCATTCACGGCGGGGTTTTCATAGGGAAAGGGACAGAAATCGGAAGTTTTTGCATCATCCAGGCCGGAGCCATCATCGGCGCCGACGGTTTTGGCTTTGCCCCTCAATCCAATGCAAGCTTTGCAAAAATACCCCAATTGGGTAACGTAGTCATTGAAGATCATTGCGAAATTGGCGCAGCGACGACCGTTGATCGGGCCACTTTAGGTTCGACACGCATTGGTCAGGGCGTCAAGCTAGACAATCAAATCCAGGTGGCTCACAACGTGAGCATCGGTCAAAATACCGTAATCGCAGCGCAAACAGGAATTGCGGGCTCAACATCCATAGGAGCAAACTGCATGATTGGCGGGCAAGTGGGGTTTGCTGGACATATCTCAGTCGCCGACGGCGTTAAGATCGCGGCTCAATCAGGCGTAACCAAAAGCATCAAGGAGTCCAACAGCACCTGGCAAGGAACCCCTGCCAGCCCCATTAGAGACTACCAGCAGCAACAAATTGAACTGCGCAAATTGGTTCGAAACAAAGCCTTGGAACGCATCGATCAAATGGAAAAGAAACTGAACGGATGAGCATGAGAGGGAAGCAACGCACGTTGAAAAAGGCCGTCACATTTGAGGGAATCGGACTTCACACAGGTCACCACAACCGCATGGTTGTTCATCCTGCGCCGGAGAATCATGGTTATAAATTTCAACGCATTGATATCGACGGCAAGCCCATCATCGAAGCAGATGCTGACCTTGTGACTTCAACACGCAGGGGAACTACGTTGGAGAAGGGCGGAGTGCAAGTGCACACTACGGAGCACATTTTAGCTGCACTCTACGGAAGTGAGATTGACAACGCCCTCATTGAACTGAGCGGCCCTGAAATACCCATCATGGATGGCAGCGCTTTGGAATTTGTTGAAGCCATTGAAGCCGCTGGTTTCGATGATCAGGAAGCCAAACGAAAAACTTACAAGCTTCGGAGCAACGTAGCCTATGAAGATTCCGAAATCGATGTCGAAATGTTGGCGGTTCCAAATCCCGACGATGACTTTCGAGTTACGGTTATGGTTGATTACCGCAGTCCCGTTTTGGGAACGCAGCACGCCACTATGAACCACTTGCGAGAATTCAAAGATGAAATCGCAAGATGCAGAACATTCGTCTTCCTCAAAGAAGTGAAAAAACTAGCAGCGGCAGACCTTATAAAAGGTGGCGATTTGAACAATGCTGTCGTGCTATTTGAGCGACCTTACAAAGAACAGGAGTTGAACGAAATCGCGACACTTCTCGGTAAAGAGGCATTGGAAGCACGCGCCGATGTCCCGGGTGTGTTGAACACATCCCCATTGCGTTACCAAAATGAACCGGCCCGTCACAAACTCCTCGACATTGCTGGAGACCTCGCTCTCACCGGATACTTTATCCAAGGCCACATCCTTGCGGCTCGCCCGGGACATACCGGCAACATTGAATTCGCGCGAATCCTGAAAAAGAAAATCAAAGAAGACATGAGCAAACCTAATCTCGATGTCAATCGGCCTTCTGTTTTTGACATCAATCAAATCAGCAGCATGCTTCCGCATCGCTATCCTTTCTTGCTTGTCGACAAAATTCTAGAAGTCACTGAAGACTCCATTGTTGGCTGTAAAAATGTCACAATCAACGAACCCTTTTTTCAAGGCCACTTCCCCGGAAACCCAGTGATGCCAGGAGTTTTACAGGTGGAGTCCATGGCCCAAGTTGGCGGTATCTTTGCTCTACAAACGGTCCCGGATCCTGAGAATTACACCACGTACTTCATGAAAATTGACAATGTCAAATTCAAACAAAAAGTTCTGCCCGGCGATACGCTTGTCTTCCATTTGGAATTGATGTCGCCTATCCGACGCGGGCTGGTAAACATGAAAGGACGTGGCTATGTCAAAGGACAGCTTGTCTCAGAAGCCGAGATGTTGGCCCAAATTGTCAAAGAGCGCTGAACCATGATTTCCCCAGAAGCCCACGTTTCTCCTTCTGCCTCCATTTCAGAAAGTGCGATCATTGAACCGTTTGCATTCATTGAGGCCGACGTCACCATTGGTGCAGGAACTTGGATCGGCCCCCACGCCGTTATTCATTCCGGCACGACCATAGGTAGTGGTTGTAAAGTCTTTTCAGGAGCCGTAATTGGCGCCATTCCGCAGGACCTCAAGTTCTCAGGAGAAGACTCCAAAGTCGTAATAGGTGACCGCAGCGTCATTCGAGAATGCGTCACAATCAACCGAGGCACTGCAGATCGAATGGTCACGAAAGTTGGGTCTGACTGCTTACTCATGGCCTACTGCCACTTAGCACATGATGTCAGTGTAGGCGACCATGTCATCATTGCGAATTCTGGCAATATAGCCGGACATGTTACCATTGAAGATTGGGCCATTCTCGAAGGAATGGTTGGAGTCCAGCAATTCATCACCATCGGAAAACACGCATTCGTCGCAGGTGGATCGATGGTTAGAAAAAACATACCTCCCTTCGTGAAAGCGGCTCGTGAACCGCTCTCCTTCATTGGTGTGAACAGCATTGGGCTCCGGCGCAGGGGCTTCGCAAATGAGCAAGTCGTAACCATTGAAGATATTTACAGAACGCTCTACATCCAGAACGGCAACATCTCGCAAGCATTGCGTGTTGCGGAAACGGAGCTTCCGCAAAGCGCTGAGAAATCCATAATCCTCGAATTCATCAGCGCGTCAGACAAAGGAATCATCCGAGGCCCATTCTAAGGCATTATGGCCATTCGAAAACCCTTCCCCATTGCACTTGAACTGCGTCAATTAGGTCACGAGTTCATAGAAGGCAAAACTGTTTTCGATGGAATTAGCACCGAAATCGAAGCGGGAAGCCACGTGGTGATCAATGGACAGAATGGAAGTGGAAAGAGTACGCTCGGCAAAATTCTTGCGGGGCAGCTAACTGCGGCGAAAGGAAGTCTCGTCTGGAAACAAAACGAACAGACCATCGCTCCTGAGGCTTTGTTGCGGCAATCCTCCTACACCGGGCCATCCACTGCCCTGCATCCCTACATGAGCATCCAAGAAGTACTGGACTTTCACAGCAAGTTTAGATCATGGCGTCCTGATTCGAATCCAAGCGATTGGATAAAAGAGGCAGGACTTGGCAAGCACATGCAGATGCTTTTTTCAGAATTGAGCTCAGGAATGAAACAACGTGTTTTATTGACCGTGAGTCTTTGCACCCAATCCAGTTTAGTTGTTCTCGACGAGCCTTGTGCAAATCTTGATGAAACAGGAATCGACTGGTACCAGAAACAGCTGACAAAATTTCCTGCTCATACTACCTTGGTCATCTGCACCAATGACAGATCCGAGGACTTCATCAAGGTGGACAAGAGACTTGAACTCGTGTAACGCAACCCGCGTAAACCACTGTTTATTAGACCTTTAATGATATATTAATCGCCAAAATGTAACCTTATCCAGCTTCATGACGTAATAGAATTCGACAGATTCCAATTCGAATAAATTTAAAATCTATATACCATGAAACTTCAAAAGTTTTACATCCTCACAGCAGCAGCTCTTCTAATCGGAGCATTCACTGCACAGGCTCAGACCACCGCTCTAAATGCAACGGCTGGTCCATTTGACAACCTAAAACACGACTGTGTCGCCAAGGCTGAGACCGGTTCAGAAGTGTTATTGCTAAATCAAGGCGATGTTGTTGTTCAATCTTTTGACGCTTGCGCGGCAGGAGTGGCAGACAAAGCTTACGTTATCATCAAGCAATCAAGCAACCTCGGTAAACTCGAAATGTTGATTGAAGATCTTCGAGGAAACGTATTGGCTCGAGCCAAAGTAACAGTTCGTGAAGGCTACAACGGTCTTGTGACTGCTAAGCTTCAAGCCGACGTGAACAAAGGCGAACGCTACAACCTGAAAATACGTGCAATCTCAACGGACATCGTCATCGAAGGTCGCTACATCACAAATGAAAAGACTGATCTCTTTTTGAATGGATGGAAATTGGATGGAAACATCTCCACCGCCGTTGGCATGCAAGAAGTTGACAACACTTCCGCGGCTATTCAATCCGAACGAAACCCATACAGCAATGATGCAATCGACGCTCGTGCAACTGAATTTGGCGCCACGTTCTCTGTTTACCCAAATCCTTTTGTCGATCAGCTTTCGGTCACTTTCAAAAAGGACTTGAAAGGTGAAACACAACTGATCTTGATGGACCTCGCTGGAAACATGTTGCACCGAGAAGTGCGCTTAAATCCTGTCGTTGGACAAAAGGTCAACATCAGCCCGATGTACACCTTGAACCCAGGAGCATACGCTTTGCGCATATTGAACGACAAGCGTGTGTACAATCAGACCATTATGAAGCACTGATTGCAGTCAAAATATTCACAACGAAAAGGCCACCCCAGCGGGTGGCCTTTTTCTATTTTCAATACTTTAGAAACGATCAAGGTTGACGTTCTGGCTTCAACAAATCCATGACCGTTTTAACGGGAGCAAAAGTAAAATTGGGAACCTCAACAAATCGCGTCAACCAGTGAGCCATTGCTCCATTCCACAACCCGGGACGTTCAAGAATCCGAATGGCCTTTCCTTGCCACATTTTGCGTGCGGTAAAAAACATGCTCCGATCTGCAAAGTCATTCAATGCATAAAACCCTTCGCCATCCGCTCGTTTTACACTGCAAATGATATCCACCGGATTGAAATGAGTTCCTTTTCCTTTCATGCCTTCTGGCAGCTCCGCAGATTCTACGATTCCCGGAGAAACCCATCCGTTTGATTGTTTGACCCAAAATGGACCACCTCCAGGTTCACCGGCATTCTGTACCATTCCAGCAACACGAATGGGTCGATCCAGGGCATGCAAGCAAGCATTGACATCGGTTGCATGCTCACGTGCTTTTTTGTCAAAATTGAGCAACCACTGGATCACCTGCTCCAAGACTTTATCACCGTCCGTTTGCAGCGCAAATATCAGGCGATTCCTTTCTTCAGTAAGCCGGACACATTCTCCCATCAAAACCTCTTGCTCCGTGTTGCGGATCTCCATGCGCGAACCTTGTACGACATTGTCAATGTTCCGAATGCAAATAAAATCGCCTTGCACAGCATCGAGATTTTGCAACAGGGCCCCGTGGCCACCAGGGCGAAACAAGAGTCCACCCGATTCATAACGCACGAGTTCATCCGTATCCTCACTCAGCGCAACTGTATCCGTTGACTGGTGTTGAACAGAAGTCTCTACGTTTGGATGGCCCGTCGCAGCCAACACGCTCGTGATTGATTCCCGAAAATCCTCGGATACCGTGAAGTGCATCGCTGAATCGCCCATGAGTATGGACCACTCTTTGACATGCTCCTGAAAGGAATTGAACGACACTCCATCTGCTCGTTGATGGAAAGGGATCAACCCCTTGGGCAGCCGACTCCAACCTGCACGGTCATCCAGCATCCACCGCGCTGCTTGAGCCGGACGTTGAGATGCTGGCAACGCTGCCAATTCTCGCTTTTGTCTCGGCGACCAAAAAGGGAAGTCCTCTGCGCTGGACTGCAATTGCATCTCAATTCCTGCATCACGTGGTTCCAGCACTCCAGCGAACATTCGGGACGCGGCTCCAGAGGCCGGAACGAAGCGAACCCAGCGAGCGCCGCGATCAATCGATTGCTCGAGCGCCTCCTGCGCCAAAGACCGATCATGTGAATCCAAAGGAAAAATGCCGTGACCAAGTCCGCATGCAGAAATAGCGGCAACAGGCTGACACCCTGAACGCAATTGCGCTTCTTGTTCTAAAATTGAATCATGGGTCCAACCACGTGACTTTAAGGCGTCGGCTTCGCCTGGATATTCATCAGAATTCATGAGACGAAAATACGCCTCACGGAATGATTCACCCTCTGCGTAAAATTTTAAGCGAACGCCTCAACAACCGCCCGTAATCGCTGGCACAGTAAACTCCGCTCCTTCGCTGTCATGGCATTCACTCGTTCCTCGCTCAGCACGCGCAATGAATCAATGGCATCGGTCTCTTGCAAAAGTCTAAAGCTCGACATCAGTCGCTGTGTTGTTCCGAACAATGCATTCCAGTCACCTGAATCCAATGACGCTTCAAATCGATCTATAAGCTGCGGAGTGTGGTGAACAAAATGAACCACCAAGTCATCCACTAAAGCTGTATTTCCTTGCATCATCGTCATCAAATGAGCGTTCGTGAGAGCATTTATCATATCTTTTTTTACGCAGAAAACGAACCCAAGGTTGCACTTTGAATGATGCTCATTCATGGAGTAAATTTGAACATGCAAAAGCGGATTGTCGTTGTTACAGGAGGAGCTGGATACATTGGATCGCACACCGTTGTGGCCCTTCATGAAGCAGGTTACACACCCGTCATCATCGATGACTTTTCCAACTCAAAACCCGAAGTGTTGGACGGTATCGCTCAAATCATAGGCGTTAAACCTCAGCTCTTTTCTTTGGACTGCCGATCAAAAAACGATTTAAAACAAGCACTTCAAAGCTGCGCGAACAATGGCGAAGTTGCGGGCATCATTCACTTTGCAGCCTACAAAGCTGTGGGCGAAAGCACTGAAAAGCCACTTGATTACTTTGAAAATAACATTGGATCCACGGTTTCGCTCCTCGCTGCCATGGCAGATTCCGGCGTATCAAACCTTGTGTTCTCAAGCAGCTGCACCGTCTACGGCCAACCGGACCACATTCCGGTTGATGAATCCGCTCCAATCCTTCCCGCAGAGTCACCCTATGGCTACACCAAGCAAGCCTGTGAACGCCTAATTTCCGATGCATTCAAGAGCTCGACGCCCCTTTCGGCTTGTTTGCTGCGATACTTCAATCCCATCGGTGCACACCCATCGGCCGCCATCGGCGAATTGCCTTTGGGACATCCGAACAACCTCATCCCTTATCTCACACAGGCAGCCGCTGGCCTTCGCGATCCACTCACCGTATTCGGCAACGACTACCCCACTGAGGATGGCACCTGCATCCGTGACTACATACATGTGATGGATTTAGCGCGTGCACATGTTGCCTCCATCCATTGGTTACAATCGAACAACCCTTCTTGTGAAGCATTTAATCTCGGAACGGGAACGGGCAATAGCGTTAGCGAGGTGATTGAAGCATTTCAAAAAGCCAATGACGTCGAGGTCCCCTTTGCGTTTGGACCACGGCGAGCTGGAGATGTTGTCGCCATTTATGCAAATGCTGAGAAAGCGCATCGCGAATTAGGATGGAAATGTGAGTTCAATTTGGAGGAGGCTCTGCGTGATGCTTGGAGGTGGCAACTGCAGCTTGGCCAGGCTTAATCTCCGGGTCACTCAGGCGCCGAGACCAAGGACTACGGACAAGTAACACACCAAGAATCCCAGGAGGTAGCCGCAGTAAACTTCAATGTGGCGATGCACCGCCAATTCAATGCGTGCAAATCCGACAAATCCTGCAATGAGCAACAGCGCCGCATTGAGTTCCCAATTCGGAACCATTTGCAGCGCCTGAAGTCCCATGATGCTTCCCAGTGCCCCACCTTGTCCAAGCATGTGCATGCTGATTTTGAACCACCTTGTGATGACTAGGGCAATCGCCAGCGAAGCCATCAGGCCCATCCACATGTCTAAGTAAACAAACGGTACATACAAAGCCGGACTTGTGATGAGTAAGAAATAAGTCAGGGCGAAATAAGCGAGAACAATGACGAAAGGAAGCGTGCGTTCACCACGCGACCGGATTTCTAAATCGCTGAGGTGGCCGCGACGATACAATAAATAAAGTGACAGGGCCGGCGCCAATGTATTGACCAAAACCACGACCAGCATGTACACAAAAACATGCGGCATCGAATGGAGGTAACCGTCCGACAGAAACAGCAAAACCAACGTAACCGTGGGCATGATAAAAGGGTGAAACACCGTTGATACGATGCGCGCCCAAAGCGGCATGGATTCGATTTTCACCACGCTCATCCCAATTCTTTTCGGAGTCGTGCAACCGAAATGCCCAACTGCTCTCGGTACTTCGCGACAGTGCGCCGCGCAATATTATAACCTTTGTCGTTGAGCAACTTACTCAGTTTTTCGTCCGAGAGAGGCTTGCGCTTGTCTTCGGCGTCGATTGCCTCTTCAAGAATTTTCTTTACTTCTCGTGAACTGACTTCCTCTCCTGTCTCAGTGGTGAGGCTTTCGCTGAAGAATGACTTCAATAAAAACGTACCGTAGGGCGTCTGCACGTACTTGCTGTTTGCCACACGAGAGACCGTACTGATGTCCATCTTCACCTCATCGGCGATATCCTTCAAAATCATTGGGCGAAGATCCGTCTCATCACCAGACATGAAGTAAGCATGTTGCCGGTCGACAATCGCCTGCATCGTAATCGTCAATGTTCTTTGCCTTTGCACCACCGCATCCACGAACCACTTGGCAGAATCCACCTTTTGTTTCACAAACGCCAAGGCATCTTTCTGCTGCGCATTGGATTTGGCTCCACTTGCGTACGTCTCCATCATCTCCTTGTACATCGGAGAAATTCTTAATTCCGGGGCATTGCGTTGATTGAGTTGAAGACGCAGCTCATTGTCTTCAATCGACAACAAAAAATCTGGAACAATTTGAACGGCTGAACCGCGACTCGATTCCGAACCGGAATTACCCGGTTTTGGATTCAATTGGGTGATTTCAGCCAAAGCATATCGCAGAGCTTCCTCGTCGATGTCTAATTTTTTTTGAATGCGAGCGAAGTGTTTTTTCGAGAAAGACTCGAAATGCTGCTCCAATATTTCAATTCCAAGCCGTTGAGAGATACGGCGGCCAAGCTTTGACCCTGAGTCATTGTCAAACTTTCGTCTCAACTGGAGCAACAAGCATTCTTTCAAATCCCGCGCTCCCACACCCGCCGGATCCAAGCGTTGAATCACCTCCAATGCATCTTCTAGCGCAACTCGCTCAACTTCGATGCCCTCCGTAAAAGCCAAGTCATTTACGATGCTTTCCAAATCACGTCGCAAATAACCCGCTTCATCCAAATTCCCAATGATGTGCTCTGACAATTCGCGCACTTCATGCGTCACATCCAAAAGTCCCAATTGATCCCGCAAACGCTCAAAAAAAGTAGCTCCGCCCGAAAAAGGAATGGTTTTATCCTCAATATCCGTTCCGTGGTTTTGCGCACTCAGTCGGTACTCCGGAGTTTCATCGTCGAGGTACTCATCGAAGTCAAATTCTTCCATGGCCTCGTTTCCCTCTTCCCCGGCCGCTTCGACAACCTCCTCATCCCATTCGTCCTTTTCCTGCCCTTCCTCCAATGCTGGATTCGCTTCCAATTCCTCCTTGATTCTCACTTCCAACTCCATGGTCGGAAGCTGAAGCAATTTCATCAACTGAATCTGCTGAGGAGAGAGCTTTTGAAGCAGTTTCTGTTGAAGGGACTGTCTGAGCATGGCTCCGTTGGATTAAAACTCTGCGTTTTGAGGGGTTCTCGGAAAAGGAATGACATCACGAATATTGGTCATTCCCGTCACGTACATCACCAACCTTTCAAAACCCATGCCAAAACCCGCATGCTTGGCTGATCCAAAACGGCGTGTGTCCAAGTACCACCAAACGTGCTCCTCCGGAATGTTGAATTCAGCACACTTTTCTTTGAGGCGGTCCAAACGTTCCTCCCGTTGGCTGCCTCCTATGAGTTCTCCGATACCAGGAACCAATACATCCATCGCAGCTACGGTCTTGCCATCCTCGTTTTGACGCATGTAGAAAGCCTTGATGCCCGCAGGATAATCCGTAATGATCACTGGGCCATTGAAGTGCTTCTCCACCAACCAACGTTCATGTTCACTTTGCAAATCCACTCCCCATTCCACAGGGTACTTGAATTTCTTCTTCTTGTAAGGCTTGGATCGCTGCAGTAAGTCAATCGCTTCTGTGTACGTCACGTGCTGGAATGGGGCATCAACAACGGCTTGCAATCGCTGGCGCAAAGGCACGTCGTGGCGTTGGTCTTGGGGCAGCGATTTCTCCGCTTGCGCCTCACGATTTTCCAAAAAAGCAAGGTCTTCATCGCATCGGTCTAGGACGTCCTTTAAAATGAATTTCAAGCAATCCTCTGCCAAGTCCATGTTGTCCTTCAAGTCCGCAAATGCGACCTCCGGCTCTATCATCCAAAACTCTGCAAGGTGCCTTGATGTGTTTGAATTCTCTGCTCGAAAAGTGGGTCCAAACGTGTAAACTTGTCCGAGTGCCATAGCACCGAGCTCGGCCTCCAACTGTCCGCTCACTGTGAGGTTCGAGGGCTTGGCAAAGAAGTCTTGCGCGTGATCTACGTCACCTGCTTCGTTTTTTGGAATGTCATTCAAGTCCAAGGTGGTCACTTGAAACATTTCACCGGCTCCTTCTGCGTCGCTCCCCGTAATGATCGGCGTATGCATCTGAAAAAATCCACCTTCCGTGAAAAATCGATGTACCGCAAAATTCAGTGCATGCCGTACGCGAAACACCGCACCAAACGTGCTGGTTCGGAAACGCAAATGTGCTTTTTCACGCAAGAATTCTAACGAGTGGCGCTTCATTTGGATGGGGAATTCATCCGGATCAGCCTCGCCCAAAACTTCCAATGACGAGACCTTCAGTTCTGTCAACTGCCCTCCGCCTTGAGACGCTTCGATTAGCCCTTCAGCCTGAATAGCGGCTCCCGTATTTAAGCGCTTTTTAATCTCGTCCGAAGTGGCATCGCGATCGATGACGAGCTGCAAGTTTCCCACGCATGAGCCATCATTCAGGGCAATAAACTGGTCATTGCGAAAAGTTCTCACCCAACCCTGTACCAACACGGTTTTTCCGATTTGCGCTTCATCGCGCAGGTTTACAATCCGTTCTCGCTGCATTATTGCTCTGATCTGTTGGGTTTATTCCTTCTACAAAGAAACGTCACGGAAGGCGCAACAGGATAGTCCCCCTTCACAGAAATCAACAATTCTACGGTGAATCAGTCTGCTATGGACTCGACCTTGCCGTCTCGTAGGCGAATCACGCGGTGCGCACAAGCAGCAATATCCTCCTCGTGAGTCACCAAAATCACGGTATTTCCCGCAGCCTGAATCTCTCCAAACAAAGCCATAATCTCCAAAGAGGTCGCTGTATCTAGATTTCCAGTAGGCTCATCAGCCAAAATAATTGAAGGCCTATTCACAAGCGCACGCGCAACCGCCACTCGTTGCCTTTGCCCGCCGCTCAATTCGTTGGGTCTGTGCTCCATTCGATCACCAAGCCCCACCGTTCGGAGGACTTCTGAAGCTCTTTTCAAGCGCTCTTCCTTGCTGTAGCCGGCGTAAATCAGAGGCAAGGCCACATTCTCCAGGGCGGTATAACGGGGCAGCAAATTGAATGTTTGAAACACAAATCCGATTTCTCGATTGCGGATATCCGCCAGGGCATCTTCTTCCAATTGAGCTACGTTCTGCTCGTTCAAATGATAGGTGCCCGAGGTCGGAGAATCCAAGCAACCTAGCACATTCATCAGCGTTGACTTGCCACTACCTGACGGTCCCATGAGCGCGACATACTCATTCTGATCAATGGTCAAATCCAAGCCATCCAGAGCATGTACATCCTGCGATCCAACGTGGTATGTCTTGCGCAACCCTTCTATCGAAATCAATGTTTTCACCTTGCAAAGGTAGAGCGGGATATTCAACTGCAGGTGTTGAGTATTTTATTGTTTGTGCCAACCTAGCAGGTCGCCAATCTTTAAATTTACCTTCATAAGGAATACAAACGCCACATGCCATTTTTAAAATCACGGATGCACATTGCTTGGATTGGAATCGCTGCGCTTTGTTTTCCAACCCTCTCAATTGCACAAATTATTGTCGATGAATCGCTCACTGCGCAGGAGGTTGTCGAATCCATCCTCGTCGGTGAAGGAGTAGAAATATTCAATCTGACGTTTTCAGGTGACCTCGATCAAATTGGCTCGTTCAGCAACAACAACTCGAATATCCTGATTGAAAACGGAATGGTCATGGCTTCCGGAAGTTGTTCCAATGTGATTGGTCCAAATGACATCGGCAGTTCCACCACAGGCGGCGGTAATTTTGGAGTCAACGACATTGATTTGGATCTGCTGTCCACCTTTGCCACAAACGACGCGGCAGTTTTGGAATTTGACTTCATCCCGTCGGGGGACTCGTTGAGTTTCAACTACAGCTTCGGAAGCGACGAGTACAACGAATACGTCTGCGGATCCGTCAATGATGCTTTCGGCTTTTTCTTGAGTGGCCCGGGGATCAATGGTGTATACAGCGACGGTGCGATTAACCTTGCCATCATCCCCGAAACGGATGACACACCCGTCACAATCAATTCAGTGAACAACGGAACCGTCGGTGGTTCGGGAACAGCGAACAATTGCGCGCAAGTCGACCCCAACTGGATGAACAACACCGCCTATTACATTGACAACGCGAACAATAATGATCCCAACGCAACGCAACTCGATGGGTTCACTGTTTCTTTGGTTGCAGCGGCCGCAGTGCAATGTGGCCAAACCTATCATATCAAGATCGCAATTGCCGATGCCGGCGACACGGCATTCGACAGCGCTGTTTTCATTGAAGGAGGCTCTTTTTCCTCGAACAGTTTTGATCTTACCGCAACCGCTTCCATTTCGGGAAACATCATATTCGGAGGCGACACCACCGTTGTTGAGTCCTGCAACGATGCTGTTTTTCAAGTGGTTCGTCCCGATGCGAGCATTGAGGACACGCTCCTCATTACCATCGGTGGCACCGCTACAAACGGAGTCGACTATGAGGAAATCGATCCAGAGGTCATCATGGAAGTCGGCGAGTACACCGTGGACATTCCTCTGAACGTGAATGCCGATACTGAAGCGGAAGGCACCGAAACGGTGACCATCGAGTACTTGTACGTGAATTTGTGCGGTGACTCTGTTTTTCGCCAATCAACACTCCTGATTGAAGATTTTGAGCCCACTGAATTGGACTACGTGAATCCTGTGGGTATTTGCAATGGTGAAGCCGTGCTTGAGGTCACACCTGTATCAGGCTATGGACCGCATGCCTATGAGTGGAGCACCGGTCCCAATGACACATTGTCGGTAAACACTGTTCAGACAGACGAACCTGGCGCCGCCATCGTGACCGTAACGGACGTTTGCGGCAATCAAGTGGACGCCACCATTACGTACACATTGCCGCCCAGTTTATTCGTCTATGCACAGCAACTCAACATCCCACTTTGCGCTGGCGATGACATCATCTTGGAATCCGGCATTACAACGGGAGTTGGCCCGTTCACTTACGACTGGTCCTCAGGAGGTAACAGTGCCAATGAAACGGTGAATGTAACCACCTCTCAAAACATTACGTTGACCGTTACCGATGCATGTGGTGTGGAAGATGAGTTTGAAGTGGAAGTCGAAGTGCCGGTATACGACCCCATTACAGGAGAAGACGAGGAGCTTTGCCTCGGAATCCAGGGCGACCTCAATTTGCTGGGCGGAACGGGGACAGAAATCGCAGGCAACTGGGTCGGCGACTATTCATTCTTTGTGTGGCAATATTTCAATTACAATGCACAAGGGTTCCCTCAAGATTCCATCTGGGTTGAGGTAGATGCTGCCCTTGACACACTTGTAACTTTCATCGGTCCTTCCGGAAACTTTCAAGCATCTCTAGAGCAGAACAGCATGGAGGTAACGGTTGTAGATCAGTGTGGATTGCAAGCGACTTTCGAAGTCAATGTCGTTGCATGCGACACCGAAATCCCGAACGTATTCTCGCCCAATAGTGATGGGATGAATGATTTTTTCAGAATTCCAGGGATCGAGGGCTTCCCGAACTCCAGACTGGAAGTTTACAACCGCTGGGGCAGCGTGGTTTTCCAAGATCAAGATTACAAAGGCGGTTGGGATGGCCGAATCAACGGCAATCCCGTTTCTGACGGCTCCTATTTTTACGTCTTGTATCGTTCAGACGGTGAGCGGTTCCATGGAGCTGTGACCATCACCCGCGAGCGCCGGTGAACACCACTTTGAAATTCGAAGGCGCACTATTGTTGGGACTCATACTGACTGCGCAATGCTGCATTGCACAGAGATTGCCCGATGATGATTTGGTCAACCCTGGTCCGTCGGCTGATTCAATCGCTGCTCAAATTGGAGTGACCGCCATAGATATCTTGGCACATGACCTGGGAGATTTAAGCGGTGATGGCATCGATGAGTTCGTTGCAGCCCTTGAAACATCTGTCGTCATCGAGGGGACCAGAGAACGCTTGGTCACTATTTTCCAGATACGGCAAGGCAGATGGATCTTATGGAAATCCTCTTCAGCCGCCATCTTGAACAGCGATGAAGGCGGCTTCTTTGATCCTTTTGAGGACATTTCCATTCACGACCAAAAGCTTCACATCTCACATTATGGCGGGAGCAACTGGCGATGGTGGATGAACGACACTTACCAGATGGATGGTGTTGATCTCTTGTTGAGTGAGCACGAGTCCTATGGTGGAGCGCTTTGCGATCAAAAAACGGAATGGACAATCAACCTCGATAAAGGCTTAGCAAGCTGCGTCTACAGCAGAGAAGAATGTCCGGAAGGATTTGGCAACAACGAACATTTGGACAGTCTGCCGAAATCCGAAACCTTTGAAATCTCCAACGCCCTCAGAATAATGTTTGAGCAACGGGGCGACTCGATCATTTCATTCATTTCGCCAAAAAATGGCTTCGAAGGATCTTTGTGAGTCAAAATGAAAGAAACTAGAATCAAAAAAGCCTGCTCCATGGAGCAGGCTTTCCTGTTGTCGTGTGGGCGATGAGAGACTCGAACTCCCGACCCCCTCGGTGTAAACGAGGTGCTCTAAACCAACTGAGCTAATCGCCCTTGCGGGGCGCCAAAGATAATTCAAAATAAACATTCTCGACATGCTTATTTTTGACAAAGTGAAAAATCCTCTCATTCACCGAATGAATAGTTGGCTCCTCTGGCGGCAAGCCTCCGTTTCTTGGACGAGCATCCACGGTCCTTGGCTGTTTACCTTACTCGAACGCATGCGCACACCATCAATCTTCTCCGTTGAGGCCGAACGCGAGCGGAAGCGCTTACTCAGGGATTTGAGTCCCGTAGCTCCCTTGGATTTCGGAGCCGGGTCGCAATCAGCGTCCCGTACGACAGCAAACATTGCCAAAAGTGCCTTGAAAAGACCAAAGCACGCTCGCGCTCTTGCTGCATTATCGCGACACATCGACGCAAAGCACGTACTCGAATTGGGCACTTGCCTTGGAATTACAACGGCATACCTGAGTAAAGAGGCGACAACAGTCACAACCCTCGAGGGAAACCCTGCTCTTGCTCAACGCGCCGAGGCCATCTGGAAGCGTCTCAGCATCCAAAACATCCGTTGCATCACCGGCGCGTTCGACGAAACCTTGCCCACCTTGCCGTCCAAACAATATGATTTGATCTTCATTGACGGCAATCATCGAGGCGATGCGCTCATTCGCTATGTCAATGCTCTGGCTCCAAGTCTTAGCCCAAAGGGCGTGATGGTATGCGACGACATCCACTGGTCGCCTGATATGGAGCACGCATGGAACAAATTAATGCATGAACCACGTTGGACACTAAAAGTCGATTTCTACGAATGGGGAATGCTCACAGCCAACTCAGATCTCGCACGGGAATTCCATTGCATTCGCTTCTAAAAGTTTCGAAGATTTCAGCCGTTGAAGTAGCTTTGTACCCATGAGGAAAAACCAGTCGAACTTGGGAACAAGAGGATGGCTTACTGCACTACTTGGCGCCTACATTTTACTCCAATTTTTGTGGTGGGCGAGTCTGCTGGTTCGGCAGCAGCGACAAATTTTTGAATTGAACAATGCGACAGATGAAAAACTGAATCAAGCGATTCGCATGATCATCGGGGAAGGATTGGTGTTTTTTGGACTTCTCAGCCTCGGTTTCATCGTCATCTGGCGAAGCATCAAGCGCGAGATTGAGCAAGCACAAAAGGAACGTCACTTTCTACTCGCTGTCACCCACGAGTTGAAAACGCCCATTGCTGGCAGCCAAATCGCCATCGATTCTCTGAAGAAGCACGAATGGGACGAAAAAACCAAAAACCTGCTGCTCGACGATGCACAAGCTGGGCTCACTCGCCTCGAGCAACGCGTTGAGAACATCCTTCAAAACAACCGCCTCATTTCAGGCAAGGAAATGACCAAGGCTCTCTTCGAACCTGAAGAAGTGGTGACCCATGTCATGCAACGCCACCAAGTTGGCCCCTACCAAGAACGCGTGATCGAACTTCAAAACGAAATACACGAAGCCTTCGAAATTGAAGGAGACGCGGATGCTTTGGCGCTGGCATGGGGGAATTTGCTCGAAAACGCCTTGAAGTACAGTCCTTCGGATGAACCCATCATCATTGCCATCGATCGGACAGAAGACGGACTTTCTGTCGTCTTTGATGACGGAGGCAATGGAATACCGGACGATCAACGTGACAATGTCTTGAAGAAATTTGAACGACTGAGAGATTCTGAGACATCCGGAACCGGGCTCGGTCTATACCTTGCCGACCAAATCTTGAGAATGCACAAAGGCAAGTTGCGCATTGAAACCAACGAAAGAGGCGGCTCTCGAATCGCTACTTGGATTCCAAAATCCACATAAAGACACCCATGACAAACGAACAAAAATGCGCCTTGATCATCCTCGATGGATGGGGCATAGGAGCCGCGGATGACAGCAATGCGATCGCTGCAGCCCAAACACCATTCATGGATGACTTGCTCGCAAAAGAGCCGAAAGCGACGCTGAGAACCGACGGAGAGTTCGTCGGTTTACCCGTTGGGCAAATGGGAAACAGTGAAGTCGGGCACATGAACATCGGTGCAGGCCGGGTGGTCTACCAAGACCTTTTGCGCATCAATCGCGCCATCGCGGACGATTCATTTCAAAACGAAACCGTCCTAAATAACGCCTTCGACATCGCAAAAGAACGTGGAAGCAGACTGCACTTTATGGGGCTTGTTTCACAAGGAGGCGTTCACTCACAACAAGAACATCTGCATGCACTTTGCCGTGCTGCTGCTGCACAAGGATTGAATGATTTTGCCATTCATGCTTTCACCGATGGACGCGATACTTCGCCGCAAAAAGCTTTGTCCTATATGGCGGATTTAGAAGTTGTTTTGGCTGAGACAGGAGGCAGAGTCGCTACCGTTCACGGGCGTTATTACTCTATGGACAGAGACAACCGTTGGGAGCGCATTGCGCAATCCTACGCCACATTAACGCGATCCGAAGGTGAACGCTTTGAAACTGTTGCAACTGGAATCCAAGCGCATTACGACGAGGGGATCACAGATGAATTCATTAGACCGTTCACGGTAGGAGCACCCATCGCCATTGAACCAAACGACGTGGTCATTTGCTTCAATTTTCGAACCGATCGCTGCCGAGAAATCACTCAAGCACTGACACAGAGTGATATGCCCGAACACGGTACCAAGGTATTGCCACTGCATTACGTCACCATGACCAACTACGACGATTCCTTCAAAGACGTGCATGTGATTTACGACAAACCCAATCTCGACGGCACCCTCGGTCAGACCATCGCCGAAGCTGGCCGGACGCAAGTGAGAATCGCAGAGACGGAAAAGTATCCGCACGTAACGTTCTTCTTCAATGGCGGCCGAGAAAAGCCGTTTACAGGAGAAAAGCGATTGATGGCGCACAGCCCGAAGGTGGCTACCTACGATTTACAACCTGAGATGTCGGCACATGAAATCGTTGGGCTGATTGGCCCCGAAATGAAAAAACCTGCTTCCGAATCACCTGACTTTGTCTGCCTCAATTTCGCGAATCCTGATATGGTGGGACATACCGGGGTCTTTGACGCCATTGTTAGCGCTGTTGAAACCACAGACGCCTGTCTAAAGGAAGTGGTTGAAGTCGGCCAGGCAAATGGATACCAGTTCATCATTATCGCGGATCACGGCAATGCTGATTTCGCTCGCCACCCCGATGGATCTCCTCACACTGCGCACACCACCAACCCTGTTCCAGTCGTGCTCCTATCGGAGCAAGTGACCACGATGAATGATGGAAAACTTGCGGATGTGGCGCCCACAATCCTCAAGTTGATGCAGATTGATCAGCCCTCCGAAATGACAGGTTCAGCCCTTTATTGATTCAGCAGCACTGAGCGCTTCGGCTGCCACGAAAATACTCCCCAAAACGACGATCAAATCATTTGCTTGAGCGCTTGCCCTAGCACCCTCCAATGCGCTTGCAACCGAGGCATAATCTCCACCCGAGCGATCCGCGGTTAGAGCCGATTCAATCAGCTGCTCCACAGGCAATGCACGCGGAATGTCTGCTGCGCAAAAATGATATTTCGCTGCACTTGGCAACTGTGCCCAAACTGGGGTAAGATCCTTATCCGACACAGCACCAAAGACAATGTGCAAGGTCGAATAGTTCAATTTCCGAATGGCAGCAGCGGTGCGCTTCAGACCGTCTTCATTGTGAGCGCAATCAATCAAAATACTCGCAACATCGGGAGAGTCGGACAACCAATGCCAGCGCCCCAAGTGACCCGTCTTCGTCAACTCGACTTGATCGGGGACACGAATATTCCTCCAATCAGGTTCGTTGCTCAAAACTTCAAGGATCTTGTGAGCTGTCGCGCGGTTTTCAGGCCAATTAGGTCCCGAATAAGAATCTTCCAATGCCTCAGGAGCGTAGTGAAATTCAGCACCTTGCTTCAAAGCCTGTCCAAGAATCACCGATTGAGCTTCTGGCCGCATGCGTCCCACCACCACAGGACGACCATCTTTGATGATCCCCGCCTTCTCCTTTGCAATCGTTCGAATGTCATTCCCTAAAAACTGAACATGATCCAGGCCGATGTTGGTGATGGCTGTAACCAACGGATTGGGAAAAACATTGGTGCTATCCAAACGCCCACCCATCCCCGTCTCCAAAACCACCACATCAACTTCAGATGATGCAAACCAGCACATGGCCATGCCAAACGTCCATTCAAAAAAGGAAGGCTGCAAATCCAGCTGATCAAAATTTGTTCGTTGTGACAAGACAAACTCAATCACCCACTGCTCAGGTGGCATTTCTCCGTTCACCCTCATGCGTTCTCTAAAATCAAACAGATGTGGGGATGTGAACAATCCAACTTTCAGCCCCTGATCGTGCAAGGCATTGTGAACCGCCTGGCAGACCGAGCCTTTCCCATTGGTTCCGGCCACGTGAATCACGTTGGGAAGTTGCAGGTCCGGACGTCCCATGGCCTCCAGAACAGCCCACGTGCCATCCAAGTCCGTCTTATATGCAGCAGCTCCTTGCCGTTGGTACATTGGTAACTGCTCGAAGAGCCAAGCCGACGCTTCTCCGAAAGTCATTCCAATTCAAATCGGATGTTCAAATATCCAGGTCTCAACGGCATCGCTTGGTTTGGGGTAAATTTGGCTGTTCTCGCCGCGCGCAGAGCGAGCTCAATGTGCTCTGAGTCTGAAATCGTCGAGTGTTTTCCATCGTAAATCGCAGACGTCACATTGCCCGCTTTGTCTACGATGATATCGACCCTTACAACGCCTTCTATGCGAGGATTCTCATCCAGCATGGGTTTGCCAATCCGTTCTCCACCTTCTAACGACCAGTCACCATTATCGCCGCTTACCACGCCTCGGCCGTCGATTCGACCATCATCTTTTCCTTCGTTCCCGGACCCTTCTTGAGACTCACCTTGCGAACCACCTCCTCCACTCGAAGCCAATGCGTTGAGTCGATTCGATAAAGCGGAAGAGACCGTGGGTTCCGGATCTGGTTTAGGCTCTGGCTCTTTGACCGGATCTGGTTGCGAAGGAACCGCAACCTCCGATGATTCCTGTGTAACCACCTCTTCTGCAGTCGTGGACTCAACGATTTCGCTTGCTGCAGTTTCCGGCTGCACAGCTTCCTGAACCGTCTCGGAAGGGGTTTCAGATTCGTTATCTCCACTCGCCTGCTCCGTATCACCCAAATCTGCAAAACCTACAGCCACAAATTGTTCTCCCGGAGTAGGAATGGACATCGTAAAGGCCGTGAGAAAAAAGCACAGAATGAGCACTGCGATGAAGATGACCGATGTCAAAACACCCGCTTTTCTGCGGTTGCTTTTCTCAACCTCCAATCGACGTAATTCCATTCCTGCGTTCATCTCGGCTTACTTCTTTGGCGATGCGCCCAACATGACCTTCCACTCGTTGGACTTTGCCATCCCAATGAGTTCAACCGTTTTTCCGGTAGGCACCGTTTCATCAACCTGCAAATAAAGAACCGGATCGGCAGCATCTGCCATGCGCACACGCAGCGCAGGCTCCAAATCCTCGTACGATACTTGGCCCCCGTTGAGGTAATAGGTTCCATCTGGCTTGATGCTCACAGTCATCTTTGCCGTCACTGAGTTTGTACCCTTTGCTTGAGGCAATTCCACATTCACTCCATTGCTCACCAGAGTGGAAAGAATGATGAAGAAAATAAGGAGCAGGAAAACGAGGTCCGTCATCGAGGACATGTTACCCGTCACACTGATCTTGTTGCGTTGTCCCAGATTCATGCGGCAGGTTCTTCGAGAATATCAATGAATTCAATGCTCGTCGCTTCCATCTTGTGAACCACCTTACTCACTTTACTCACCAAATTATTGTATGCCATGTAAGCGATGATCCCCACAATCAATCCGACAATGGTCGTGATCATTGCTTGTTTCGTTCCACTCGAGATGTCCTCCACCCTCACTGTTCCCGCTGTCTCCATATCCAAGAAAACATTGACCATTCCGATGACAGTGCCCAAAAAACCGACCATGGGCGCAGCACCGGCAACTGTCGCCAACGAACTGAGGTTCTTCTCAAGATTGTAAATCTCCAGCTTGCCAATGTTTTCGATGGCCACACTGATGTCTTTCAAATCCTTTCCTATGCGACTGATTCCTTTGTCCAACATTCGCGCCATCGGAGTATCCGAATCCTGACACAAATTGCGGGCGCTTTCAAAACTTCCTTGACTGATGTAATCCCGGATCTTATCCATAAAATCGGGCGCGACCTTCTCTGCCTTTCGAATGGCGAGGGTTCGCTCGATGAAGACATAAATCGCAATCATAGACATCAATGCCAATGGTGCCATGATGTAAATACCGCCCTCGAGGAGCAGCTCCAGTATACTCACATCAACTTGCTGGATGCCGTCCGTTGCGGACGACTCATTCACAGCTTGTGCTTCGCTGGCTCCAGTGCTCAGCGTTTGAAGGATCAAAAAAGTATTCATGTAATGGGTCCGTTGTATGCCTTTGATTGAAACGAGAAAGTTCAATCAATTATTGAGCCCCACGGCACGTGCCCCAATCAATTTTCGACGGAAGGTGGTTCACAAAACGATCAATGCGCTCGCTGTTTTCACCGGAACATGAGCCAAAAAACAACGGCACCAGCCAAGTAACCTGAGATGGCTAAAAGACTGATTTTCTTTAGGTACCAGACAAAATCGATGCGTTCGAGCCCCATGACCGCAACACCCGCGGCCGAGCCAATGATCAAGGCACTTCCTCCGGTTCCAGCGCAATAGGCCAAGAATTGCCAAAACACACCATTTTGAACGAAATAGCCCTCCCATTCGGAAGCAGCTGCACCTGCGGCAGTCACATCGTACATGCCCATCGATGCTGCAACAAGCGGAACATTGTCCACAATGGCTGATAAAAATCCAATGGTAACGTTGATGGCATAGACGTTGCCCATTGAGTCACGCAACCAAGTCGCTGCGTCAATGAGGTGACCAATTTCCTGCAATGAAGCGACAGCCAAAAGAATACCGAGAAAAAACAAAACGGAGGCAGCGTCTATTTTGCGCAAAACTCCAATGACAGAAAGCTGACTTCGATCCTCATGGTTCTTTGAACGGTGAATGATTTCTGTAATCACCCACATCACTCCAAGTGAAAGCATCATGCCCATGAAGGGAGGGAGGTGTGTAACGGTCTTGAATACGGGCACAAAAAGCAATCCTGCAACACCCATGATAAACACCAGATTACGCTCGCCTTGTGATGTTGGATCTACCTTGTGTAGCGATGATTCTGGCCGCTTTACCTCCCCTTTCATCGTGAAAGAGAGAATGCCTAGCGGCACCAACAAACACGCAATCGACGGGACAATCAAATTGGTTACAATGACATCTGCCGTCAACTGATTCCCAATCCACAACATGGTCGTTGTAATGTCTCCAATCGGTGACCAAGCACCTCCAGCATTGGCAGCAATCACCACAACACCCGCAAACATCCACCTTGTTTCTTTGTCATCGATGAGTTTCCGCAAAAGCGAGACCATCACAATCGACGTCGTGAGGTTATCAAGGACAGCAGAGAAAAAGAAAGTAAGAACGGCCAGAATCCACAGCAATCGGACCTTATTGGAAGTCTTGATGCGGTCAGTAATCACAGCAAATCCCTCGTGCGCATCGACCAATTCAACAATGGTCATGGCACCCAACAAGAAGAACAAAATAGAACTAATGTCTTCCATATGATGCAACAAACGATGCTCGAAAAACGTGTGCAAGGCCAAAGAAGCATCCCCTGCAAAATGCGCCTGGAATGACGCAAAATCTTCAGCGAGGTGTCCAGGAACCTCGTGAACACCGATCACAAATAACCCCCAACAGAGGGTACCTGTGAGCAGTGCACTTGCAGCCTTGTCAATGTGAAAAGTATGCTCGAGTGCGATAAACAAGTAGCCTACAACGAAAATAGCCAAGACGATAAACTCCATTGTTCTATTCTTTCAGAAGTGAAAATTACAACATCCGTATCCTCCCGCAATTTGGTGAGGCTAAAAACTGTGAACTAGTCCAGGCGTTTCTCCAAAGCAATTTTAAAGGCCGTTGCTGCCAAAAGCGTCCTGTCAGAACGATCGCGGTGGGTGGCCTCCAAAGCTTGCTTGATGGTCTCCGATGTATCCTGGAAAATTCCTTGATCGGACATGTCGACATTTGCATCGCTCATGAGGTAGGCGAAGACCCGAGCCATCCCGCAATTCGCGATGAAATCAGGAATGACAGCAATGCGCACATCAGCAGATTCAGCAATGGGACCGTAAAAAATCTCCTGATCTGCGAAAGGAACGTTGGCCCCACTTGAAATCACTTCCACCCCTGCTGTGATCATTCGATCAAGCTGGTCTTGGTTCACGAGTCGCGAGGCAGCACATGGTAAGAAAACGTCAGCTTTCAAGTCCCAAATCTGCGCATTCACTTCTTCAAAAGTCAGCAAACTAGCTGCATGCAAACTGTTCCCTTTTTTCGATTGAAACAATTCTGTAACCTCCTCGATCGACATCCCCTCAGGGCTTAAAAGCCCTCCGGCTCGATCGATGATTCCAACGATCAGCGCCCCAGCCCGCGCAAGATAGAAAGCTGCTGCAGCTCCAACGTTGCCCCAACCTTGGACAATGACTCGTTTGCCTTCCAACGCGCCGCCATAGGTTCCATAAAAATGGCGAACCGACTCCGAAACGCCGTAACCCGTGATCAAATCCGCCACCCGGTATTTACTCATTCCCGCACCTTCCGGGATGTACTCCACATCCTCAACCACTTGCGAAACGCCCTGTCTCAAGTGGCCGATACGTTTGACTTTTTCTGTAGTCTTCGCCTTAAAATGTCCATTGAATACACCTTCTTGTGGATGCCAAATACCGCAATCTTCAGTGATAGGAATGACTTCGTGGATTTCATCCACGTTCATGTCACCTCCTGTTCCGTAATAACTCTTCAGCAGCGGAGTGACTGCCGCATACCAGCGTCGCAGAACACCTTCCTTGCGAGGATCATTGGGGTCAAAAGCAATGCCAGACTTGGCGCCGCCGATTTGCGGCCCGCTCACCGTGAATTTGATCTCCATGGTTTTGGCCAAACTAACGACTTCTCCCTTGTCGAGACGCGGATGCATCCGTGTTCCGCCTCCAGCGGCACCTCCACGAAGAGAGTTGATCACGACCCAACCACGGGCATCAGTTTCTGAATCCGTCCATTCGAAAACAATCTCTGGATTACGCTTTTCATAAGCCTGGAGCATCTCTTTCATGTTCATTGCATTGCTATTGGCGAGTGCGAATATACTCTCTTCATGTCCCTCGTTGGTCAAAATAACCCCACAAGGCACCCCCCGCGTTATTCTTAGAAGCGCCAGTGACAGAGTTCCAGACATTGTCCCGACCCAAGGCACGCAGAAGACCCAAAAACCCGAAGGCATGGGCCTCTTTGCCATCAATCACATTTGCTGCAGGAAGAACAACCGAGATTTCATCGCCCACAACAAAAGCGGAACGCACTCCTCTGAGCAATTTCAGGAGTTCCAAGTTATGAGCTCCCCCTCCTGTAATCAATGTCTTTTTACCGCACGCGGCCAGGCGAATTTGAGAAGCAATGTAAGCTGTAGCCGTAGCCAGCAAATCATTGGTTTCAATGGACTTCGACTCCTCCAAGATCTTGAGAATCGGCCAAAATTCACTCGCAAGCCATTCCGCACCTAAGCTCTTCGGCGCCTCGCGCTCGTGGTAGGCCATCGACATCCACTGACCCCATAATCCCGCATGGACTTCACCTGTGGCTGCCATGCAGCCGTTTTCGTCAAATGCACGACCTGCTCGCAGTGCCAAATGATTGAGTACAAGGTTGCATGGCCCAATATCCCAAGCAATTCGAGTACCATCTTCTGGATGAGAACAACTGATGTTTGCAAAACCGCCCAAGTTCAAGCAAGCTTCATATTCCGGGTAAAGTAACGCGTCGGCGACAGGAACCAACGGCGCCCCCTGCCCACCGAGTGAAACGTCTAAACTGCGGAGGTCAGAAACTATGGGAACCTGACAGTCAATCGCTGCATGCAGCGCAGCGCCATGCCCCAGCTGGCCCGTCCATCCAGATTCTGGACGATGAAATACCGTTTGTCCTGAGAAAACAATCAAATCAATGGGGTCAAAATTCACAAACGCCTTGATCTGTCCAGCACACCACTCTGACCAATCCACTGAGGCCTTGTGCCATTCCACAGCGGAACCTTCGGTCAATGCTGTGATTCTCACTTTCCATTCTTCAGGAATCGGAACGGTCCAAAACGATTCTATGCGACCACTCCAATTCCCTGAGTCCGCATTTTGAATGAAATGGGATACCGTTAAATCCAATCCGTCGAGCGATGTACCGGACATCATCCCCAAAACCACGAATTCCTGATTTGCATTTTCAATCGCCATATTGCTGAAATTCAATTCTTAACGAGCCATCCAGAACGCCCTATCTTTGCCATCGAAAGATGGAGCAATTTCTCCAAATAGAAAGATGAATCCGAAAGCAGCTAGGAAATGAACCTCGAACTCACGGAAGAACAAATCGCAGTGCGAGACGCAGCACGCGATTTTGCCCAGCAAACATTGAAGCCCAGCATCATCGAGCGGGACAATGAACAGCGTTTTGCAACCGAAGAAATCAAAGAGCTCGGCGCCTTGGGTTTCATGGGAATGATGGTCGATGAGCAGTACGGAGGAAGTGGAATGGACACCATGAGCTACGTGTTGGCTATGGAGGAGCTCAGCAAAGTAGATGCGTCTGTGAGCGTATGTGTGAGCGTCAACAATTCACTCGTTTGTTATGGCCTACAGGAGTATGGAACCGAGGAGCAAAAACAAAAATACCTTCGCCCTTTAGCGATGGGAGAAAAAATCGGAGCCTTCTGCTTGAGTGAACCAGAGGCCGGATCTGACGCGACCTCTCAAGCCACAACGGCCATTGATTGTGGTGATCACTATTTGCTCAACGGAACGAAGAATTGGATCACGAATGGCAATTCTGCGAGCACTTATCTTGTCATTGCTCAGACTGATGCAGACAAGGGACACCGGGGAATCAACGCGCTGATTGTTGAACGTGACATGCCTGGATTCATCATCGGAGCAAAAGAGGACAAAATGGGCATTCGAGGTTCAGACACCCATACTTTGATGTTCCAAGATGTCAAAGTACCCAAAGAAAATCGCATCGGACCCGACGGATTTGGCTTCAAATTCGCCATGAAAACCCTCTCAGGAGGCCGCATCGGGATTGCTGCTCAAGCCCTAGGGATTGCATCCGGCGCTTTGGAATTGGCATTGGCGTATTCGAAAGAGCGCGAGGCGTTTGGGAAACCGATCCACAAGCATCAAGCCATCGCTTTTAAGTTGGCGGATATGGCGACTCAAATAGAAGCCTCGCGGCTGCTCGTCTGGAAAGCGGCTGCTTTGAAAGACGCAGGTGAAGATTATGACCTCGCCTCAAGCATGGCCAAGCTTTACGCCTCAGACGTTGCAATGAAGCAAACGGTCGAAGCAGTGCAAATACATGGCGGATATGGATTCGTCAAGGAATACCACGTGGAACGATTGATGCGCGACGCGAAAATCACCCAGATATATGAGGGCACAAGTGAGGTTCAGAAAATTGTAATCAGCCGATCCATATTGACCGACTGAGCGAAATTTTCAAAGGTTGATGCGCTCATTGTTGGCGCCCCAAATTTCTTCGCCGGTGCTGGTCTGCACCACCACTTCAGGAATTCCATCTCCTGTTCGATCCTCCACTTCCACAGAAAGACCCCGGGTCAAGCCATTCATTCCCGTCGGCTGATTGCTGCCGATGATTCGCTCCTGTATCACTCCTGCTCCATCGAAAAACAGCACAGCAGAAGTTTCGATAGTGGCCCCAAGCCGAAAAACAGGTTCTTGACCTGAAGGAAACTTCAAGGGCGCACTGAAGCGATCTTCACCCGAACGTTTCAGAAAACGGACTGAATTGTCGTCTTGACCGGCAAAAATGTAATCCTTATTGCCGACCCGAACATGCGCAATTGACGTGATATAGCGCTCCGACTGAGGCTTAAAATTCCAACCCGGCGTGCGTTCACCCTCACGACGAAAATTGAACAATTCACCATTTGGCGCTGCCATCAAAAATCGATATTGGCGGTTGCGATCGTAATCCAAAACCCCAACAGCAGAAAAACCGCGGGACCAACGCTTTGGAAACCCTCTTACTGAACGTCCCAAAACATCGATGACGTGCACCTCCTTTTCAGCGAAAACTACGGCCTGATATTTTCGATTGCGGTACAAATCAACTTCCCATACTTTGGGTCGATCATCGGTATTCAGCTCCAAACTCCAAATTCTTTTGCCCTCAGAATCTTGAGCAACAACCTCTCTAGGTTCCCAAACCAAGTCCATCTCAGCGTTCGTTCGATGATTTCTCAATACACCAAGGTTTCGATCACGATCAATCTTGAAATCCAATCCTGTTGAAGTCGAGCCCCGTGGCTGAACAGCTGGATCCACGGAGACCCTCTCAGCAACTGACGAATTAGCACTAAAGTTCGAGGGTGATTTCTTTGTTTGAGTACGCCAAACCACCCGTTGGTCACCGGCGTAAACACCCCATTTTTCGAAGCCTTGTTCCCACGAACCAAAATCCGCATCGATGACTGGCGCACCTCCCAAAACCGCAGCACTGTCCGGCCATCCCAACGTGCTCCAGTCGATAGGGGCTGTGTCCGAAGAAACGAGCATCACACCTTCCCTCCATTGCCCATTTAAAGCTATTGCCCCTGCTGAGTCGGACATTTCCACGGCTGCAATGGACCGGCCATCCGAAGCCACGGCTGTGATCCAACTTCCATCACTCAGCGGCATGAGCGAATCATATTGGGTGCCTTTCAAACCTCCTGAGGAAGCCCCAACACGAACTTCTCGCCATGGACTGTCGGACACTTTGGTCAGGTTTAGATACCATTGCACCCAAAATGCCGAGAGCGGAGCGATGGGAGCGGTCGAGTTGGCGATCCAAGACGTACTCATCGCCATAGCTTGTTCGTCATCTAACTGATGCAAGGATTCTATCTCACCGTTCGGCAGGCGAAAAAGAAAATTACGACCCGGTGTCCGAGGCGCCCATCGCGCCGCCATTTCACCTGGAGCCTCTTCCCAACCACCCAAATTGATTCCGATCAACCAACCACCGCCCCAAGGTTTTGTCGCAAATTTCACGGGGACTTGCTTTGGCTGAAACGGAGTAAACCAAATGAAATCCGCTGTGTCTGCTGAAGAGGCAAAGAGATAAACCGAGGAGGCAATGTCTCGGTCAAATGAAACACCGGGAGGCGGGGTTGCCGGAAATTCCCAGCGATTGAATCGATCCGAAGCAAACGCACCTGGATCCAACAACTGCCTCTCCTCTACCCTGCGATCCAGTATCCACCACACGCTCAAACAGCTTGCCAAAGTGACGATAAATGCAGCCCAAATTCGACGATGAGACATGGCGTGAAGTTCAGGAGATTCTGCTCCAGTTCGTACGGCCTTTTCGAGCACGTATTAACGCTGCTTTGAGGATAGCGTGTTCTGGCTTGCTCAAATCACCGTCCTCCTCCAAAATCCGATTCCCGATGTACCGTGCAGTCGTCAGAATCTCGCGGTCACGCATCAAATCCGCCATTTTTAAATCGGGAATCCCCGACTGTTGTGTACCCATTAAATCGCCGGGTCCTCGCAGCTCCATGTCTACCTCGGCAAGCTCAAACCCATCGTTGGTTCTGCACATGGTTTCCAGCCGGCGACGTGCTTCCTTCGACAATTCCTCTCCTGTCATCAGCACGCAATAACTCTGCTCACCGCCACGACCAACTCGACCGCGTAATTGGTGCAATTGTGCGAGACCAAAACGTTCCGAACTTTCAATGACCATCACACTCGCATTCGGCACATTTACACCCACTTCGATGACCGTTGTAGCGACCAAAATCTGCGAAGTTCCATTTGAAAATCGTTCCATCTCGATGTCCTTATCCTCTGGCTTCATGCGACCATGGACAATTCCGATTCGAAATTCAGGGAGCGGAAAACGGCGCGACAGACTTTCGTATCCATCCATCAAATCCTTGTAGTCCATGCTCGAACTTTCTTCAATCAATGGATAAACGACGTAAATCTGCCTACCACGTGCCACTTCCTCCTCAATGAATTGAAAAACCGATAAGCGAGCACTATCGGTGCGATGCACCGTCTTTATGGATTTTCTACCCGGAGGCATTTCATCAATGACACTGACATCCAAATCACCGTATGCTGTCATGGCCAAGGTTCTTGGAATGGGAGTCGCCGTCATCACGAGCACATGAGGTGCCGGCGAAGCCTTGGCCCACAATTTACTCCGCTGCGCAACTCCAAAACGATGCTGCTCATCAATCACCGCCAATCCCAATCTATAAAACTCAACACCCGGCTCTATGAGGGCGTGCGTACCAATCAACAAATGCACTTCACCCGTTTTCAGTCCTTCCAGAATAGGGCGACGAGCTGCTTTTTTGACTGAACCCGTGAGCAATTCTATGCGAATGGGAAGAGAGCCTAGCGCCTCACGAAAAGACTCAAGATGTTGATTCGCCAAGATTTCTGTCGGAGCCATTACACAGGCCTGGTAACCGTTGTCAATTGCAAGTAGAGCGGTTAGCAGTGCGACCATGGTCTTGCCACTTCCTACGTCCCCTTGAAGCAAGCGATTCATATGCCAACCGGTATTGAGGTCTGAACGTATCTCACGCATCACTCGCTTCTGAGCGCCCGTCAACTCAAATCCTAGATGACTGGTGTAAAAATCATTGAATAAAGCTCCAACCTGCTCAAAACGCACCCCTGGCATATCCTGCGTTTGTTCTCTTTTTTGCATCAGCAACTTCAGTTGAAGAAGCAGTAATTCCTCGAATTTCAGACGATTTCTAGCTGATTCAGCTTCGGCATGATCTCGAGGAGCGTGAACCATGCGCATTGCTTCAGCTTTATGCGGCATCTTCAACTCCTCCAATAAAAAAACTGGCATGGACTCGGGCAATGTCAATTCCGGACTTGCGAGAAGAAGTCGGATGACCTTCGCTATGCCCGCAGAGGATAGCCCCCGATTCGTTAGTTTTTCTGTGGTTCGATAAACAGGTTGTAGCCCCCTTCCATTGCGGCGTTCAAAAGCGTCCTCCAATTCAATCTCAGGATGCGGCATGTTCCACCTGCTCTGATATTTCGCTGGCTTTCCAAAAACAACGACTTTTTGCAATGCTGGGATTTGAGCGGCCATCCACTTGGCTCCTTTGAACCAAACCAAATCCATTACAGATCCTGAGTGATCTTTGAACGTTGCAACCAAACGAGATCCTCGCTTGCCAGGGATCTGTTTCACCTCCGTAATGACGCCTTTCATCTGCACGGCAATGGCATCAGAAGCAATGTCCTTAATCTCAACAAAATCGGTACGATCCTCGTACCGAAAAGGCAAATACTCAAGCAGATCACCCGCTTCGTAGATTCCCAATTCAGATTTTAGCCATTCGGCTCGCTTCGGGCCAATGCCTTTGATGAATTCAACAGGTGTATCTGTTTGGAGTTGGTGCATTGCTGTGAACACGGCGAAACCGTCGTAGCTCGAAGGTCGGCAGGTAAGGTTTAGAATGCAAACCCATTGAAACGATGAAGCACAAAAAAGCCGAACCCTCGGAAGGACTCGGCTTTACTTTATTCGTTTCTGGACTTAATAACCGTTCGATAACATCCGAACCGGATTTTCCAGCAATTCCTTAAAATCATTCAAGAAGGCTGCACCAGACGCACCGTCAACTGATCGGTGGTCGCAACTTAACGTCACCTTCATCACATTGCCCGGAACAACCGCGCCATTCTTCACAACAGGAACGGCGTTGATGCCTCCAACAGCGAGAATGCATGAGTCCGGCGCATTGATGATGGCTGTGAATTCATCGATGCCAAACATACCAAGGTTGGAAATGGTAAACGTGTTGCCTTCCCAATCGCTCGGCTGAAGTTTCTTGTCTCGAGCCTTACCCGCAAAATCTCGAACCTCAGTTCCGATTTGCGACAGACGCTTTCCATCAGCGTGGCGCACCACGGGAACCAGAAGACCTTCTTCCACCGATACAGCAACACCAATGTGAACATGTTCGTTGAACCGAATGCGGTCTCCCAACCAACTGCTATTGACCACCGGATGCTTTTTCAACGCCAATGCAGCAGCTTTGACCACCATATCGTTAAAGCTAACCCGCACTTCGCCTGCATCATTGATGCTTTTGCGCGTTTCCATAGCGGCGTCCATATCGATGCTCACCGTCAAATAGAAATGAGGTGCTGTGAATTTGCTTTCAGCCAATCGACGCGCAATGGTTTTGCGCATTTGACTGATGCCAACTTCAGTAAATCGCTCGACACCAGGAGTTGCCATAGCAGCTGCTCCCGTCTGGAAAGCCTCCACGTCGCGCTTTATGACGCGTCCACCTTCACCCGAACCAGGAATTTGCGCGACACTCAGTCCGCGTTCTTCCGCTAGTTTCTTGGCAAGTGGCGAAACTTTCAACCGACCGGATGACGAAGCGACCGGAACTGGAGCTGGAGCCGGAGCAACAGCTGTCTGCGCAAGGGCAGGCACAGGGGCGGGAGCAGAAGCCGGAGCCGGAGCCGGAGCCGGAGCTGGAGCTGGAGCTTCAATCGCTTCCTCAGGGACTGACGTTTCAGCTTGTTTGATTAACTCTGAGACATCTTCCCCTGCATCGCCTAGGATGCACAGCAGACTATCCACAGGCGCAGTGCTTCCCTCCTCTACTCCGATGTGCAGAAGCACGCCGTCGTAAAAAGACTCAAATTCCATTGTTGCCTTATCGGTTTCGATTTCAGCAAGAAGCTCACCGTTTTCAACCTCTTCCCCCACTTTCTTAAGCCACGTCGCCACCACCCCTTCGGTCATGGTGTCGCTCAACTTCGGCATGCGAATGATCTCAGCCATATGATTTCGTGTTGGTTATATATCAATCCTTGACAAACGGATAATCCTCCGTCATATAAACATCTTCATAGAGCTCACGCGCCTCAGGATAAGGGCTGTTCTCTGCGAATTCAATTGCAGCTTCCACTTCTGCTTTCACTTCTTTCTCGACCGCCTTAATTTCTTCTTCCGTGTTCCAGTTCTGAGCGATCAGCACGTTTCGCACGTAATCAATAGGATCCTTTCCCTGGTATTCGTGCAATTCGTCCTTGGTTCGGTACTTCTGAGGATCCGACATCGAATGACCTTTGAAGCGATAGGTTTGAATATCGAGCAATGTCGGCCCTTCTCCTTTTCTTCCTCGCTCTGCGGCCACTGCGATAGCATCGCAGACAGCCTCTGGACTCATCCCGTCTACCGTTGCCGATGGCATTCGATAGCTCGCACCCATCGTTTCCAAATCTGTGACGTTTGAGGTACGCTCTACAGAAGTACCCATCGCATACTTGTTGTTTTCTACGATGAAAATCACCGGTAGCTTCCAAGTCATTGCCATGTTAAACGTCTCATGCAAGATGCCTTGACGTGCCGCACCATCTCCAAAGAAACACAACGTGACGTGATCCTCCTTCCGGTACTTGTCAGCAAATGCGATTCCTGCCCCTAAGCCAATCTGACCGCCTACGATTCCATGACCACCAAAAAGATTGCGCTCTTTATCAAACATGTGCATTGAACCGCCTTTTCCTTTGCTCGTTCCGGTCGTGCGGCCGTATAGTTCTGCCATCACATGCTTCGGATCTGTGCCCAAAACCAAAGGATGCGCATGATCGCGATAGGCCGTAACCATTCGATCCGTTGGACGAATGGCTTCAGAGATCCCTGCGAGGACCGCTTCTTGTCCAATGTACAGGTGGCAAAAACCACCGAATTTTTGTTGGATATAAAGCTGACCGCATCGCTCCTCAAACTTCCGCATGAGGTACATGTCACGAAACCAACGCTGATAAACAGCTTTGGAATGTGGCATTTTTGCAGCTGCCGCAGCTGATTTTTTGCCCGCTTTTTTCGCAGCAGACTTCGATGAAACCGAGGTTGTCGGTTTACGAGTGGGTGCACTGGTCGCCATTTTCAATTCTACTTGAGGTTACAAATATAGCCTTGGCAAATGGATGTTCCTGAAAATGGCAGCATCTTTCAATCCAAAAATCGCCCCATCGTGTCCCATGGACACACAAGCAGATGCGAGCGCTCAACAGCCGCGTTTGCGGCTATAAAAAAAATGAGCTGTTGGCAACCTTATGCATTGATTAAATTATGATTAATTTTAGAGCTCCGTGACCCTGCAAGAAAACATCGATCGCCTCGAACCCATCGGCCTTCATGAGATTGGCGACGCCGACCTCATGAGCAGGCTAGATCAAAAATACCTCGTATTAAAAGACTGGATTCCAGAGCTTTTGAGTCGTTGCGAAAACGATTACCAAATCCTCGAAGTGGCGGGAGAGAGAGTCACCACTTATTCGAATCATTTCATTGACACCCCCCATCTTGAGTCATTCAATCAGCACGTAAGAGGTCGAAAAGCAAGGTACAAGGCTCGCATTCGCAGTTATGGGTCCAATGGCCTCTCATTTTTAGAGGTCAAGAGAAAAACAGTGCACGGGAGAACGGTCAAGGCTCGGATTCCGCGATCCGAAGAAGCTGCTTGGAATGCTCCGCTGACCGATACCGAAACCCGCTTTCTGAATGAGCATTATGGATACAGGGAAGGGCGTTTGCTTCAAATGCGAAGCACATTCAAGCGACTAACGTTGGTGTCAACAGCATTGAATGAGCGCATTACAATCGATACCGACCTCACCTTCTTTCAAGGAGACAAAACCGAAGGACTCGGATCCATGGCCATCATGGAAGTAAAGCAAGAACGAATCAATCGGTTTTCGCCAATGCTCAAAGCCCTGCGCAGTTTCCGATTTAGCACGCCGCCATTGGGCCGCAAAACGAGTCTGTCGAAATACATCGTAGGAACACTACTTTTGAATCGAAACCTGGAGTCAAGAGTCTACCGAAGCGCAATGAAGCGCATCGAACACCTGAAGCAAGAAAATTAACCCATGTCTGAAGAAGTCATCCAACTTTTGCTGTCGTTTGCCGGCAACCTCGTCTCAAGCCTAATTTTGGTCTTGGGGATTTACCATCATGTCTCAAAACGGCGTGACTTTGTCTTTACGTTTCTCTTAGTATCCTCTGCGGTTTTCTTACTGTGTAACCTCCTCGTCGAGGTTGAGATTGATCTGGCCTTTGCCCTTGGCTTATTTGCTATTTTCGGTATCATCCGGTATCGCACAGATGCCATTCCGATAAGGGAGATGACTTACTTATTCATTGTCATCGCGCTCGCCGTGCTCAACGCCTTGGCGCCGCAATCCAATGGAATCGTGCTGATTTCTGCAGCAAACGTGCTGGTATGGGGCCTGACGCTCGTTCTCGATCGACTTTGGGCCATCAAGCACATGGCGACCAAGGTCGTCATCTACGACCGAGTGGATCTGCTCAGTGAAGGGCGTAGACAAGAATTGATTGCCGATCTCGAAAAGCGCACCGGAGTCCAAATCGTTCGAATCGAAATCGGGAAGGTGGATTTGTTGAGAGATACGGCGGTCATCAAGGTTCACTTCGACGGGGACAGCCAACCCGGACACTTCGAAAGCCAAAGCGGTAACTGAACGACTCGGTATGGTCCTGCGGATTAAGCCGGCCTTTGAAGCAAGACTACTGCGTGAGCGCTAATGCCCTCTTTGGTTCCCACGAACCCTAGCTTTTCAGTCGTGGTTGCTTTGACACTCACTTGATCCAGTTCTACACCGAGCAAGCCGGAAATGCAACGCCTCATGTCATCTACGTGCGGAGAAATCTTGGGTGCTTGCAGGCAAATCGTGCTATCCACATTTCCCAACTCCCAACCAGCCTCGGTAATGAGGTCATAAGTATGTTGCAGCAACTTTTTTGAGTCCACCCCTTTGTACTGAGGGTCCGTATCTGGGAAGTGAAAACCGATATCTCTTAGCGCTAATGCTCCAAGCAGCGCGTCACAAATCACATGCAACAAAACATCGGCATCGCTGTGACCAACAGCTCCATGCGAGTGCTCTATTCGGATTCCGCCCAACCAGAACTCTTCACCAGGAGCCAACTGGTGTACATCGTAACCATAACCGATTCGAAACGGCATGGTCTTCAATTTTCTTCCCCGCTGTTTTGAGCGAGATCAGAGAACTGGAGACGCAACGTGAAGCGAAGCGTATTCGCCAAAGGGTTTTGCTGTCGCGTTGAGATCAAATAACTCAAGTCGACCGTAAACACCGTGTATTTGATGCCAGCCCCTAACGTAATGAATTGCCTTGCTCCCTTGGAATAGTGCTCATTGAAGAATCCTGTGCGAAAGGCAAAGGCGTCGTTGAAGAGATATTCCACGCCACCCCCAATGTTCAACTCTCGCATCTCCTCTCTGAAGATGCTGCCTTCTTCGATGGTATAGGTACCGTCATCATTGAAATTAACAACCCCAGGAGCGTCGTAAAAGCTCTGGATCATGCCGGTGGCCACACCCACATCAGGATTGAAACCGCTGACGATTACGTTTCCACTCTCTTGGTCATAAATCGGGGTGGTTGGAACCAACAACTTATTGATGTCGGCTGTGAAGGTCAAGCTGTTAAACTCATCAAGATTAAGTTTCAAGGCTGCACCCGTTTTCAGATTGGTGGGAATGAAATCGCGCTCTGCTGATTCCGAGTAACTCATCTTCGCCCCAATATTGGAAATGCACAGACCCCAGTTGACTTCTGCGTCTCGGCCAGCTACTTTGGCGGAAGGGTTGGTGTAGAACGCACTAATATCAACGGCTACTGAACGCCCCGGCTTTGAGTTTGCCCCAAGAACATTCGTGCCTCCCGTGAGATTCGAATTGATAAATCGGCCCGCGATACCTCCGCTGAATCGGTCGCTCAACTTTTGACTGTAACCCACATCGAGACTGAATTCAGCTGGTTGAAAGTCACGGATTGTCGTTCCCGTTTCATCCGTGAATGTGATGTTTCCAAGGCTGAAATAACGCAAGGCCGCTCCCCAAGCTTGGCGCTTATTGATGCGCTTCACTCCGGATAAGTATGCAAGATTCATATCATCCACCAGAGCGCGCAACCATGGAGCGTAGGCCAGGCTGAACTCCACATCGTTGGATGCGAAAGCCATTTTCGCCGGATTCCAATGAAGACTGTTTGCATCGGGTGACAAAGCAACCCCAGCGTCACCCAATGCTCCAGAGCGAGAATCTGGACCTATCATTAGGAATGGTACCGCTGTTGTAATGGTGTTAAGCTGCACGAGTTGAGCTCCTTGGCCTGGAGTCAGCTGGCTGTGTGCATTGGAAAAAGCCAATGAGAAAATCGCAAACGCGAGTATTCGTCGAGCATTCATATTGAAATCACTTTTTGTTTGTCAGACGCCGCAAGTTAAGATGAAACATTGCATCCGTCACGGACGCAGAACGACAATCTGATCTGCATATTGTACAACTGAGCCATTTTCTGCTCGCAAGCTCATCCGAAAAAGATAAACCCCGCTTGAAACCCGGCTACCTGTGGACTGATCGAGGGCATCCCAGCGAATATCGTTGTTTTGGAAACCTTCTACATGCCAGGGAAATTGTGTGGAATGAACGAGACGTCCATCGCTTGAAAAGACTTCCAATGTCATAAGGCCTTCTTGGCACACCTGGTTGTGTTCTATCGAAAATTGAAATCCCGCTGAAGATGGATTTGGAAAGGCCAAAACCTCTCCGATCGCAGCCTCAAGATTAGACGCCACAACAAAATCAACGGAGCCCGTCCCTTTATTATTGAAGACGTCCCACGCCGTGAGATTTATGGAATGTGGCCCATCCTCAAGGTCAGAAAAAGCGTACCGAACCGTCCCTCCTTGATACGTATTGAGGTCACTCGTGTAGAAATCGTTCAACACCACACTTTGGCTCGACTCCTCGTCCAGAATCATTCTGATATCATGACCAATACCAACGCCAGATGAGTTGATTCCGCCCGCGTCAAACAAGCGTGCAATCAACACAGGTTTATCATCAGTGAGCCCTCCATTCTCGAAAAGTGTGTCGTTGATGAAGAGCTCCACCAGCGGGGGATCAAGATCTTCCTCGAAATCCTCGGAAACGCCTCCAATCACAAAATCATTTGTCGCCCCGTGCGCATCTGATGAATCCGAAACCGCGTAGGCGCTAATTCGACCCTGACCCAAGCTGTAATCGATGTCACGCGGCACAACAAAGTCAAAGGTGAATTGACCATTTTCAACACTAGCCACTCCACTAAAAAGCACATTGCGATGGACTTCAAAAGCATGAGAATTCGGAGCGCCATCGTTGTTTAGGCTCGTTATTTGCGAAGGCTTATCGAAAACTTTGACATGCACAATACCCGAGAAATCATTGAGAAGTGCTCCGGATTCATCGGCGACAAAGCCAGCGACACTCGCCTGATCGAGTGCCTTCATTGTATCTGGAACAGAAGTTAGCTGAACTGAATGTTCCGGATAATTCAACTTCAAGGCCACATCACCCAGCAACGTAAAATTCCGCTTATTCGAGCTATTCGAAACCTGCGGATCATTTTTAGTTGCTCTTGCGATGTCGCCCAAACGCAATGCCGTAGCAGCTGTATCAAACAGAGCGACATCATAAAAAGCGCGATTCAACTGCTGATTTGATCCACTAAAGACGACGCGTGTCGTCGTCAGCATGGCAATCGCGCCACCGTCCGGATTCATGACCATCATTTCACCTGCTGAATCCACTTCAGGATCATCGTATCTCGCGAGCTCGCACGTAGCCGTCATGAACAGTGGCATCCGTTGGAGATTCGACCAATTCTGAATGGTTGTGGTATTCAATACGCGCTCGTGTGACCACCCCTTCTCCCCACCGTGTCCTATGTAGTTCATGATGAGGGCTCCGTCTTGAACTTGCCGATCAATGGCGTCCTGTGCATCCGGGTAACGTTCTCCTCCCGGCGTGCTCTCTTGGGGGTATGCGTCAAGGTAAATTTTAACCACGTCGTATTCCGAATGATTCTCTGCCAACTTATCGGCATGCTCATCTGAATTCTGCATGTGTTCAATCTCCGTTGGCCCGCCATTGCCATCCATGTCATCGGAGACAAAACAAATTCGATTTCGCCACCGTCCATCATCGCCTTCTGCTCCGTCTGCACAACCTGAAGCTGAGGCCTCAGCGCTCGGGTGCTCGAGGTAGGCCTCGATTTTGTCCACCATGGCGTTGGCCTCATCCAAGGAGGAACAGGCAATTCGACCAACACCAAGAGCCATTTTATCACCAATGCCCTCACCGTACTGATCCTCCAGAAAGCCAAAATAATCATCACTGACATAGCTGGATGTCGGGCTGATGGAATTTTCGCTTTGGTAAGTGACAATGAAAGGGGTTGCCATCAAATCTGAGCGATTAGCGAAAGTTCCATCCCCGAACAACTGAAGATATCGCGGTGGTTCCCAGCCGCCTTGCAACGCTCGATCCCGCAACATCATCATGAACATTTTAATCGCGGTTGGATCTACGTTTCCACTCGAAAATTCGTCAAAGACACTCCTCTGACTGACGACCAAGACTCCAAGGCCTTCATCGGCATGAATGGTTGCCAACCGTTGTGCTGCCTCCATGTATTGCGTTCGCGTCACAATAACAAGATCCGCACGCTCATATTGATGCAGGTCGACGTTATCGACTCGTCCATTGTATGTAGGTTCGGAAATACCATAGTTTGAGAATGCTACAAAACGCCGGGTTGTATCCAGGGAAGACTTCCAAGTGCTGAACGATTCCGTCTGATTCAAAACCATCCGCACAGGTTGATTGCCATCGGTTATATCCCAAACAGCTTTCAAGCCAATGGGCTGCGTCAAACGATATTCACCGAGCTCTTGCGAGGGGTCCTGGTCCGCATAAAAGCTCAATTGAGGACTCGCCATGTTCAGGTCGCATTCTTGCACAATCCGGATGTAGTCCAACCAACCCAGGGCTCCCGGAACAGCCGCAGCAAAATCCACATCAACATCGATTCGAGCATTCAAACCGGAACCGGAAGTCAAGACCCCTGTTTGAGAACCCGATGCTAAGTTGGCTACGTTGCTCGTAGAAGTTTGGCTCGTATATGAGGGTGACGCACTGGCACTGACCTCACCCGCATTCAATGAAAAAGAGCTGCTCGCTCCCATGGACTGCGCAGCCACTCGAAATTCCATCCTTCCGGGTTTTTCTGTGGCATATGGCACGCTGAAAGGGAACGTTCGTGAAGGCACAATGCCAAACGATTCTCCGAACCATTCCCGCCCTGAGCGGTTGACACTTTCCAGCTCCAATTCATGAAATTGCTGAGACCAGTATGTCGTAATCAACGTGTCCGATTCTAAAGCAAATGGAAGTTGATTTTCAATGCGAAATGATTCTCCAAGCTCTGCTCCGTCGAGCTGCAGGAAATAGGTCGCCTTCAGGTTATAATCATTGTTGCGATGTGCCCAACTCGAAACAGCGCCCTCCGGCTTCCAATCATCCGGACCTTCACCCCAAAAATAAAGGGCATCATCAGCGTCCCAGGTTCCGTCTTCTTCCCCTTCAAAGTTTACTGCGACAGGCATGAGACCGAGAGGCCGAGCCTCTGCATTATCCGTCGGCAACATCCTCCCGCCATTTCCGTAAAGCTTCAACTTTCGAGGATCCAGTGTATCCGGATCAAAACCCGCAGACAGGACCCAATCCTTGTCGATGCGGTAAACGCCATCAGATGGCACGGAAATGCGAATGAAATTACCAACGTTTAGAGGACTCGTGAGCGGCCAATTTCGTGTTCGTTGGTACTGCATTTGATTCACTGCAGCGCCTGCAGTCTCCAATGCCCCGAGGGCGAACTGGAATTGCTCCAATTTTTCAAACTGTTCCCTCGCTGCATCATAACGCAAAAGCGGCGTTTGAATTTGACCGATCAAAGCGCCCTCGACAACGGAGAACCTCCAATTTAAATCTCCGTGCGTTTTTTCGAATTCAAGCAAACTGCGTTGGCGCTCAGTAAGGTCCTCGGCGTCGATGGCTGCCCACTCCGGTTGCGTCACCAGATCTTGAGCGTTTCTCCAATGAGCGGGCAATTCCAATTCAAAAACACCCCAAGGAATTTCATCCAGCCAAAACCCATCGACCGGAGCAAACTGCCCAACTGGTACTAAGGAGTCCTCACTGGACAACCAATCCACGTCAAAGCGACCTTCACGAGTGAGCGAACTCCCTTCGAACTGTGCGACAGTAGCCAACGAAATGACCAGAAAAAAGAACAATGCGGCACTTCGAATCTCTCTTTCTGCAAAGAGAATGCGGAGCCTGTTAAATTTCGAGTCAATCATCTGGATGCTGTTCATATGCCAATCGTTTCTCGCGTCCCGCAAAGGTCTATTAAAAATTAAATGCAACGCAATGGCCAAAACGCTCGTTAAACATGAATAGTATGCTGTGATTTCGTTTTCTGGTAAGACAACAAAACACCGTCTGCATTTGTTTTTTTCTTATTCTTGTAAATTCATAGGGCCTCCACTACATGAAGCAACTCCTGACAATACCTGCAATAGCCATTCTTTTGGCATTCTTTTTTGTGACACTCGGCTCTGACACAGCCCAGGCGCAAGACCCTGAGTTTACTCAATACTTTGCCAATCCGCTTTACCTCAACCCTGCATTTGCCGGAACAGCGCGCTGCCCACGTATGACCATGTCATACCGCAACCAATGGCCGGCGATGAGTGGCTCTTTTGTCACCACCGCAGCAGCCTACGATCAGCATGTGGAGACACTCTCGGGAGGTCTTGGATTCATCGTAATGAATGATCAAGCTGGCAGAGGTACGCTCAGCACAACCACCGCAAGCGGCATTTACAGTTATCAGCAGGCAGTCACTCGAAAGCTCTCCATCAAAGCTGCTATGCAGGTTACCTACATGCAGAAAGCTCTCGATTGGAACAACCTCAATTTCGGTGACATGATTGACCCGCGTCGAGGCTTCATTTATGAAACACAAGACAAGCCACGTGGTGGCATGGTTCAAGCCGTTGACTTCAGCACTGGCCTCTTAGCGTTCACCGACAAATATTACTTCGGCATGGCTGTTCACCACTTGAATGAGCCAAACGAATCCCTCGTAGTGGGATTGAGCCGACTTCCCATGAAATACACGGTACACGCCGGGGCCACATTGCCACTTCAACGATCAGTGACTGGCGTTGAAAGTACGATTTCACCAAACATTTTTTACCGAAGGCAGGGTGAGATGCAACAGATGAACGTTGGACTTTACGTGAATAAAGGACCGTTGGTTGGTGGGATTTGGTACCGTGGCATCATGTTTACCGAATACAAAGACGCATTCATCATAACACTCGGCATCAAGACTGACGTTGTTCAGTTTGGATACAGCTATGACCTGACAATCTCTCAACTCACTCCAGCAACAGGAGGAGCGCACGAAGTGAGCATGACAATTCAGTTTGATTGCCGTGGAAAACGCTCAAAGTTCAGAACAATAAACTGCCCGTCTTTCTAGTTAAATAGAACCTGCACACTGCTGACCCGGCAGTGCTACACCCCACAATCTGTATGAAACCCATTGAAATCAACAACAACATGAACTGGAGGCTATCGACTTTCACGCTCATCGCATTGGCAGCGCTCATTTCAGGATGTTCTGGAGAACGATCTGGAGCAACGGGCTGGGCCTACAACACAACCCAAAATGGAGGCTTCGAACGCCAACCATTTTTCTCGCAAGAAACCGCTCCTGGGCTGGTATTCATTGAAGGCGGTACATTCACGATGGGGCAAGTTGAAGAGGACCTGACCATGGATTGGGACAATATTCCCCGCCGTGTAACAGTGCCTTCATTCTACATGGACGAAACGGAAGTGACGAATTCATTTTGGCTCGAATACATCTTTTGGCTCGAGCGTGTTTATGGCAGCTCCTACCCTGAGGTGGTAGACCGCGCGCTCCCCGACACCCTCGTCTGGCGTGAAAAACTCAGTTTTAACGAGCCCTACGTTGACTATTATTTGCGTCATCCAGCGTATCGAGACTACCCCGTCGTTGGGGTTTCTTGGAATCAAGCAAACAACTTCTGCAAATGGAGAACGGATCGAGTCAATGAGCAACTCCTTGTGCGCGAAGGCTTGATTGCACACAATCCAGACGGCCAGATGGATGAAGACCACTTCACAACGTCCGCATATTTGAACGGTCAATACCAAGGAGAGCCAGTGGCTGAGGGCCTGACCGATTACCGACCAAATTCTTCGGGGTATAGAGGTGTCAAATTCGAAGATGGTCTGTTTCAACCAGCCTATCGTCTGCCCACAGAAGCCGAATGGGAATTCGCAGCGTTGGGCTTGATTGGCAATAGCTATGCGGAGCTGATCACCGATCGACGAACTTACCCCTGGGACGGTCACTACACGCGAGATGACAACAGCCGCTCAGGATCGTATGGTAGCATGAATGCCAATTTCGCACGCGGAAGAGGTGATTTTATGGGTGTCGCAGGGAATCTAAACGATGGTGCATCCGCCACCGCTGCCGTGTACCAATATGCACCAAACGACTACGGTCTATATAACATGGCAGGCAATGTCAATGAGTGGGTCATGGATGTTTACCGTCCCTACAATGCTGTGGATGCCGAAGAATTCCGACCATTCCGCGGAAACGTCTTCCAAACTGTTGAGCGAAATTCAGAGGGTAATGTTGCCGATAAAATCGATTATGTCATTTATGACATACCTGGGATTGAGACAGACCTCCAGAACTACCAGAAGGCCGCTGCTAAAAACTTCATTGATGAAGAAGCTAATCTCGTCGATAATATTTTCACAGCACTTCAATCTGCGAAAGACGAAAGCAAGTTAAAGCGAAGGGAAGAAGCCATGGAACAAGTGGAGGAAGCCAAAGAACTCATCGTTGACAGTGAATTACTCATCGCTCCTGATTTGCTTGATATTCTCGTTGACAACATCCAGTCATCACCAGGTGAAATCATACAACGAAACATGACTGTGGAGGAGAGCTTAGGCCGAGACAACTACAGAGAGGCGGACAACATCGATTATAATGATGGTGACTTCCAATCGAGCATTTACTACGGTGACGATGGCTTCAAGCAAGAAGGAAGCCGGATGTATGGATACGGCAAGACATCCCTGATCAACAACAAATCTCGTGTGTACAAAGGGGGCGGATGGAACGATCGCAGCTACTATTTAAGCCCGGGAACTCGGCGATTTATGGACGAAGACAACAGCTCCGCTGCCATCGGATTCCGTTGTGCGATGGACCGAATGGGATCGCAAACGATGAATTCACCGCGCTAAGAAATCACTGGCATGAAAAAAGCTCCGAGTCTTCGGGGCTTTTTTTTTGCGCCTTGTTCAGATTCGCAACATGAACTAATTTCGAAACCATGTTTCTGTCGAATGATTTCTCAGGGTTTTCATTGATCCAAAAGGCGTTCGCTTCTTCAACAGGAGTAACCACCGATACGCGAACAGCGCGTGCTGGAAAACTCTTCTTTGCATTGAAAGGCGATCATTTTGATGGCAATCAGTACGCAAAACAAGCACTGGAGAAAGGCTGCGTGAACGCCATCATTGATGATCCAGCAATAGCTCGAGAACTCGATGGTGCAATCTTGGTCGATGATGTTCTCTCAGCTCTACAATCCCTCGCGAGGTGGCATCGACGAAAATGGAAATGCCCTGTTATAGGTATGACAGGTAGCAATGGAAAAACGACGACCAAAGAATTACTTAAAGCCGTCTGTAAAAGCCGTTTCCCTGGCATCCAAGCCACCCTTGGAAACCTAAACAATGAAATTGGAGTGCCCCTCACACTGCTCAGCGCAGGAGATGATCCTGACTTTGTCATCGTTGAAATGGGTGCCAATGCTCAAAAAGAAATTGCATTGCTCGCAAAAATCGCAGAACCCACACATGGCATCATCACCAACATCGGTCGAGCACATCTAGAAGGTTTCGGAGGAATTGAAGGCGTCATCCAAGGAAAGCGCGAGCTGTTCGATTTTTTTCGTGCCGAAAGCACAAAACCGACGGAGGGAGTCTCTGTATTTGTAAATGCGAGTCATCCTGTGCTGGTCGATGTTTCACACTCCCTGCCGAGGGCATTGTTCGGAACACAGAAGCATCCGCCCTTTGTCTCGCAGATACACGATGATTTCACAATGTCCTGGACAGATTTGAAAGGAAATGTGCACGGTCCAATGCACTGTCAAATCTCTGGTGCACACAACTTTGAAAACATGATGACTGCAGCCGCAGTCGGATTGTATTTCGGCGTTTCAGCTGAGGCCTGCTGTGAAGCACTGGCTAGCTACGATCCTGACAACAATCGTTCGCAATGGATGAAGACCGACCGAAATGATGTGCTGCTCGACGCCTACAACGCGAATCCGAGTAGCATGGAGTCGGCCCTGACGTTTTTCGAGGGAATCGCAAACAATGCGCCCGGCTCAGATGCTTTCGTAGCCATATTGGGCGATATGGGTGAATTGGGAGAGTATGCCACTGCAGCTCATACCGAAATTTTAAACCTCGCTGTTCAAAAAGGAATGAAGGTCATCACTGTTGGTTCACTTTTTTATGAATCTGCAAAAAACCACCCCAGTGTCGCGTCATTCATGTCCACAGATGAACTCATCGCGCATTTGCAGAAAAATCAACTGAAAGGGAACAAAGTACTCCTCAAAGGATCGCGTTACATTGCCCTAGAACGTGCCGTAGAGGCTTTGTAAGGGTTTCCGACTGCCTGCACCAACCCAATGATTGAGATGCTATCTTTGTAGTCCATGGACTTTATCAAAGAACTGCGCTGGCGGGGGATGTTGCATGACATGACGCCCGGCCTAGAAGAAGCCCTTGCAAAAGGCAATGTCACCGGTTATGTCGGATTTGACCCCACGGCAGATTCTCTGCACATTGGCAATTTGGTGCCCGTCATGTTGTTGGTTCACTGGCAGCGAGCGGGAAACAATCCCATTGCCTTAGTGGGAGGTGCGACTGGAATGGTCGGAGACCCAAGTGGTAAAAGTGCGGAGCGCCAACTGCTCGATATGGATGCCATTCAGCACAACCTGAACTGCCAAAAGGCACAACTCGAATCCTTCTTGAATTTTGACGGAGACCATGCAGCGCGCGTCGTCAACAACGCGGATTGGTTCAAGGAATTCACCTTCCTTGACTTCATTCGAAGTGTTGGCAAGCACATCACTGTAAATTACATGACTTCAAAAGACAGCGTAAAGAAGCGTTTGGAGTCTGGCATGAGCTTCACTGAATTCAGCTACCAATTGGTGCAAGGCTATGATTTCTTTCACCTTTGGAAAAACGAAAACTGCTCGGTCCAACTCGGAGGCTCAGATCAATGGGGAAACATTACAACCGGGACAGAATTGATCCGGCGCATGGGCGGTGGTCACGCCTTTGCCCTGACCGCGCCACTGATCACCAAGGCCGATGGCTCAAAGTTTGGAAAGTCCGAAGGTGGCAATGTTTGGATTGACAAAACCAAAACCTCTGCGTACAAATTTTACCAGTATTGGATCAATGCTGGAGACCAAGAAGTGAGCAAGTACATCCGTATTTTCACACTGAAGAGCCAAGAAGAAATCGAAGCACTCGAGGCACGGCACGCCGAAGATCCCGGCCAACGCATTTTGCAAAAGGAGCTTGCGGCGGATATCACAGAGCGTGTGCACAGCAAAGCCGATCTCGCAACAGCCATTGAAGCATCCAGTCTGCTTTTTGGAAAATCCAGTAAAGAGGCGATTGAAGCTCTTCCCGAAGCTGAATTTCTCAGTGTGTTCGAGGGTGTGCCGAGCTCCGAAGTGAGCCATGACGTGTTATCAAATGGAATTTCAATCATTGACTTCTTATCGGAAACCACAGGTTTTCTGAACTCGAAAGGAGAGGCCCGTCGGGCGGTCAAGGAAAATTCGATCAGCATAAACAAGGCCAAGGTCTCTGAAGATTATTCCGTCTCATCGGCAGATCTCATTGGCGGTAAACACATTCTGGTTCAGCGCGGAAAGAAAAATTACTTCTTAGTCAGCTGCAGTTGAGGATCCGCTGAGAGTCAGTCGATCGCCATCAAATTGCATCCCCGGACTTCCGCGAAATCATAACGGCCAAGCACTTCAAAAGATCCGTCTTCAAACCGTTTTCCGATGTCGCTTGTGGCGAGGAAGGCGCACGTGCTTACGTTGGCCAAATCCACGACGTGAATCCGGCCTTGCCGGCCATCCTCTGCCCAGCCTCTCGGATCATTGAGCGCACCCATTCGAACCTCCATCCAAGGCGGACACTCAAACCGGCCGTTTCCTTTGGACCAAGCTTGAGAGAGCAATTCGGTCATGCCGTACTCACTTCCCACGGATCTTCCCCGGGTCAACAAGGATAATTCCTCGTGCAATTCCGTACGAATGCGCTCTTTCCCTTGACCTTTCATCCCTCCCGTTTCAATCACGTGAATGGACAAGCCAAGCCAACCGGGAGACTGGCCATTGCGCTTCAAACGCTCGACCCAAGCTAACAACGCATGGGTAACACCGATGATATAAATCGGACGGTCTTTGGGAAATCCCGTTTCATGCAGGCGCGTCAGCTCCATTTCCAGTGCCTCAAATTCACGCAGAAAAAACCAGTCTTCAGGGTTCGACTGATTCGCCTTGATCATGAATGACTGTACCATGTGCACCAACGAAGAATTGTTTCGTTCCAAGTACCCGGGCAACAAACCGATGAATATGGGGCTTTGGCTCCAACTGACAACCAATCGAGCAAAGCCTTCAAAAGCCACCTCATCATACCAATCAAGATCGTCGACTGGATGCAGAGACGGCGATGAGCCCGTGGTCCCAGAGCTCGCAAAACAATGCGCATCGAACGCTGAATCTTGAAAAACTGAAATCCGTTGCTTTTGATAAAGCTCCACAGGCAAAAAAGGAATCTCCTCAATCGACTTTACCGCAGATGGTTCCACCCCCATGAGCTCAACAAATTTTCGGTACACCGGATTGGCCCGCGCCTGAAATTGAAAGAGTTCCATCGAAAAATCTTTCCAAGGGATTGTTGCAGAGCCTTCGGTTGTCTGCCGCAGATTCTTCCGAAATCGTTCGCGAAGCTGTTCGACCTTGTTCATCAAGGACTTTTCTTTTAGCAAGATTTCGCGCTGAGGTTTCATCCCTGTAAAATTCCGGATTGATTAGCTTTGAACCTACAGTAATCGCGATTTTATGAAAATCAAGTTTAAAATGGCCTTCATGGCATTCGGATGCGCAACCATATTCAGCCTCTCAAGGTGCCTTCCTGAACCCAATCTTCCGGACAATCCGTTGATCGAGTTTCAATCTTTCGAACTGAATGCAGATGGAAGCCGTGAACTCGTAATCGCCTTTACAGACGGTGACGGCGATGTTGGACTCGCCCAAAATGACACCTTGGCACCAAATTTTTGTGCCGATTGCGAATACTACTACAACTTGAAATGTGAGTACCAGGAGCTGCAGAACGGAACATGGGTGCAGATTGATCTTGATCCAGCTGCCGGCCAAATTCCCTTTTACTACCGTGTGCCGCCTGCCACGCCAACCGGAGATAATCCCGCCTTGGATGGCACCATTGCCATTGCAATGAATTCTTGGAGCTTGGCCAGCGCTTATGATTCCTTGCGCTTCCGGATCACTTTGTTCGATCGATCGCTCAATGAATCCAACGAAGCCTTCACCAACTTGGTGCTGAAGCCGTGATGAAATAGGCTCTACCGAAAACATCAAGCATAAAAAAAGGCGCTCCCGGTGGGAAGCGCCTTTTCAATTTTATCCGTTCGGACCTGATCTTTACTCAGGGCAAGCAGAGCCAAATTCAGGCAAGAATTGCAGCAGGTCAGATGTTGTTACCAAACCATCACCATTCAAGTCTGCAGGGCAATCGTCCGTCAAATCAAACACACACGACCCATTGTCCATGGTAAATGCAGCGTCGTAGTTCGTCGCATCTGCGTAAGTACAACCCACGCATTCGTAGGTGCATGATGCATCATCGAAGAATGCTCCTGCGTCATAGTTACAAGCACCAGCATCGATGCAGCCGAAGGCAGATGAGTTTGGCGCACCGGGGGTTCCGTTGTCGACCCAGCTCGCTTGCCAGTTGTTTGCATCATCGTTGTTGAGGTCTGTTTGGATCAACTCCAAGGTAGAGCATCCACCGTCAGGGCTCTGAACCAATACGCTGCCCAAAACAGAAACGGTCTGTGAAGGCCATGGAGAACTGTCGGCGTAATCAACCGCATCGATCAAGTTTCCGAATCCGTCTTCGATGCTTACCATCTCACCTCCATTGGAGAAGTTGCCCAAATCCATTTGGAAAACCTGGACACCGAGGCCAGAATAGTTCGCTGTACCCTCTTCTGAGACAGTCATGAGGAAATATTCTCCAGGGGCTACAGTTGTGCCTTCTGGGAAGACATAACCTAGCTGAGGCTCACCGCTCGCTGAATTGTAAAATTCAAAGCCACCCAAATCGATAGTTTCGTCGTCATTCACATAAATCTCGACAAACTCGAAATCAAAATCATCGCCTTGAGCACCACATGGATTGTAGTGAATCTCATTGATGGTCAGATCCGGTAAAGTATAATAGCAATCATCATTCGTCGCATTGGTAACGCCCACCTGATAGTTGAAGGCCGCAGGATCATCACAACCCGAAATCACACAAGAGCCATCATCGATGGTCGCTTCCGCATCATAATTGTCTGCTACAGGATTCGTACAACCAGGCAAATCAATGCATGATCCGTCGTCCTCCTGTGCGTAAGCATCGTAATTGCTAAAGGTGGATGTTGTGCAACCCAATCGCACAACATCAGCGTTGTCACGTGGGAGCAATTTCCAAGCACCATAAGCGTAGAAATTCGCTCCAACTACCCGGTATGATCGGCCTTCTTCTAATACAGGCACAAACGTCGACCCATCATTGGTCAATGAATCGTCAATGGCATTGTAACCTATGTCGTCAATGACGCCAATGCCTGAACCTGCGTCGAGGTGCCACTCTCCATAACCGGCATCTGCACTCACACAATCACCTGTCATACTGATCAAAACACACTCCCATTGCTCATCATTGATGGCAGAGGGATCCAAAATCTCAGCCGCTGGCAAGGTGTTTCCAGACGAAAGAACTTCTGGTGTTGCCGCTTGGATTTGACGAAGTCCATAGACCTCCGTCACGTTTCCAAGGACGGAAACTTCATCACCTACCAATACGCCGTCACCGATGACCCAGATTGCTGAGTTCGCACCCGTTCCGTCCTGAATGACATACGAAGGTTGATTTGACAATCCACCTGTTGGAGGATACACCGCTGTTACAATACCAGAGGTGAGCATTTGACCACTCAAAGCGCCGGACTGAATCTCTTGGATGGTGTAGCTGCTGATGTAGATGCACGAGCCGTCGTCTGATGTCGCATTGACATCGTAATTCACGGCAAACTCGTCGGTGCAACCACCTGTTGAAGCGGCACAAGAACCAGAGAACGTGTGCATGCCCAAGTCCGACCAATCATTAATATCCAACACGATCCACTCAGAGTCAAATTCGTTTGTGCCAGCTGACATGGCCCAATCACCATCGTTTCCAGCATACACAAACTCTGTTCTGACCAGCGTGTGGTTTTGTGTTGCATTCGTGACGCCAGCAACATCCCATCCGCTTCCTGGATCAACACCAAACTCCCCAACGGCATCCATCATCAACGTATCAGAATTGAAAAGGCCGTAAGCGTCATCACCATTCGACAGGTAAACGTGTGTTAAGTCTGCTTGTGCCAAAATCAACGAGTCCGCTGAAGGGTGAGCAATGATGTAAAAATCTCCTGGAGCAATCGATGCAGACGCTGGGAAGTTTAAGTAATATTCAGGGGCAGTTGGTCCGTTATTGCCGCATCCACCTGAGCAGTTCCCGATGAGGTATTGCCCCAAGAAAACAGTGGAAGCTGTTGGGTTGTAGATCTCCAGATATTTATTATTTGAACTTCCTTCTGAGTACTCGGAAAAGAAAATCTCACAAGATTCTCCGCTAAATTGGCATGAACCATCATCAATGCCAGCTCCTGAGTTGTAGTTCGAAGCTCCACTGCTGGTGCAACCGTACAGCAAAGCGTCCGCTTCAGAACGCGGTTGAATTTTGAAGTTACCAAAACCGTAATCCAACGGCCCAGTCACCTGCCAAGTGCTCCCTGCAACGACATTGCCTGTCCCAATCGCGTCATATCCACGATCATCGACCCTGCATTCTCCAGAACTGTCATCCAATCCCCATTCACCGTAGCCAAGGTCTGCATTGCTCACGTCGCCAGTGACTTGAACCAAAACACCTTCCCATTCTTCACTTGCAGCAACAACAGCTGTGGTCAGCACTTCTGCAGTCGGTAACGCTGAGTTTTGCTCCTGAATGACAATCGACGGACTCGCCAATTGAGTCAACCCGTTGTATTCTGAAACTGTTCCTGTCACTTCTACCAAATCACCGACCGTGACAGCCACGTTTGGACCATACATCCAAATTCCACTGTAAGCACCTTGACCATCTTGCATGCTCACCAATTGTCCAAAGACACCCGTGATCACACCATTGGTCACAACTGTTTGACCTGTGTATGTATCCGTCAATTGCCCCTCCTGAATCGTTGC
>CBFIEJ010000010.1:0-54969 GCA_965661575.1 uncultured Flavobacteriales bacterium | reverse complement strand
AAGCATCATTTTTGTGCCGCCTGCTTTTGCTGCCGACGCCATCATGGAAGCAGCGGATGCGGGCATCAAGGTCATTGTGGCCATCACGGAGGGCATTCCGGTTGCGGACATGACCAAAGTAAAGGCCTATGTGGATCAACGCGATTGCACTTTAATCGGCCCGAATTGCCCCGGAATCATCACGGCTGGTGAAGCGAAAGTGGGCATCATGCCAGGTTTTATCTTCAATCCGGGTCGCATCGGGATTGTGTCGAAGTCAGGCACATTGACCTACGAAGCGGTAGATCAAGTCACCAAAGCAGGGATGGGGCAATCCACCGCGATTGGCATTGGTGGAGATCCAATCATCGGCACCACTACACTTGAAGCAGTTCAGCTACTCATGGGCGACGACGACACAGATGGCATCATCATGATTGGTGAGATTGGAGGTGACTTGGAAATCAAAGCCGCCCGTTGGATTGAAGCGCACGGCACGAAGCCTGTGGTTGGATTCATTGCGGGTGTTACAGCGCCTGCTGGCCGTACCATGGGGCACGCCGGTGCAATCGTCAGTGGTGAAGAAGAAAGTGCAGAAGCCAAAAAGCGCGTTTTGCGCGAATGTGGCGTCCACGTTGTCGACAGCCCTGCGGACATTGGGTCCAAAATGGCTGAGTTGCTCAAAGGCTGAGCAAAGCTTCGTTTTACAGGTCTCGACCGACCGGGTGTTTTTGCGGTTGCTGCCAGAGTCCCGCGGTGAGGTCAGGAATGTCCATGCGCTGAGAACCAGCTGCAACAGACGCCTCCGATAAGGCGCCGACCATGGACCAAAGGGCACCGTCATAAACATTCATGTCCAGGGATTCGCCTTGATTCAAACATCGGATCAAGCGATACATCATGACGAAGTCCATTCCGCCATGTCCTTGCGGGTGCTCCTCGGCCAATTTTTGCAATCGGCTCCAGAGCGGATGTTCATATTTGTCGCGGTACTCTGCTTCCTTTTCGTCTGAGAGCCATCGGTGGCCATCCCACGAGGCGCCGTGGTCGATGTACAGCCGCGACGGGTAGCCGTAGTGAGTTGCTTTGGATCCGACCACTTTGTCGAGGCGGTTATAGGGCCGCCCGCTGTGGACATCGAACTGAAGCATGATGGAGCGGCCTTTAGCTGTCCCGATAAGCGTTGTATTGACGTCGCCGCAAACGACATTTTTGGCCATTGCTTGCAGCTCTGGATCGTTGGTGGCTGCCAACGCTTCAGAGAGCGCCGCCTCTTTTGAACTCATGGATGTGAGGTGCGTCAAGGTGTCGCCCCTCAGGATGTCGAAATACATGCAGACGGGTCCGAGACCATGCGTCGTGTACAGGTTTCCATTGCGTTCAAGGTGGTGCTTGAGTCGCCAGCGATCCTCGTAATAAGTCGGGTCAATCATCAGTTGCCGCAGGTCATGCAGATATGCGCACTCCGCGTGAGTCACAGTTCCGAAAACGCCTTCTTCGATCATGTTGAGGAGCCAAAGTTCCTCGCGATTGTAACAGCAGTTCTCCAACATGATGCAATGACGTTGGGTCTCCTCCGCCATTTTGACCAAGGCTATGGAATCTTCGGGCGTATACGCAATGGGGACCTCTGATGCGGCATGCAGCCCATTTTCCATGGCTTTCAAAGCCATTTTGGTGTGCAATTCCCAAGGCGTGCAGATCAAGGCGAGATCGGCGACATTGGCATTCATCGCCTCTTTCCACGCATCATCATTTCCAGTAAAAGCCGTTGGAACGGTTGATTGGAATGACGCGATTTGTTCTTTCGCTTTCTGAACTTTTAAAGGATTGATATCGCTGATTGCACTGATTTCGGCATGCCCTTCTTGGACGAGCCAATTGAGCATGTCGATGAGGCTTTGACCGCGATTTCCGAGTCCGAAGAGCGCAATTCGGACTTTGGGTATTGCATCCGTTTTCAGGTGAAAAGCACTTCCGTTGATTCCGGCACTTTTGATTTTTTGCTGCATTTCTGCATCAAACGAATCCGGTCGGCCACGGCCTTTGGTGGAAGTGAAGGAGGATAGCAGTCCACTCATCCCGAGTAGTCCGCTCATTCGAAGAAAATCCAATCTGCGCATGAGCACAAGGTATGGAAGGTATTCGCCTTTACGCTTTTATCGAATACACACCTGGTTTGCGAGGTTCAAGGACCAGCGCGGCCAATCGTTCGGCATCGGCGGGTTTTGAAACAACGTCCAAGTCGGTGGTGTCAATCCAAAGAATACGTGAACCACGCGCGTAACGGTAATGTTTCTGGTAGTGGTAGCCGATTTTGTCGAGGTATTCTTGCGGCATATCCTGTTCATAGGAACGCCCTCTTTTTTCAATTTGTTTCCTGATTTTTTGCGGTTCGGGGTCCAAGATTGCGACCACTTCTGGCTGCGCTACTTGGGCGTCCATGAGTTTGAACATGGTGCGAAACAATTTGAATTCCTCTGCAGGCAGGTTGGCTTTGGCAAAAATCATGCTCTTCACAAAGGCATAATCCGAAACCAACACTTGTCGGAAGAGATTGCGGGCCCCCAGTCGCTCGCGCAGTTGGCGGTACCGATCGCTCACAAAGGTCAACTCGACACTCAGCGCATAGCGTTCAGGATCATCATAAAATTTTTCCAAGAATGGATTTTCTTGAAATTGTTCCAGCATGAGATCGCTCTTTAGATGTTGAGCGAGCCAGGTTGCAAATGTGGTCTTGCCTGCTCCAATATTGCCTTCGATGGCGATGTATGCGTAGGGGGATTTCATTCTTCGGAGGCAGAAAGGTACAAGCGAACGGGCGTTTCATCTGAACAGGCGTTCAGTAATTCTTCAATGCTCTGACCCATAGGTTGAAGGATGAAATCAGGACAAAGTTCATTCAATGGCTCCAAAACAAACTTGCGTGAAGTCATTCTGGGGTGAGGCAATGCGAGGCGATCGGATGATTGCACGTGTCCCCCTAGAAACAAGAGGTCCAAATCGATGGTCCGTGATTGATAACCCTGATTGGAACTGGGGCGACGCCTTCTACCAAGCTCCCGTTCCGTGTGCAGTAAATCATCGAGTAAGCGCTCTGCAACAGGCATTTGTTCCCATTCAAAGAGGAGAACTTGATTCAAAAAAGCGGGGGTCCCTTCGGCCATTCCCCATGCTTCGGTTTCATAAATGCTCGATCGACGCATGGGGCGGGACCAGATGGATTCGAGCATCTCACTCGCCTGCGACAATAAAGCATGTCGATTGCCTTGATTGCTTCCGATGCCGATGGCTGCTTTGGTAATCACGTAGTGTTAATTTTCGTTGCAAAGATGCTACAAAGCAGTGGCCTGTCACGTTTATATGCTCCGAATCGTACCTTTCCCAACTAATTACCTTTATTCATGTCATTTTTCAAAAACGTAGCGTCCTCTTTCGTGGGGGCCTCCCTGGCTTTTATTATCGCAGGTACGGTGCTTTCTTTTGTTTTCGTTGGGGTTTTCATTGGTGGCATTGTTTCCTCCTTGGGTGACATCGAAAACAACGACGTGGAGCCCGTCGACAAGTCGAATACGGTGATTCGAATGGAATTTGACGGTGCAATCACCGAACGTTCAACGCAGGACGCAAATTTGTCCCTTGGTGGATTTGAAGCGAGCTCAACGATGGGATTGCGTGACATCATCAAGGGCCTGGAACGAGCAGCGGAAGATGAGGATGTCGAAGGGATATACATGAACTTGGAAGGAGCCGCAGCTGCGCCGAGTACAATGCTTGATCTGCGCAATGCAATTGACCGATTTCAGGAGTCTGGTAAGTGGGTCATTGGCTGGGGTGAAATGGCCACCACGAGTGGGATGTACTTAACATCTTCAGCGGATGAATTGTACCTCCACCCGAACGGTTTTGCAGATTTTTCAGGCATGCGTTTGCAAACAACCTATTACACAGGAATGTTGGACAAGATTGGTGTGGGGATGACCGTACTCCGTGGACCCGACAATGAATTCAAAAGTGCTGTGGAACCCTTCACGCGAAAGAGTATGAGCGCTTCCAATCGCCTGCAAATGAATGCGTTGTTGGATGGCATTTGGAGCCAAACCAGTGGCGCAATATCGGCAGGCCGAAATATAGATGCCTCAACGCTTGATGAAATCGCTGACAACATCGCACTGCGCACAGCAGAGGATGCCGTGCAGTGGGAGTTGTTCGATGGCTTGCTCTACGAAGACGAATTTAAAGACCGCATCAAAGAACGACTGGACGGGGAAGAGCCGACATACGTTTCGTTTGCAGATTATCTCAATCCAGCGGGCATGGAAGGGATTGAAATGGCCTTGGAAGGTGATTTCCTAGAGTCTTTGTTCAGTAGCGATTACGGTGATAAGGAGGAAGTGGAGGAGCTCGGTTCGTCCCTGGCTGTGATTTATGCTGTGGGCGCTATTGACATGGGAGAGGGCGACGATCAAAGCATTGGCTCTGCAACGCTCTCAGAAGCAATCCGGAGGGCGCGACTCGCACCGGATGTGAAGGCTGTAGTGCTGCGGGTTAGCAGTCCTGGAGGATCTGCTTTGGCCAGTGACATCATCTGGCGTGAAACAGAACTTCTGAAAGAGGCCGGGAAAACCTTGGTGGTGAGCATGGGAGATTACGCCGCGTCAGGTGGCTATTACATAGCGGCCGGAGCCGATCGAATTTTTGCCAATCCAACGACAATCACGGGATCAATTGGCGTCTTTGGCATGTTGCCTTATGCTGAGGAGTTGCTCAAAGACAAAATGGGGCTTGCCTTCGATGATGTGAAAACACATGCGCACGCTGGAATTGGATTGGATGCAGCGTTGGATCGTGTTCAACTCGAGGCTATAAATGCTTCAATCACCAATGTTTATGAGGATTTTGTTGGCATCGTTGCAGATGGCAGGGGCATGAGCTACGATGAGGTGGATGCGATTGCACGTGGCCGAGTTTGGACAGGATCGGATGCCTTGGAAGTAGGGTTGGTTGATGAGTTGGGGGATTTGGACGCAGCCATCGCTCACGCAGCGGAACTTGCTGGGCTGGATTCGTTGGATGAGGATGGCATTGTGTTTTTGCCTGAGACTGTTGATCCTTTGGAAGCTTTTGTTCGAGATTTAGCAGGTGCCGAGATGCTGGGTGATGCGCTGGTCAGTGCGGGCATTCCCGCAGAACAGTGGCGACAATGGCTTTCGGTGAAACGCATGGTCGATTCCAAGGATGCGATTCAAGCGCGCATGCCGTATTACATTGACATTCGATGATTTTGGGGTTCGGTTTTCATGTAAATCGGAGACTCTTGACCACTCTGTGCGCCGTTTTGCTCACCACCTTGGTGATGTCATGTCAACGGCAACAGACGGACAAGACGGCCGAAGGCATTGCGTTGAAAACCGATGGAATCAAAGTCGCCAATGATCCTTTTGATCTCATTGATGCGAGCATCAGTGGCGATTCATTATTGCTTTCTGTGAGGTATGGTGGCGGATGCAGTGATCATGTTTTTGCTTTAGAGACCGGACCGATGCTGAAGAGTCTTCCGCCCAAGCAACTTATTTCCATCTTGCATGATGCCAACGGAGACAATTGTCGTGCCCTGATTCAGAAAACCATTGGGTTTGATTTGTCCCCTTACAGGGGGAGCCCACGTGGTATTACGGTCATCGTATTGGATGGAACGGAATTGATCTACGAATACCGCTGAGTCGAGGTTGAATTGGAACAGGCATGCATTTCACCCTGATCGTTCTCCTTGCGGCCTATTTATTTGCTCTAGCCTTGTGGGTTGGTCATGAGGTGTACCTCACGAGGTGCGTGGTAAGATTATCTCGTGAGAGCAGAAGCCCACAGGCCTTAAAGAAATCGGCTGAGTTCACTGCATCAAGTCCGCGACTCAGTGTAGTCGTTTGCATTCGCAACGGACAGGATCAGCTACTGGACTTGTTCAAGGCGCTGGAACAGCAGAAACTTGAAGGCGATTGGGAAGTGATAATGGTGGATGATGATTCTTCTGACAGCACTTGGAGGTTGCTCGCGGACTTTCAAAGGAAGACAAGTTTGCCCTTTGCACTCAAAACCTTTCAAGTCAAGAATACGACTGCTGGAAAAAAGCAAGCGCTTCAATATGCGATTGACCAAGCAACGGGAAGCGCCCTTGTTTTTACAGATGTTGATTGCGTCCCAGCGAGCAGTGTTTGGTTGCAGCGGATGGTAGAACCGTTGGAGCAAGGTCAGGATTTGGTGCTGGGGGTAAGTTTGCCTTTGTTGGGTCGGACCAAGGGTTTAGTGGGCGCCTTGCAAGCTTGGGATGCATTGCGCATCGTCCGGAGTTACGTTGGTTGGGCGTTGCATGGAAGACCGTACATGGGAGTTGGGAGAAACATGGCCATGCGCGCGGAGATTCATCCGGGATTTGAAGCCAACGCTGACCTGGCATCTGGAGACGACGACTTGACCATACAGCAATTGCTCGCGTTCGGGGGCGTATCAACGGTTAGCCTTATCCATCGCGAGAGTCAAGTGGATTCAGAGTTGCCCAAAACGGCTAAAAGCTGGTTCAGGCAAAAGCAAAGGCATTGGACGACTGCACCGCGCTACACCATAGGCGACCGACTGCGACTCATTTTTCCGCAGGTGTTGACCTTGTTATCTCTTGTGTTTGGTGTCATGGCGCTTGTGAGCGGCTTTCATAACGGGGTTTTGCACATTGTCTTATGGATAGTAGGTGTGGGAATGGGGTCCGCTTGGCTAGTTGCAGGCCTTACCTTTCGATCAATCGCTAAAGCGTGCCAGACACCTGATCGTTGGTTTCATTATGGTTGGTTGCAACCGCTTGGAACTTGTTGGATGTGGATGATAGCCATCATGATGGCTGTTGTTCCTTCTAAGCGTCAGTGGTAGGCACGGGAGGCGACTCACCAATCGTTTGACCGCCCATTTCGTACCCATGGATGTGAACCCGAATTTGTCCGACAAAGCGCGCTATGATTACGCGCTTGTTTTACGAGCTACCAAGGAAAATGATGAAAAAGCGTATGCAGAGTTGATGCAACGCTACCGCGATTCAATTTTTCACTTGATCAATAAAATGGTTTTCAGTTCCGACGACGCGGACGATTTGACCATGGAGACCTTCAGCAAGGCCTTTCAAAGATTGGAGCAATACACGCCGGCATACGCTTTTTCGACTTGGCTGTTCAAAATTGGTTCGAACCACACGATTGATTTCATTCGAAAAAAGCGAATTAAGGCCTTGTCCTTGGATCAGGGATTTCGAAATGAAGATGGCGATTCTATGGAAATTCACGTTGCGGATGACGGATTAGATCCCTTTGAATCGCTCGAAAAAAAGGAGAGAAAGGAGCGCATGCACGATGTCGTTAGTGAATTGAAGCCGAAGTACCGAAGATTGGTCGAAATGCGTTATTTCGAAGAGAAGAGCTACGATGAAATATCAGAGGAGCTTGGCTTGCCACTGGGTACGGTCAAGGCCCAACTGTTTCGCGCGCGAGACATGTTAGAGCGGGTGCTTGGAAGCGTTCGAGAGACCATTTGATGATCGACTTCAACCAGTTTGTGCCGGATTTGCCGGAGGGTGCTGCCGACCAGCTGAGAAAGCTGCGGCCCTTGTATGAAGAGTGGAACGCAGCCATCAACGTGATTTCGAGAAAAGACATGGATGCTTTCGAAGAGCGCCATGTTTTGCACAGCCTAGCCATTTTCAAAGCCATGCGCTTCTCGCCTGGCAGCCGCGTATTGGATGTTGGGACGGGGGGAGGCTTTCCGGGAATTCCGCTCGCAATTGTCTGTCCCGATGTCAATTTTGTTCTCTGCGATAGCATCGGAAAGAAAATGAAGGTGGTCCGTGCAATTGTCAAGGAGCTTGGGCTCAAAAATGTCATTGTACATCATGGAAGAGCAGAAGAAATTTCGGGTCGCTTTGACTTTGTCGTCAGTCGTGCAGTCACCCGAATGGATCGTTTCCTCCCCTGGGTGATGAATAAGATGGAAGCGAGGTCTTTGAACCCATGGCCCAATGGAGTGCTGGCACTCAAGGGCGGAGATTTGAAAGAGGAAATGAATGAGGTGAAACAAACCACAGAAGTCATACCGATTGCACAATGGTTCGATGCTCCTTTCTTTGAGACCAAATCCGTGGTGTACGTTAGGTTAAAGTAGCCGATTTGCAGCGGATGCTTCGTTTCCTGAGAAGCACAAAAAAGTCCTTAAAAGAAGAAGAGGAACTCCTTCGAGCCCCTCTTCATAACCTGCAAGAAATTGAAACCAACACAGTATTCTCAGACCGTGTCTGCATCAAAGACGATGCTTTTTGGCGAGGGTTGCCTTGCGGTCTCTGTTTTTTTTTAGCTCGCGACAAAACGGTAGCCTACACCGCGAACCGATGTGAAGTGTTCGGGCTTCTTAGGGTCTACCTCAAAATACTTTCGGAATGCAACAATGAAGTTGTCAATGGTTCGGGTTTTGGGAAAGGCTGAATAGCCCCAGACGATCTTCAAGATTTCTTCCCGGCTCACCACTTGATTGGTGCGGGTGATGAGCAGGCGCAGCAGGCTGGCTTCTCGTTTTGTAATGTTGGCGACGGCTCCTTCACGCGTGGTGATTTCGTAGCCGTCAAAATCGATGCGACAACCATCTCCAAAGGTGTAGATCGATTCAATGGCTTCTCCAGCAGATGGTGTTGCGCGGATTAACCGTTTAACACGCAGAAGGAGTTCTTCCAAATGGAACGGCTTGCCCAGGTAATCGTCACCACCTGCCTTCAGACCTTCCACCCGATCGACACCTTCGTTTTTGGCAGTGAGGAAGAGAACGGGCAGGTCAGATCCCTCGACTCGAAGAGCTTGACAAACTTCCAAACCGTCCATTTTGGGCATCATGACATCGAGCACTGCTGCGTCGAGGTAGTGCTCCTTTGCCATTTGAAGCGCTTCTTCACCATTTTCCGCCTCAATCACAAACCAACCTTCTCGTTCGAAGTTCAGTTTGACGGTGCGCCTTAGGGTGAGATCATCTTCAGCCAGAAGGATTCTTGGTTGAGGTTGAGATGAGTCTTGCATGGTGTAAATTTCGGACGAAATTGTTTTGAAGGAGATGGAAGAATTAAACGAAGTACCAACAATTGCGAACGCGATTGGTTTAGAAGTGCTCACTGTGGAGCCTGAACGCGTGACGGGTAGGATGCCTGTCGATGGGCGCACCCATCAGCCATATGGCTTGCTGCATGGTGGAGCGAGCGTGGTGTTGGCAGAGACATTGGGTTCGGTCGGTTCGCATTTCCTCGTCAAGGATCAGGGCAAGGCTGCTGTCGGAGTCGAAGTCAATGCAAATCACGTTCGAGGTGTCCGGTCGGGTTGGGTTCATGGTGAAGCCAAGTTGGTGCATCGAGGAGGGAAGATGCACGTTTGGTCCATCGACATCAAGGATGAGCAAGAACGACTGGTTTGCACCAGTCGGCTTACGGTCATGATCATTGCTCAACCACAAAAGCGCGACTCAGCGGCGGCGGAGTGAACAGCATGCACGATAAGACGGCGTTGTTTCAGCTTTGGTGGAAGATGCCGGGTGCCGGTATGGATAACGTCTGGACGCTAGATCCGGATGATGGAGGTGCGACGGTATTTCATTTTTCACCTTTTGCCCAATCTGAACAGTCACCGACGCTGCAATTGAGAGGAACTAAACGAGCGGTCACAATGCCCGAAAGTGGTACGGTACGATTGGAATCTTCACCTGGAAAGAGCGGCGCAAATAAGCACGTACACATGCAAGCGGTTGATGCGGCATTGGAATCCATTGAGCGAGGAGACTTGGACAAAGTGGTCCTCAGTCGTTCCGAGTTCTGGGCAACTTCAATGGATCCGGAGACATTGTTTCGCTCAAAATGTCAGATGTACCCCGATGCCATGGTCTACCTCTTTGCGCATCGTGAGTCCGGTGTTTGGCTGGGCGCTTCACCTGAATTGTTGTTGAGACGCTCAAAGGATCATTTTCAGACCGTCTCGCTCGCAGGAACAAAACCAGATTTGTCGGCACCGTGGACAGAAAAGGAATACCGTGAGCAGGAAATGGTAACTGATTTCATCACCCAGCGATTGAAGTCTGCGGGTGCTGAAGATGTTCTGCAACAGGTCCCAACGGATCGCGCTTATGGTGGCATCAAGCACTTGGAATCTCAGATTCAATTTTCATCCAATGAAGATGAAATGAAATGGTTGAATGAATTGCACCCGACGCCCGCTGTGGGCGGAGAACCAAGAGAGGAGGCACTTAAATTCATCGCAAAACACGAAAAACAAACGCGCGGTTATTACTCGGGTTTTTTGGGCTGGAGTGAAACAGAAGAATCCAACTTTTTTGTCAACTTGAGATGCATGGAGTGTTTTTCAGACGGATTTCGCTTGTTTGCGGGTGGCGGAATCGTGGATGGATCTGATGCGAGCGAGGAATGGGAAGAGACCCGCGTCAAAATTGAAACGATTCGCAACAAGTTGAATCGTTAACCGTTCGAATCGGTCTTATTTTTGTCGCATGAGGACGTCAGACCACCCCGCCGCACATGAGCTTCTAGCTACGTGGAAATCTTTGGGATTGAAGCACGTCGTCGTTTCTCCCGGTTCTCGCAGTGCACCGCTTGTGTTGGCCGCGCACGCGTTGGACTTCAAAATCACTGTTGCGCTTGATGAACGAAGCGCAGCGCACATTGCTCTAGGAATGGCTTTGGAGTCGGGTGTGCCTAGTTGCGCGATCACAACATCTGGCACTGCGGCACTGAACCACGGACCGGCAATGGCTGAGGCCTTTTTCATGGGCGTACCCTTGATCAGTCTCACTGCAGATCGACCTGCCGCTAAGCGAAATACGGGCCCCGGACAGATGGTGGTGCAAACGAATGTTTTTGCGGATCACTCCATATGCTCAATGGAGCTGGATGAATTGACGATGTCGTCTGCAGAAATTAGAGGCGCGGCTTCAGAAGCTTGGCTTCAGGCGCAGCGAGGACCTGTGCACATCAATGTTCCTTTCGAAGAGCCACTCTATGGCCTGTGCGAGGTGGAAGCAGCTCGAAGTTCAAGTGCCATTCAAATGGTAGGAGAGCAGGAAATTTCTGATTTCGAGAGCGCTCTGATCATGCCAGATGATTTGATTGATCTGCTCAGTTGTCACGATCCGAAGGTGCTGATTCTTCTCGGCGCCATCCCCGAATTTTTGAGGAGCACTTCTGCCCTGGAAGAATTGAGCGAACGTGCTGCCGTTGTTGCCAATGCGTTCGGTCCGATTCAAGGAGCGAATGCCGCATTGAGTGCCACGAGCGCGCTTCTGGATCTGGCTAAGTCGACACTGACGGAATTGAGGCCCGATGTCATCATCACCTTTGGTCTTCCTCCAATGGACAAAAAATGGAGGGAACAGTTGGTGACTTGGGAGGCTCCCCATTGGCACGTGGGTGCCGATGGTCACAATTGGGATATGTTTGGCTCAAAGGCAGGCTCATGGCAAATTTCCGCGGCACAAGGGATTCAGCAATTGCGAGATGCTCTGCCTGGATTCAATGCATACGCTGGGCAGTGGAATGTTCACTTTGATCAAGTGGCAGCATCAGTATCTAACGTTGCGTTGGATTGGCCCAATCAATGGACCGATTGGCATATTTACCAGCGTTTATCGCAAATACTGGATGCAGAATCTTCCATTCATTTTGCAAATTCAACTTCTGCTCGATACGCCCAATGGTTTGATTGGGGAAAGCGAGCGCTGCATGCGAACCGAGGAGCTGCAGGAATCGATGGTTGCCTCAGCACCGCAGTTGGCGATGCGTTGGCCAACCCCGATCGTCCGGTGATTCTCTTGACGGGCGATACAGCGTGGCTTTATGACTCCAATGGCTTGGCACTTAGGCCAATTCCATCCAACATTAAAATCATCGTGATCAACAATGGCGGAGGTAATATTTTTCGCTGGATTGAAGGACCAGCAGAGGAGGTCGTGCTCAAACGCTATTTCGAATCTCCCTTCGCAGAATCTATGAAAGGGAGCGCGATGCAGTTGGGTGTAGAATATGCCGTTGCCGACAACTGGCAAGAATTTGATGTGTCATTTGACTCTTGGTACAACAACGTCGGACCATCTTTGTTAGAAATTAGAACGAGTGGCGAGGAAGCTGCGCACTTTTACGAAGCGCTCAAAACGTGCTTGAGCTCGAAACGAATACGATAGGAGAAAATTGAATTATAGCAACATGTCACAAAGAAGTTGGGAGACAATCAAAGAGTACGAGGACATCCGTTTTGAGCTGTGTGATCAGGTGGCCAAGATCACCATCAACCGACCGGAAGTGTACAACGCATTTCGACCTGAGACCAATATTGAAATGTTGGACGCAATGCACATTTGCCGCGAACGTACAGATATCGGGGTCGTCGTCTTCACAGGTGAAGGGGACAAGGCCTTCTGTAGTGGAGGTGATCAAAACGTCAAGGGAGTCGGTGGATACATCGGCGGAGACGGTGTGCCGCGCTTGAATGTTTTGGATCTGCATAAAGAAATCCGTGCTTTGCCGAAGCCCGTGATTGCCATGGTCAATGGATATGCCATCGGTGGCGGCCACGTATTGCATGTTGTTTGCGACTTGACAATTGCCTCTGAGAATGCAATCTTTGGCCAAACGGGCCCCAAAGTGGGGAGTTTTGACGCTGGGTTTGGCTCGAGTTATCTCGCTCGCCACGTCGGTCAGAAAAAGGCCCGAGAGATTTGGTTTTTGTGCGAACAGTATTCTGCAGCCGAAGCCGAAGAAATGGGGATGGTCAATACGGTTGTTCCTCTTTCTGAACTCGAAAATACGACGATGAAGTGGTGCGAAACCATCTTGAAGCGCTCGCCGCTGGCGTTGCGAATGATCAAGCGAGGCTTGAACGCTGAGTTGGACGGGCAGCGAGGCTTGATGGAATTTGCTGGGGATGCGACCCTGATGTACTACTTGATGGAGGAGGCGCAGGAAGGAAAAAATGCATTCCTTGAGAAGCGGGATCCAGACTTTCAGAAGTTTCCGAAATTCCCCTGATAGAACCCATGGCCGTAAAAGATTGGATACAGGCATCTCGTCTGCGCACCCTGCCCTTGGCTGCCTCTTGCGTCTTGGTCGGAGCAGCGATCAGCTTTCCGGAGACCCGAGGGTCAGAATTGCTGATGCGCCAGTTTTGGAATGTGTTTTCGGTCATTTTAATGACGGTGATTCTGTTGCAAGTCTTGTCCAACTGGGCCAATGATTGGGGTGATTTTGAGAATGGTGCGGACGATGAGAGCCGACAAGACCGAGCCGTTGCTTCAGGTCGCATCAGTCCCTCGAAGATGAAAAGTGCTGTAGTTGTCTTGGCCGTTGTTGCTTTTGTTTGCGGGCTTGTCGCTCTCTTTCTCTCTTTCTTTGCGGTGGGTCATTTATGGCCAGCGCTGCTCTTGTTAGCCTTTGGAGTGGCTTCTATTGCAGCGGCCTTCAAGTACACAGCAGGAAGCAGTCCTTATGGCTACAAAGGCTTCGGTGATGTCATGGTGTTTTTATTCTTCGGTTGGATCGGTGTTGGAGGAACGGCTGTGTTGCTCGCACATTCGTGGGATTTTCAGTGGCTATTACCTGCCACATGGTCCGGTGCGATGTGCGTAGCTGTGTTGAATTTGAACAACATGAGAGATCATGTTTCCGATGCAAAAGCCGGAAAGCAAACGCTGGTAGTGCGCATGGGCTTTGATCGGTCGAAACGCTATCATTTGTCTTTGTTCCTTCTTGGTTGGATCTCGTGGTGGGTTTACGCTTTGATCCTGCATGCGGGAGAGTGGCGGGGAATGGGCTGGATTGGTGTGTTGAATGCCGTGCATCTCATGCATGCGTTTAGAGTCTTCAAGGTCCAAAATCCCGCTGAACTCGATCCAGAATTGAAGCGCGTGGCATTGTCATCAGCTGTCGCGGCATTGTTCTTTCTACTTGCTCAAACGGGATTGGTTGCATCATGAACAACGCGGGTTTAGATGTACAGTGGATTCGTTTCGAAATGAAATTCAAAAAGCCCGCACGGACCTCGCGCGGTGCTTTGCTGAGCAAGCCGTCATGGTTGATTCGCTTGCGCGACAATGACGGCCGCACGGGGTGGGGAGAGTGCAGTGTGATTCCCGGGTTGAGTTTGGATGACGCCCTGGCGATCGAGTCCCAATTGCAAAGGCTTCGGCACTCTGGAGAAATAGCATTGGATCTCATTCCCAGTGCGCTGCCGGCGCTACATTTTGCGCTGGAAACAGCATTGGCCGATTTACATTCGAAACATGATTTCACCCCGTTTCCGGGCAGCTTTGCGAACGGTTCATCTCGCATCGAGATCAACGGATTGATTTGGATGGATGGCCCAGAAGGTTTGATCGCCCAGGCAGAATCATTGCTGAAAGCGGGGTTTAATACCCTCAAGGCAAAGGTTGGACACTTGCCATTTGATCAAGAGCTGGAGTGGATTGGAGCAATTCGTAATCTTGCTCCAGAGGTAGTTTTCAGGGTGGATGCCAATGGTGCCTTTTCAACACCTGAGACGGGTTGGACACCACAACGAAAATTAGAGGCGCTGGCAAAGCTTGGATTGCACAGCATAGAGCAACCCTTGAGGCCAGATGACCGCATTGGATTGGCGCAGCTTTGCGCTTCCAGTCCCCTTCCGATTGCACTCGATGAGTCATTGATAGGGGTTTCTAGCACTGAGCGCGGCGCGCTTCTTGACACCGTTGGGCCGGCTTTTTTAGTGCTAAAGCCGAGTCTGTTGGGAGGACTTGCCGCCTCTCAGGATTGGATTTTGCAAGCTGAGAGACGGGGAATGCGATGGTGGGTCACTTCAGCCCTGGAGACGAACTTGGGCTTGAATGCGATTGCACAATGGACAGCCAATGGTGTTCAGTCGGATGCGGATCTGTTGCCGCAAGGATTGGGAACGGGCGGATTGTTTGTGAACAATATATCCAGCCCCTTGCAGGTGAATGATGGTTATCTATCTGCGAATGGTCCCTCCCCATGGCAAGAACCAGAGTTGAATTCGAAAGATTTTGATCGTAATTCCTCGATGGAATGATGAATGGGCGCATACATTTGGCGGGCAGGTGGTGGTCGCTTCGAAAGGATCAGCTTGATCAGATGGAGGCTTCTTGTCAGGAGGAGTGGGAACTCGAAGTCGTCGAAGTTTTATCGGATTGGTGGTCTGATCGCAGCATGGTTTCCTCCAAAACTTCGGGGTCGACAGGGGCTCCAAAAGAAATTATGCATCACAAGAAAGCGATGGTGGAGAGCGCGGAGCGCACGATTCGTTGGTTCAATCTAACGGAAAAGACCGCTGCAAGCTTGGTGATGCCGGTTCGATTCATAGGTGGAAAGATGATGTTAATTCGAGCGATTGTGGGCGGATGGGATCTGCGTATTGAGCGTCCATCGCGCCTGCCTTTGGTGCAAATCCCCTGTGATTTTGTCGCAATGACGGTCGCGCAGGCGGCTGAACTGATTCAGGAGAATTCGGCTTCCTGGAGTCAGCTGAGCACGGTGCTTTTGGGCGGAAGCATGGCAGAACCTCGTTGGATTCAAGAAATGCCATCTGGTCCGGCGGTGTACGAATCCTTTGGAATGACAGAAACCATCAGTCATTTTGCCATTCGACAGTTGAAACCGCATCGGGAAGAATTCTTCCAATGCTTGAAAGGGTTCAAGGTTCGTTCGGTTGACGAGGGTGCGTTGGAAGTGGTTTTTCCTGATGGAAAGAGCCTGAAAACCACGGACGTGGTGAAGCTGCAGAGCCAAACATCGTTTCAATGGTTGGGGCGTTTGGATGCGGTGGTCAATTCTGGAGGCATTAAAATCCACCCTGAACAAGTAGAGAGGGAGATGGCGCATCTGATTCATGCGCCATTCAAGGCTTATGGTGAGCCTCATGTCACATGGGGTTCGCAGCTCGTTATACGCATTCACGCAGCACAGCCACCGAGCAATGCGCAGCAACTGGAAGAACAATGGATTGCGTGGGCAAAACAACACTTGCCTCCCAATCATGCGCCAAAAAGAATTGAGTGGATAGCATTGCGTCAAACCGACTCTGGAAAGTGGCTTCGGCCCTGAATCGCCGTAATTTTATACCCATGAAGGATGCTGCAGGAACGGAATTGCCAATCTTGGTTTTCGCTACACACAATGCCAACAAAGCCCTTGAGGTTCAAAATATGCTGGGGGGCGTTTACCAGATCAAGACGCTCACAGAAATCGGCTGTCATGAGGAGATTGAAGAGACAGCTCTCGACTTGAAAGGGAATGCCTTGATCAAAGCACAACACGTGTACGATGCTTACGGGTTGGATTGTTTCGCCGATGATACTGGACTCGAAGTCGATGCCTTGGATGGAGCTCCCGGTGTCCGTACAGCGCGATATGCAGGCGAAAAGGCAGATGCTCAGGCAAACATGGATAAGTTGCTTGCGGCTCTTTCCGGAGTGAGCGTCGAGAATCGTTCAGCACGGTTTAGAACAGTGATTTGCATGGTGCGCGGTGGGGACGTTGAATACGTCGATGGTACCTGCGAAGGACGCATAGCTTTGGAACAAAGTGGTGCCAAAGGATTTGGATATGATCCGGTGTTTTGTCCAGAAGGGGAGATGGCCACATTTGCTGAAATGTCAGCAGTGACCAAAAATGAGATCAGCCACCGTGGAAAGGCAATACGATCTATGGTTAGTGAATTGTTGGCAAAGTCCTAAGGGATGGACTTTTGCCGTGAAAAGTTGTTGCATATTTGCCACTGAAAAGGGATAACTCATGAATTACCTCGATTTCGAAGAACCGATTCTTCAGTTGCGCGAGCAACTCACCCAAGCTCAAGAGCTTCAGCAAACGAGTGACGTCGATATGGCCAACCTGGTCGAAGATCTCGAGTCGAAAATACGGGAGGTTACTGCCAATATCTATTCTGACTTAACCCCTTGGCAGCGCGTTCAGGTAAGCCGCCACCCGGATCGGCCGTATACGCTGAATTACATCGAAGCCATCACTGATGGTCAGTTCATGGAGTTGCATGGAGATCGCACGGTCAAGGACGACAAGGCCATGGTGGGGGGATTTGGTTTCATTGATGATCAAAGCGTCATGTTCATTGGTCAACAAAAAGGAATGAACACCAAAATGCGCCAATACCGCAATTTTGGAATGGCAAATCCTGAAGGCTACCGCAAGGCTTTGCGTCTGATGAAACTGGCTGAGAAGTTCAATCGTCCCATCGTAACGCTCATTGATACGCCAGGGGCTTACCCTGGGTTGGAGGCTGAAGAGCGTGGTCAGGGAGAAGCGATTGCTCGCAATCTCATCGAGATGTGTCAACTCAAGGTCCCTGTGATTTGCATTGTCATTGGTGAGGGTGCTTCGGGAGGAGCGTTAGGCATTGGCATTGGAGATCGAGTTCTCATGCTCGAAAACACCTGGTACAGTGTCATCAGTCCAGAATCGTGCTCTTCTATTTTGTGGAGAAATTGGGAGCATAAGATGGAGGCAGCGGAGGCGTTGAACTTGACCAGCGAAAACATGCAATCCTTGGGCCTCGTCGACGGAATCATTCCAGAGCCATTGGGAGGAGCGCACGCAGATCCCGAAGCCATGTACAAGCAAGTGAAGAAGGAAATAAAAAAGCACTTGACCAAGTTGATTCCCATGCATGCAGACAAGCGTGTAGAGCGCCGAATTCGGAAGTTCTCATCAATGGGGGTGGTCAATAGCTGAGTGTGTTGCCGTATTGCGTAGTTTTGTCACGAATTTGAGATTCACAACATATAGTATGAAGAGTAACGTTTACACCTGGAAGTTGCCCGTAGCGGCAGTATTGACTTCTTTGATTTTCTTTGCAGGCTGCGCCGGATTGGGTAGCATGGACAAAGAGAAAGAGGCTTTAGGCCTCGAAGCCTCACCAGAGCCGCTCATTTTGCGCGGCGACGTGGTGGAATTGAAAATTGATGGAAGATTCCCACCCAAGTACTTCGCCAAGAAAGTCAGTGTGGAAGCGACTCCAGTGTTGTCCTGGGAAGGAGGAAGTGCATCTTTCGACACCCAAGGGTTTCAAGGAGAAGACGCACCTGGAAACTACAAAGTCATCCCATTCGAGAATGGAAAAGCATTCTCTTACGAGGCTTCAATTCCTTTCGACCCAGCCATGGAAGATGCTGGTGAACTCACGGTTCGAATCTCAGGAACCAAAGGCAGCAAGACTGTTGACTTCGATCCGATTGTGATTGGTGCAGGTGTGATTACCACACCATTGATGGTTCAGTCAGACGATCGATTCATCCTTGCCAAAGACAATTTCAAGCGTGTTCTCAGCTTCAACGAAGAAGCTACAGTAAACTACATGAAGAGTTCGTCAACAGTGCGCTCGAGTGAGTTGCGTGACGACGACTGGAAAGCCTTGCGCGCCCTAGTCGCTCTCGCAAACGAAGCGGATAGTGTGGTTTTGACCGGAGCGTCGATTGAGGCGTATGCATCACCAGAGGGTGAAATCACTTTAAATGAAGATCTAGCCGCAGATCGAGCAGCGTCAGCTGCGGGAGCTTTAACCCGTGAGATGAAGCGCAAGAAAATGACAGCTGATGAAGCGTTCTACAGCCTCGTTCCGAAAGGAGAGGATTGGAATGGTTTCAAGGGCTTGATGCAAGCATCATCCATTGAGGATAAAAATTTAATTCTGCGCGTTCTGGAAATGTATTCAGACAAGAACAAGCGGGAGGAAGAGATTCGCAACATTGCGAAGACCTACAAAGAAATCGAAAAGGACATTCTTCCTCAGTTGCGACGTTCGCAGATGACCGTTGCCTATGACGTTGAAGGCTACACGGACGAGGAATTGAAGGATCTCTGCATGAGCAATCCTGACATTTTGACCGTTGAAGAGTTGCTCTTCTCTGCGACTCTGTTTAACGATATGAGTGATAAGTTGACCATTTATCAAACTACGCTTCGCGTTCACGCTGGTGACTACCGTGGACACAACAACGCAGGATGGTGTCTGGCGCAGATGGGACGGATGAGTCAAGCATGGGAGCTTTTTAACGCTGCCTTGGAGTTGGAACGAAGCAAGGTTGTATTGAACAATGTTGCGGCGATCACGCGCAAAGATGGAAACATTGATGATGCGATGGCTTTGTTGAATGAAGCTTCGGGAGCAGGACCTGAAGTGGGATACAACAAGGGAATTATTTTGATCCAAAAGGGTGATTACCCTTCAGCGATTTCGAACATGGGACGTGAAAGCACGGTAAATGTGGCTCTTGCAAAAATGCTCAACGGTGATGCATCAGCAGCGAAGAAAACGTTGGACAACGCCAATGACGACAGCGCCGCGTCGAGCTACCTAATGGCCGTTGCTTGCGCTCGTTTGAAAGATGCGAGTGGTGCAAAAAAGCACCTCGGAGAGGCGCTGGCAAAAGACCCAAGCCTCCGTGCCAAAGCGGAACGAGATCTCGAGTTTCGCAATGTGCGGTCTGAGATGGGCATGTAACTGACCGATTCAATTATTTTAAAAGAGCTCCAAGATTGGAGCTCTTTTTTTGTTCCAATCTTGCTGGTTACTTTCGTGTCATGAAACGCAGTTTGTCGCCTCTCAACACCTTCTCCATCGCCTTTGTTGCGTTGTTCACTATTTCGTTTTCATTGCCTCGAAATGCGCACGGGCAATCCTCGGGGGGTGATGCCGCTGAAGATTTCTTGTTTGATCTGCCGGATGTTCGTTTTGAAATGTCCAGTTTTCAGGGAGACGATGTGGAGAGCGCTTGGAATTTGCAAGTGCTGCAGCCGTTGGATCATGATCATCCTGAAAATGGTTCGTTTTATCAGCGTGTTTACCTGTCACATCGGTCGGCTGATTTGCCTGTCGTAATGGTCACCGAGGGGTACAGTCGAGGTTTCAATTATCAAAGTGAATTGGCCAAGGCAATGGGAGCCAATCAAGTCATTGTGGAGCATCGCTACTACGGCGAGAGTGTCCCGGATTCTATGGATTATGAGCATTTGAACATCCGACAAGCGTCACGAGACTTGCACCGCATTCGCACGCTGTTGGGCGCGTTTTATTCAGGTCCTTGGGTCGCATCGGGAATTAGTAAAGGAGGCCAAACAACGCTATTTTACAGGTACTTCTTCCCTGATGATGTGGCTGCGAGCGTGCCGTATGTGGCCCCGATCAACCTTTCACTTGAGGATGAGCGGATTTATGACTTCTTGGATGGGGTTGGGAAATCGAAATGCCGAAAACGAATTGAGGCGATTCAGCAACGGATTCTCTCAGAGTATGATGAGAGTTTATTGCGATTGAAATGGCATGCAAAAGGTGCGGGGTATAGGTTTGACTATTTAACGGTTGACGAGGCTTTCGAATACGCTGTTTTGGAATACCCTTTTTCATTTTGGCAATGGGGCGCAGACTGTGGTGAGATTCCAGATTCTGACGAATCATTGGAAGTGATTTTGGATCACTTCCTTGAAGTAAGTGGCTTGGGATTTTTCTCGGACGAAGGAATGACGGATTACGCATCACACTATTATCAATGCGCAGCAGAATTCGGATATTACGGTTATGAAGTAGAACCATTCGCCGAAAAGTTGCGCGTGCTGGGTCAAGCGGGCAATCCCTCAGCTATTTTTACGCCCGATCACATGGCTGTTCAATACGATGGTGGCGAATTGGCCAAAGCGGTGCACGGTTGGCTGGATTCGCATGGGGATGAAATCATTTATATCAACGGTGCGTTGGACACATGGAGCGCAACAGCAATGCCTTTGAATGCTGATCGAGATGCGCTGTACTACTTCTTGGAGGATGAGAGCCATGGAACCGCGCGCATTCGTAACATGAGTGATGCGCAGAGAGGAGAGGTGCGTTCTGCGCTCGAGCGTTGGTTGGGTGTCGAATTGACAGGAACGCTGGCCGATTGATCGTTGACGGGGTCGTCAATAAGGGAAGTGCATTTTACGGGCTGCTTCCCAGAGTATGATTCCGCCGCAGACACTTACATTCAGACTTTGCTTGGCTCCGAACTGGGGGATTTCAATGGCGATATCGCACAGGCTTGCGGTTTCAGCTTCAACACCGCGCACTTCGTTTCCAAAGATGAATGCCCAGGATTCATGGGGGTTGGGCTGCCAGTCTTGAAGTGCGATGCTGGATGTGGTTTGTTCGACAGCAGCAATCTTATATCCTTTTTGTCGCAACGAAGTGATGGCATCTTGAGCTGTGCTGTGTCCGTTCCACGGAACATATTCGGAAGCGCCCAAAGCACTTTTTAAAATGTCCCGGTGGGGAGGGTGAGCCGTGTAGCCACAAAGTTCGACGGATTCGATTCGAAAGGCGTCACCGCTGCGGAAAAATGCACCCACGTTGAGACCTGATCGGATGTTCTCCAGTACCACACGGACTGGAAGCTTTTGGGCAGCAGCATAACCTTCTGCAGTGGTCTTGTTCTCAGTCACTGTTTCGATTTTGTTTCAATGAGTTCTTTCAGCGCAAAAAATTCATCTCGGAGACGCGCAGCTTCCATGAAGTCGAGGTCTTTTGCCGCCCGCTCCATGCGTTTTTTGGTCTCGTCCGCTGTTTTCTGGAGGGCTTCGAGTGGCATGGACATCCATACGGGATCTGTGAAGTTTTTCGTGGCATTGGGGTCTTGTTCAGCTACTAGATGACGCGGCCTGTCATCCAATTCCTTGCTCTGTTCGAAAATGGTCTTTTTCTGCTTCTTGATTTGCTGAGGTTCGATGCCATGCTCAGCATTGAATGCCTTTTGTTTTTCCCTTCGACGCTCGGTTTCTTCGATTGTACGGTTCATGGAGTCCGTGATTTTATCGGCATACATGATGACTCGTCCTTCGACATTTCGGGCAGCGCGGCCCGCGGTTTGCGTCAATGAACGATCCGAGCGCAGGAACCCCTCTTTATCGGCATCCATGATGGCGACGAGGGACACCTCGGGAATGTCCAGCCCTTCTCGAAGGAGGTTGACTCCAACGAGAACATCAAAAACGCCATCGCGGAGTTCACGTATGATTTCGACCCGATCCAAGGTTTTGACATCGCTGTGGATGTACCGAGCTGGAATGCTGAGGCGATCGAGGTACTTGGTGAGTTCTTCGGCCATTCGTTTGGTCAACGTGGTGACAAGGACGCGGTTCCCCTGCTCAATGGTGATGCGGATTTCGCCGATTAGGTCGTCCACCTGGTGTTCGCAAGGGCGCACTTCGATGGGTGGATCCAATAGGCCCGTCGGTCGAATGACCTGTTCGACAATGATACCTTCCGAGCGTTCGAGCTCGAGGTCAGCAGGAGTCGCCGAGACGTAAAGAATTTGTTGGGTGATCTGATCAAACTCGTCAGATTGTAGCGGCCGATTGTCCATAGCTGATGGAAGACGAAATCCGTAGTCGACCAGGTTGATTTTACGGGATCGGTCGCCACCGTACATGGCGCCAACCTGTGGCACCGTTACGTGACTTTCGTCGACGACGAGCAAGAAGTCATCTGCAAAGTAGTCGAGCAGGCAGAAAGGTCGCTCTCCTGGTTTGCGGCGATCGAAGTACCGGCTGTAGTTTTCAATGCCATTGCAAAATCCGATTTCCTTGATCATTTCTAAATCGTAGAGGGTACGCTCCTCGAGGCGCTTGGCTTCGAGGTATTTTGCTTGCTCTTGAAAGAAGGTTTTTTGCTTCTCGAGATCTTGCTGAATTTCCCACACGGCTTGGTCGGTGGTCGACTTACTAGCAACGAACAAGTTGGCCGGATAGATTACGATATCATCAAAGGTGATGAGGCTTTCGCCAGTTTCAGGATTGATGGTTTCGAGTCGCTCGATTTCGTCACCCCAAAACTGAATGCGCAAAGCATGGTCAGCATAAGCCAAGAATACGTCGACCGTGTCGCCTTGCACTCTGAAAGTACCTCGTTTGAATTCCGCACGTGTACGGCTGTATAGTCCACTGACGAGGGTGTGCAAAAACGCGTTGCGTCCCCATTTTTGTCCAACTTTCAAGGGAATGACACTCTTGTGAAATTCCACTGGATTTCCGATTCCATAGATACAGCTTATGGAGGCCACCACAATAACGTCTCGTCTTCCGCTCAACAGAGAAGATGTGGTGCTCAGGCGAAGCTTTTCAATCTCTTCATTGATGGCGAGATCTTTCTCTATGTAAGTGTTGGTTGTCGCGATATAGGCTTCAGGTTGGTAGTAGTCGTAATAGCTTACGAAGTACTCAACGAGGTTATCGGGGAAGAACTCTTTGAATTCGCTGTAGAGTTGAGCCGCGAGTGTTTTGTTGTGGCTGAGAACAAGTGTGGGGCGCTGGGTTTGTGCGACAACATTGGCCACAGTGAACGTCTTACCTGATCCTGTTACGCCCAATAAGGTTTGATGCTTGGTTCCGTTTTCAACGCCCTCCACGAGCTGTTTGATGGCTTGTGGTTGATCGCCCGCTGGTTTGTAGTCGCTTTGTAGTTTGAATTCCATGACGTTTGGAAGTGGAAGTTACGAGAGGCCGAGGGGAGTTGCCGCATGGAGACCGAGCAATTTGGTAGGCAACAAAAAAGCCAGACCTGCAGGTCTGGCTTTTTCAATTGAGTTGCTTTCGAATCAGTCAGCCACCACCTCGAAGGTGATTGTGACGTTGACTTCTTTGTGCAGCTTCACACTCGCCTCGTAAGAGCCGAGTTCTTTGATGCTGTCGTCAGCAATTGTAATGTTCTTCCGCTCGATGCTGACTCCACCGGCTTGGATGGCTTCGGCAATTTGAATCGAGTTGACCGACCCAAAGATCTTTCCACTTTCGCCGGCTTTAGCGCCGATTTTGATGGTGAGGGCTTCGAGTTTGGTTTGTAATTTCTTCGCCTCCTCCAAAGCCTTCACTGCTTTGTGGGACTGCTGCTTGATCACCTCTGCAACGACCTTTTTCGCTGAAGGAGTCGCAGCAACAGCCATTCCCTGGGGAATGAGGAAGTTGCGAGCAAATCCTGCTTTGACGTCTACGGTGTCGTTTTTGCTGCCGAGACGATCAACGTCTTGTGTCAAAATGATTTCCATAATCGTCTTTCTTATCGGAGGTTATCCGCCACGTATGGCATGAGAGCCAGGTGACGCGCTTTTTTGATGGCCTGTCCAACTTTTCGCTGGTACTTCAAAGAAGTTCCAGTCAAGCGACGAGGTAAAATTTTTCCCTGCTCATTGCAAAGCATCAAAAGGAAGTCAGCATCCTTGTAGTCGATGTACTTGATGCCCTTCTTCTTGAAGCGACAGTACTTCTCCTTCTGAGTGTCAATGCTGATGGGATTCAGGTAACGTACGTTCTTATCCGCCATGGTATTGTACTTTTAGAGTTAGGCCTCTTCGGTTGTTTCTGGGGCAGCTTTTGGCGCCTCTTTGGATTTGTTTCTACGCTTTTCAGCGTATTCAACGTGAAATTTGTCCATGCGAGTGGACAAGAAGCGAATGATTCGCTCATCTCTCCGGAATTCAGTTTCGAAGGGCAGGATCACAGATGCATCGGCTTCGAATTCCAAAAGCTGGTAGAAACCAGTTGATTTCTTTTGGATGGGGTAAGCCAATTTTCGCAATCCCCAAGACTCCTCATGAACAATCTTTGCATTGTTCTCTTTGAGGTAAGCCTTGTACTTCTCTACTGTTTCCGCCACCTGGTCTACAGATAGCACGGGAGTCATAATGAAAACAGTTTCGTATCGGTTCATTTAGAACGGGTTTTGTTAAACGGGGTGCAAAATTAGTGTTTAACAGGTTAACATCCAAGGGTTTTTGCATCGTGGGTAACCTGTTCATAAAGCAGTTTGGGCTTCGAGCTGAATCAGTGCGATATTCGCCTTCCACAATGGAACAAAATCCTTCCTCTTCTTACACGGTCAGCGCCCGCAAATATCGCCCGCAAAATTGGGACGCGGTTGTTGGGCAGGACGGCATTACGCGAACGCTCAAGCAGGCCATCGAGCAGGAACAAATGGCACAGGCCTATTTGTTTTGTGGTCCCCGTGGAGTTGGGAAAACAACCTCAGCGAGAATCTTTGCTCGAGCGATCAATGAATTTGAGGCGAGCGAGGAGGAAGATTATGCGTTCAACGTCTTTGAATTGGACGCTGCTTCGAACAACAAAGTCGAAGACATCAGGTCCATTGTGGACCAAGTTCGTATTCCTCCACAGCGCGGCAAATACAAGGTGTACATCATTGATGAGGTTCACATGCTCTCTCAAGCAGCATTCAATGCCTTCTTGAAAACACTCGAAGAGCCACCTCCACATGCTGTTTTTGTGCTGGCGACAACGGAGAAGCACAAAATTCTTCCAACCATCTTGTCGAGGTGTCAAATCTTTGATTTTCATCGCATCACTGTGCCTGACATGGTGAAGCATTTGCAAGGTATCTGTGAAAAGGAGGGGGTTGAAGCGGAGGAGTCAGCTTTGCACGTGGTAGCGGTCAAGGCAGATGGTGCGCTGCGGGATGCTTTGAGTATTTTTGATCAGCTGGTCGCTTTTGCTGGAAAGAAGCTGACCTATGATGCCGTTGCAGAGCATTTGCACGTGCTCGACCAACAAACCTATTTTGACGTTGTGGATGCGACACGAACTGGAGCCATTGCTCCGGCTTTGTTGTTGCTCGACGAAATCATAGCGCGTGGTTTTGACCCACATCACTTCATCACTGGTTTAGGCGCACACTTGCGAAACTTGTTGGTGGCTCGCGATGCCTCTACAGTTGCCTTGATGGAAGTGACGGATGATGTCAAGCAGCAGTTCATGAAACAAGCGAGTGAAGTTGATGTGCGTTTTCTCATTCGAGCATTGGACCTCACGAACGAGGCAGACATTCGCTACAAAGGAAGCAATCATCAACGACTGCTCGTGGAGCTGATGCTGATGCAGATAGCTTCCCAAGAGGACGCTCAAAAAAAAAAGCCTGAACTGAACCCAATTTTGGCCGGAGCATGGAAAGGTGCTGTGGCGACAGACCCGACGTCTACAGCCGCCGCACCAGAAAAACCAGTGGTGATTGACCAGGTCGAGAATGTACCCGTTGCCACGGCAGTTCGGACCGAACCTGCGATGCAGACGAAACACGAAGTGCGCGAGACACCAAAGGTTGAAGTTGCTCCCATTGACCAAGAGGTTGCTCCTGCCGATGTGAAGTCAAATACAGTTGCAGTTGCAGAATCAAAGCCAGAAACTCAGATCCCGCGAAAGCGAAAAATGAAGCTGGCAACACCGTCTACACTTCAGACCATTGCTCCTACGGTTTCAAAGAAAGAGGTAGAAGTCATCCGCACAAAGGTTGTGGACCACCAAGCCGTTGAGAAGGCATGGAATGACTTCGCTCAACAGGTGAAGGAAGCAGATCAGCTGAGCTTTTTTTCGACTTTAACAGCATCGACCATCAAGCTCGAAGGACAGCAGGTCACGATTCAAGTCTTGAACAGACTTCAAGAAGAACAAATACGGGATGGGCTTTTGGCCATTTCTCAGTTCATCGCGGATGAGTTGGAGAACGATGAACTCAAGCTGGAAATTCACGTTCTTGCATCTGAACAGAGCGAAATAAGTTCGCAATTCATGACCGATCGTGAACGCTATGATGACATGGTGAAGAAAAATCCGAGGGTGGAGGAATTGCGGAAGAGGCTGGATCTGGATCTCAATGGTTGATCAGGCAGTGATCACGTCTTTTCTTTTCATCTGATACCGCTCAAAGTATTTCCTAGGTGGATAAAAGAGCGGGCTGTGATTCTTTTTTTGACTTTTTTATTGTGCAGATTGAACGCTTTGAACCCACAAGGTGTTGTGTTCTCATGAATAGAGTCCAGTGCGTGTTATTTTGGGGTGTTTTGCTTTCAATGCTAGGTCTTCACGACGTGGCTGCCCAGGGAGTCATTCGAGGCCGAGTCAATGACAAACAAACGAATGAGCCGATTCCATTTGCAAATGTGGTTGTGCAAGGAGAAACGGTTGGAACCACCACGGACTTTGACGGAAATTATGAGTTGAACGGAGTGCTTCCTGGTCTGCGAAATATTCGTGTTAGTTTCTTGGGATACGAATCCAAAACAGTTTTCGAGATTGAAGTGACACCGTCTCGTCCCGCTGTGGTCAATGTAATGTTGAGCCCGTCGACCATCGAAATTGAGGAAGCGGAGGTGGTGGGCTCGCGGCGCACCAATTCCGCTGAAGCTCCCCTCAGTGTGCGCTCATTAGGTACCAACGAAATCAAGCGTAACCCCGGTGGTGGTCGTGACATAAGTCGGGCCATTCGGACCCTTCCAGGAGTTGCTGCAATTCCCAGCTTTCGCAATGACATCGTTATTCGTGGTGGAGCGCCCAACGAAAATCGATTTTACATCGATGGCATTGAGATTCCAAACATCAATCACTTCGCAACCCAGGGTGCGAGTGGAGGTCCAGTAGGCATGATCAACGTGGATCTCGTCGAAAATATCGATTTTTATGCTGGAGCGTTTCCGGCTGCGCGTGGAAATGCTTTGAGTTCGGTCATGGAGTTTAGTTTTAAGGAGGCCCGCACCGATGAATGGACGGCCAACATGGTCGTTGGTACGAGCGACTTGGGGCTGACTTTAGAAGGTCCGACTGGTGAAAATAGTTCCTTGATTTTCAGCATGCGCCGAAGCTACCTGCAATTCTTATTTGAGGCCATTGGCCTGCCGTTCCTACCCATTTACAACGACTACCAATTCAAGTGGACGGCACGACCAAATGATAAAAACGCGATCACAGTAATTGGCCTCGGGGCCCTCGATAATTTTGAATTGAACTTGGCCATTGCTGAGGATACGTCGGCGACAAATTACCTGGATCAATTGGCTATTTTAGGTGCGTTGGACATACAAAAACAATGGAATTACACGCAAGGGGTGCGTTGGGATCGCTACCGTGAAAACGGAAAGTGGAGTTTCATATTGAGTCGAAATATGCTCAATAACCGGGCGTACAAACACCTCGACAATGATGAATCTCAGCCCTTGTTGAGGGATTACCTCTCCCAAGAGATTGAAAACAAATTCCGAGCTGAGCGTAAATGGTTTGGTGCAAACTCTTGGGAAGCGACCTATGGAGTAGCATACGAGTACGTCAAGTACAACAACCAAACCGATGAGTCCAGATTTGATCCGTCCACAGGAGGTTTGATTCCTATCGCCTATGCCACGGACTTTAAAGCACACAAATACGGTGTGTTTGCGACGGCGAGTAGAAAATTGTTGGATGAGCGTTTGTCATTGGCAGCAGGCTTTCGTCTCGATGGTTCGACGCTAGGAGATGGTTTGAGGAATCCACTTGAGCAGTTCTCTCCTCGTGCTTCAGCTTCATTTGCTTTTGCGCCAGGATGGACGTGGAATGCCAATGTGGGCCGTTACTTTCAATTGCCAGCATATACCATTCTTGGGTTTGAGCAAAATGGCGAACGCATCAATGCGGGTGAATCATCCCGGTACTTGGAGAACACGCATTACGTTACGGGGTTGCGATGGGAAGGTGGTGAGCGAAACTTTGTGGCCTCGTTGGAGGGCTTTTTGAAAAATTACGACGGCGCACCGATCAGTCAAACGTTGGGCGTGCCGTTGGCGAATCTCGGTGCTGATTTCGGGGTAGTGGGCAATGAGTCCGTTTTGTTTGCGGGCGTGGGGCGGTCATACGGCAGTGAACTGCTGCTTCAACAGCGCTTGTACAATGGGTTTTATGGGTTGATGGCCTATACCTTCGTCCGAAGCGAGTATGCTGACTCGTCAGGCGGGACCTTTTCAGCCTATACGCCGAGCAGTTGGGACAACCGGCACATATTGAGTTTGACAGGTGGGAAGAAGTTTGAAGGCGGTTGGGAGTTCGGCGCGAGGCTGCTCTTCAGCGGAGGACTGCCTTACACACCGGTTGATTTGAATTCTTTGAGCATTGAGTCTTGGGATAATTACGGACGGCCATTGTTGAACTACAGTAACCTGAATACAGAACGCAATGGCGCTTTCCACCAGCTCGACATTCGCATCGACAAGAAATGGTTCTTTGAAAAGTGGTCGTTGGATGTTTTTCTCGAGATCCAAAATGCAACTGGTGCAGCGGTTCCGCAACCGACATTCGTAGACGTCGTCCGCGATGAGACAACGGGTGCGCCCATCCCTTCTGTGAGCAACCCGGGGTTTTACGATCAGCGCGAGTTGGACCCTAGCACGGGATCTGTCCTTCCAGCCCTCGGCTTGATCATCGAACTGTGATCAGAACATCCGGTGTTCCGTTTTATCTTTGAGTCATGCGCGTCGATAAATTCCTCTGGTGCATACGGGTTTTCAAAACTCGTTCGTTGGCCTCGGCACAATGCCGAGAAGGCAAGGTGTTTGTGGATGAAAAGGCGGTCAAGCCCGCACAAGAATTGAGAGGGGGTGAGATCATTCGGGTTCGGAAGGGGGCGGTTTACTTTGAGTGGCAAGTCAAAGACTTACCTAAGAGCAGGATGGCAGCATCTCTTGTTGTCAATTTCGCGCGTGACATTACACCAGAGAGAGAAAAACAAAAACTGGAGGAGATACGCGCTGCTCAACGTGATTTGCTCCGTCCAACCGGACGTCCAACGAAGCGCGACCGGCGGGATTGGGAAAAATGGTTTTCATGATACAGGATTTTAATGTTTCCTTCATTTCCGCAGAGGAAACGCGACCACTGCGCTACCGGGTGTTATGGCCTCACAAGCAAGATGCCAATGAATGTGTCATCGACATCGATCACGCTCCTGGTGCGCGTCATGTCGGCGCCTCTGACAGGGAAGGTCAGCGGGTAGGTGTGTGTTCTTTGTTTGATCAACGCAGCGATCGATTTCCGTCGGCTCTTCCGGCGACAGATTCGGTGTATCGTTTGAGGGTGATGGGAACAATCCCTGAAGTTCGTGGCGCTGGAGCAGGTGCAGCAATCGTCGAATTTGCTTCTGCGTGGTGCAGGCAAAGGGACGTGAAGTGGTTGTGGTGCGATGCGCGCGAAGTGGCCTTCGGGTTCTATCAGAAAATGGGATTTGACTTTGTTTCAGGCCCCTACCAAGTTCCAACCATCGGAACGCATCGAATGATGGCAAGGAGACTGTAAATTTGCTTTTTTTCAATTCAAGCCATGCCGACGATCTCAGACAAGGGGCACTCGATGCCCGATAGCCCCATTCGGAAGCTCGCTCCCTTTGCCAACGGTGCAAAGGAGCGAGGTATAAACGTGATTCACCTGAACATTGGTCAGCCCGACATCTCCACCCCAAAGCCAGCAATGGATGCTATCCGTGGAATCAAACGAGATGTTTTGGAGTACAGTCCGAGTGAAGGTTTTGCTTCGTACCGTTCGGGTTTGGCGCGGTATTATGAATCCGTTGGTGTCGCTGTGACGCCGGATGAAATCATGATTACTACAGGCGGATCGGAGGCATTGGTTTTTGCTTTTATGAGTTGCCTCAATCCTGGGGATGAGGTCATTATACCTGAACCATTTTATGCGAATTACAATGGTTTTGCCACTTGGGCAGGAATTGAAATTGTTCCAGTTACGGCTTCCATTGACAATGGTTTTGCTTTGCCTCCCATGTCGGCTTTTGAGGCAGCGATTACGGATCGGACCAAAGCGATTCTGATTTGCAACCCTGGAAATCCTACGGGCACGAAATATGCTGATGAATCGCTCCAGGCTGTGGCCAATCTTGTGAAAGAGCGTGATTTGTTTTTGTTTGCCGATGAGGTTTATCGTGAGTTCACATACGATGGAAACATGTCACCGAGTGTGTTGAGTTTGGAAGGCCTCGAGCAACACGCGGTAGTCATTGATAGCGTCTCGAAGCGTTACAGCATGTGTGGCGCTCGTGTGGGTGCATTGGTGACCAAAAACCAAGACATTCGAACAGCGGCTATGCGCTTTGCTATGGCACGGCTCAGTCCACCGACGTTGGCGCAAGTAGCGGCGGAGGCGGCATTGGATACGCCCACCTCTTACTTCGAGGAGGTGCGCGCGGAATACAAATCGCGTCGTGACGCTTTGGTGCAGGGACTGAATGAAATTGATCATGTAGAATGTCCAACACCCGGAGGAGCATTCTATGCAGTGGCCAAGTTGCCCATTGATGATTCGGATTCCTTCTGCCAATGGATGTTGGAATCATTCGAGCACGAGGGGAGTACGGTGATGATGGCGCCCAATTCCGGCTTTTATGCCACTCCTGGATTGGGCAAGAAAGAAGTGCGAATGGCTTATGTCCTGCACCAAGATGATATCAGAAAAGCGGTGCAATGCATTGCTGTTGCCTTGCAGAAGTATCCGGGAAGATTAGCGATTTGATTCGTTTCGGCTGGGGCGTGATTTTCCCTTTTGAGAAAGAATCAAGTTTGTAACTTCATGCGCTAAATTGAGAAATCAACCAAGCCATGAAAACCGCAGTCACCTTCTTCGTTTTAATCGCTTTTTTTCTAAGTGCAGATGCTTCGGCCCAAGAAGCCGACACTACGTGGGTTCAGACGTACACTTGGGAAGCTCAAAACAACCCTGAGACAGCGTATGACAGTCCCGGACGGCGTTGGTTTGATTTTCCGGCGAGTGACAACGACTCTTCGTATCAGAAGATTTTAATGTATTACAACCTGAAGTGTTTTGAGGACGGCACGGCTGGGAATTTGGGGTATGCATGTGGAGAGTGGGATTACCTCTCTTACAGTTATCTCTTCGATCACACGGGAGAGCTTGATAGCAACTTGCTTTCGCATCCTCATTGGCTCATCGATGATTTGGCGTTTGAATCAGACACTTTGATTTTAGACCCAGTGGGAGGCATTCCCATGGACACGGTGCGATGGACTTATGTTGACCATGGGATTGTTGATGGAACAGCCTCATCTCAAAATTCTGCTACAGACGGAGCGATGGATTGGAGTGAATTGAGCTGGTTAGTCGAAGAAAATGCGGGAGGAAGGGCTCAATGGCTCTGGACCGCGGAGGAATTAGGTGCCTGGGGTTGGGAAAACTTGAGTGTCGCAGGATTGGAATTTCCGGTGATGACTGCACTTGAAAATCGGGATGCCGCGAAATGGATCGCTCATTGGGTCGAAGCAGATACCCTGGATGGTTTTTATAGTGGGGAAGCGGCAGCGACAGCGAGTGTATTTGATGCAACTCATCCTGGACGATTCCTTTGGGATGCCCCACTACAATGGGATGGCATGAGTCATCTCATCATCTCATGCGAATGGTCCGGCGACAGCGCCGATCTGAATTGGAGTGCTGTGGAAGGGACCAGTGCTCCACAAAAAACTTGGCAGGCCAGCACTGCGGGGGAGTTTATTTCTTTCGATGGCAATGACAGGCTTGAGGTTGCCATGGCTTGGTTGGACTCCATTGGCGATGAGGTCACAGTCGAATTTTGGCAACGTGGCAATGCGGAATTTCAGCCGGAGAACAATAGCATTTGCGAAGGAATGAACCCCGCCAATCAACGGGAAATCAACATTCACTTGCCTTGGTCAAATGGTCGGGTATACTGGGATGCGGGTTACGACGGTGGCTACGATCGTATTGATCAAGCGGCCAATCCAGAAGACTACGAAGGCAAGTGGAATCACTGGGCCTTCACCAAAGATGCGGTGGCGGGGACCATGGCCATTCACTTGAATGGCGATCTCTGGCATACGGGATCCAACAAAGACAATGCCTTTGGAGAAATGGTGCGGTTTTACATCGGGTGCAATGGCAATGGGGGAAATGATTACCGGGGTGATGTCGATGAATTCCGCTTGTGGTCGGCCGCGTTGACTGCTGAAACCATCATGGCATATCATGCGATGCCTGTGGATGAGAATCACCCTTCGCTAAACGATTTGGAAATGAATCTTTCGATGGATTTCAATCCTATAATTGGTGCAGTCGGTGATGCGGAAGAATTGATTTTACACGGCAATGCTGGTGTCAAGCGACATGAGCCAGCTCTAGCTTTCTACAATCCAGGTGCGATGCCAAGTGATCAACGGCCAGCTCTTACCTGGTGGTATGGAGAAGTAGAGAGCACAGGGCCAGTGGTGGTTGATCACGCCCACCGGATTCCGGCTACCAGTATCGTTGAATGGGCTGTTGACGGAAACGGAGTGCAGGTGGTTTCAGTGGATTATGGCTGGCAGGCAGATCAGAGCCGCACCATTAGGACACCTGATGGATTCTTGTTGGGATCATTCCCCATTGAGGGTGAAGAAGTTGTGTTTGAGAATGATACGTTGGAGTATTTTTCGCCTGCCTTTGAAGTGATTGACCGATATGAATTGGCTCGCTTCATCACTCCCTATGGCATTGGCCTCACACTGGATGATGATGGGTGGACTTGGGTTTTTGACGTTTCTGACTTTGCCCATCTTTTGCGGGATAGCGTGGAGTTGCAAGCGGGCAACTGGCAAGAACTTTTGGATATGAAATTCGCGTTCATTTCTGGAACTCCGCCTCGCGACGTCAAGCGCATGGATGCATTTTGGAAGGGGCAACAAAACCTCGCTTCGTTTGATGAAAACATAACGGATCATGTATTCACTCCAGTGGAGGGCGAGGAGATGTTCAAGTTGCGCACGAGGGCGAGTGGACACGGCTTTGGCTCTGGAAATAATTGTGGAGAGTTCTGTTACAACACGCACTCTGTTGAAGTGGATGGCGCGCTGCAATGGAGTTGGGAGGTGATGCGCGAGTGCGCGGACAATCCGCTGTATCCTCAGGGGGGTACGTGGATATACGATCGGGCCGGCTGGTGTCCAGGTGCGCCTGTCGATACGAAAGAGTTTGAACTCACCCCACTGGTGGAAGGGCAAGAGGCATTTGCGGTGGATTATGACATCACCTATGATCCGGATGGAAATTACCGGTTTGAAGGGCAAATTGTGGCGTACGGAGCACCCAATATGCAGCGCGATGTGGAAGTGTCGCAAATACTGGCGCCGAGTGATGATAAAATTGAGTCTCGTCTGAATCCAGTTTGCAAATCTCCCAAGGTGGTCATTCGCAACAACGGCTCCGAGCTGCTCACGTCCTGTTCCATTGTGTTTGGTGTGCAAGGAGGGGAAATGATGACCTACAATTGGGAGGGCGCATTGGCCTTTTTGGAATCTGCAGAAGTTGAATTGGCTTACGATGACCCTATTTTGTGGGAAGGTGATGATGAGGAATGGCTGGTTTTTGAGGTTGCCGTGGATGCGCCAAATGGAGCCGTCGATGAGGAGCCACGCAATGATCGAGCCACGAGTCGATTCCACCGCGTTCCCACTTGGTCTTATCCCGATTTGGACGACAACCGAGTCATTGTCTGGACCAAGACCAATGCAGTACCGTATGAAACTTCAGTTGAGATTACGGACGCAGTTGGAAACGTGGTCTGGGAACGCGGATACTCGACGCCAAACTTCACGCATCGCGACACCATAGCTCTCAACCAAGGCTGCTACCGCGTGACCATTTTAGATTCGGGAGATGACGGACAGAGTTTCTGGGCCAACTCGGATGGCAGTGGCTACACCCGCTTGAAAAAAGTAAGCGGCGGAAACTTCATCAACTTTGAACCGGACTTTGGAAAGTCTATTTCGCAAGCTTTCTTCCTGCAAACCAATGTGGTTTCAGTTACCGAAACGCCGGCACAAAACGAACGAAGTATCACAGCCTTTCCCAACCCATCAAGCGGTGAAATCAAACTGAAGATGAGCGGATTCATTCAAGGTGAACAATTAAGCTGGTCGTGTCTCAATCTCATGGGGCAGGAATTGCGTTCCGGATCGTTACGCCATGCTCGGGGACAGCTGGGCTTGTTGAACCTGACATCGCTGCCGCAAGGAACCTACGCAATAGCGGTCCTTGACGAATTTGGTAGCCGCTGGACGGAGTGGATTCAAATCCAGTGATTCGCAGTGTAAATGCTTTTTTTTCGTTTTTAGGGAATAAAACGAGGGGGGGTGTTCATAATATTTTGATTTATTTTGGGATGACCCCCTGAAAAAATGGGGTACATTCGCAAAATCATTGAAAAATAGCCAAAAATGAGCATTTCACGAAAAAAAGCGTTGGAAGATGTCCTAGAGCGCACGCCACGCGTCGCTCCTCGCCCAGACAATAAAATTTCTGCGTACTACGGAGAGAACGTCTTCAACCTGACAATGATGAAGCAATACCTCACCGACGAGGCTTGCGATAGCATCGAAGATGCGATGGAAAATCACACTTCGATCAGCCGTGATATCGCGGATCAGGTGGCTTCTGCGATGAAGGAATGGGCAATCACACGCGGTGCAACGCACTACACGCACTGGTTTCAGCCGTTGACAGGAGCAACCGCAGAAAAGCACGACAGCTTCATCACACCGACCTCCGACGGAAGGGTGATTGAGAAATTTGACGGCTCCTTGTTGGTACAGCAAGAGCCGGATGCGAGCTCGTTTCCGAATGGAGGCATTCGCAACACATTTGAAGCCCGTGGCTATACGCTTTGGGATCCGACATCTCCCGCTTTTGTCTGGGAAAACACCCTGTGCATACCGACCATCTTCATCAGTTACACAGGTTTCGCTCTGGACAACAAGATGCCGATGCTCAAAGCGCTCGCGAGCATTGATGACTCGGCAACAGCGGTCTGTCAGTATTTCGACAAAAACATCACCAAAGTGGTGGCCACTTTGGGATGGGAGCAAGAGTATTTCTTGGTCGATAAGGCGCTTCACGCTGCCCGCCCTGATTTGCAAATGACAGGTCGCGCGCTGTTTGGCGCAGCGCCTGCGAAAGGTCAGCAACTGGACGATCACTACTTCGGTTCAATCCCTGCTCGTGCGACTGCATTCATGAAGGAATTCGAGATGGAATCGCATAAATTGGGTATTCCTGTCACGACTAGGCACAACGAGGTGGCTCCGAATCAGTTTGAGTGTGCGCCGGTATTTGAAGAAGCCAATCTTGCAAACGATCATAACCTTCTTCTCATGGAGGTCATGGAGCAGGTGGCTCGTCGCCATAATTTCCAGCTTTTGCTGCATGAAAAGCCGTACCCAGGCTTAAATGGTTCGGGAAAACACAACAACTGGTCCTTGGGGACAAACACAGGTGTAAATCTCTTGAAGCCGGGCAACAACCCCAAAACGAACCTGAGGTTTTTGACCTTTTTCGTCAATACGCTCGCGGCTTTGCACAAACATGCGGACATCGTTCGTGCTGCTATTGCATCGGTGGGGAACGATCATCGTTTAGGTGCGAACGAAGCGCCACCCGCCATCATCAGCGCATTCATTGGGTCTCAGTTATCCGAATTGTTGGATGCTCTGGAAACGAGCATCAAGGCCGGTAAGTTGACCCCAGAGGACAAGACGGCATTGAAACTAGAGATTGGTCGTATTCCGGAAGTGATGCTGGACAATACCGATCGCAACAGAACATCTCCTTTTGCTTTCACAGGCAACAAATTTGAGTTGCGTGCTGTGGGATCTACAGCCAATTGTGCCGTATCAATGACGGTTTTGAATACCATTGTTTCGGATCAATTGAAGTCGTTCAAGCGCGACGTTGATGAGCGGATCGCTGGTGGTGACAAAAAGGACGATGCGATACTGAAGGAGTTGCAAAAATTGATTGCACAAAGCAAATCCATCCGATTCGAGGGCAATGGCTATTCTGACGAGTGGGTCAAAGAGGCGAAGCAACGCGGCTTGTCGAACCTCCGCAATACCCCGGAAGCATTGAACGTTCTGAATCGCAAGGAGGTGCAGGATTTGTTCGAGAAAATGGGCGTTTTGAGCAAAGAGGAGTTGGGAGCTCGTGTGGAGGTTGATTTGGAGAATTACATCTTGAAGCGCCAAATCGAATACCGCGTCCTTTTGGATATGAGTCGAAGTACAATTTTGCCAGCCGCCATTCGATTCCAGAGCGGATTGCTAACCAATGTCGAACAGCTGACCTCGGTTCTCGGAAAGGACGCCTCGAAGTTTTCTGTTGCACAGATGGACATGATCAAATCGGCTGGAACAGTGATCCAAAATCTTCACATTGCTGCAGCTAAAATGGAGGAGATTCATGACAAGGCGGAAGGAGCGAAAACAGCACTTGCCAAAGCACGGGACTACGCAGAAAAAGTGGTGCCATGCATGGAAACGGTAGCCGGCTGCTGCGCAGAGTTGGAATTGATGGTTGACGACGCACAATGGCCATTGCCAAAGTTCACGGAGTTGCTTTTCACGCGCTAAATGACTGTGTTTTACAGTTGACAGTTGGACGCAAAACCCAAGGGCTGGCCGTTGAGCCAGCCCTTTTTTTGGGCTTATTTTTGGCTTTATTGACTTCGGATTGCGCCGAAACGATGGCTTTGCCTTACATTCGGGCACAGATTAAAATCGATACGAAATGCACAAGAACCTGCAAGCTTTTTGTACCCGAACTGGTTTGGCCAGTTTGGTGATTATGTTATCCTTCGGAGCGCTCTCAGCGCAGACCGATTATGCCGCTGAAGCGGACCAAGCATTCGAAAAGATGGCGTACAGCACGTCAGCTCAAGAATACATCAAGGCCTACGCAAAAGTGAAGGAAATAGAAGAGAAAGGAAGGATTGCCTTCATGACCGGTGAGAGTTTCCGAATGATGCTGGAGCCTGCTGCTGCTGAGGAATGGTACGACAAAGCGATTGGGCTGCGGTATGGTGCAAATGACCCGTCCGTTTACCTGGTTTATGGGGATGTAATGCATTCACAACAGTCGTTTGATGATGCGATTGAGTGGTATGTAGCCTACAAAGAAAACGGAGGAGATGCGGGTGTAGCTGATGCTCGAATTGAGCGGGCGGACAATGATGCGCTCGAATTGGATGAGCCTTCTAGTCGTTACATCGTAGATAACCTGCTGCTTTTGAACTCGGATGGTTACGACTTCGGGGTGGGGTATGCCTCTAAGAAGGCAGACGAGATTGTTTTTGCTTCTTCGCGGGAGAGCTCAACGGGTTCAGGAGAAGATCCCATCACAGGGCAAAGCTTTATGGACTTGTTTCGTTCGGAGCAAGACAAGAAAGACCGCTGGAGTACGCCAGAACCATTGAACTCAACGATCAATACTGAATTTAACGAAGGGACGGTTGCTTTTGATAAGAAGTACAAGAACATCTACTTCACTCGGTGCATTTCCGATGAGGAAAGTTCTTTTGCCTGTGATTTATACCGGGCGACCGCTATGGGGTCAAAGTATGGTCCCTCCGAAGTCATTGAATTGATCAACAGGGACGAAAACGACACCTCACAGGTGGGACATCCGAGCTTCACAGCAGACAATGATTTCCTCATGTTTGTCTCTGACATGGAAGGAGGGTATGGTGGCAAGGACATCTGGTATGTCGCCTACGATAGAAAAGAAGACACATTTGGTGAGCCCATCAATCTCGGCGAAAATGTCAATACAGCGGGTGACGAGATGTTTCCGAACATGCGCTATGATGGAACCCTGTTCTATTCCTCGACAAATGGGAATATGGGAGGACTTGATATTTTGAGTGCTGCTCCAGCGGAAGGGGTCATGAAGTTCGAAGAGGCAACAACTGTGCCCTACCCAATCAACAGCAGTGCAGATGACTTTGGTATTGTCTTTAAGGATGGAGAAGATGCTGGTATTTTTACTTCGAGCCGAGTCGGTGGAAAGGGTAAAGATGACTTGTACTCTTTTACACTACCGGATATGAAGTTTTGCTTCCGAGCTAACGTTTATGATTACGATACGGGCAACCCTCTTATGGCTTCGGTTGAAGTCAATGGTTCAAACGGTGATTCTTGGACATTTACTGCAGACGCCGACGGTGGCCTGGAATTGTGTGACGATGAGATCAAAAAGAACGCAACCTATGACGTAGGTGTAGAACTTCAAGGTTACATCAACACCGGCGACCGCTTCGCTACAGCGGGACTCACAGAGAGCACCACCTTTGCAAGGGAATACTTTTTGAAGGAAGTGGTCTTGGACCAAGAGTACCAAATGCCATTGGTTTTGTATGCGTTCAACGAAGCGGATCTCTTGGTCAATGGCGACGTGAATAGTACGGATTCTCTGGCCTACCTGCTCGACATCATGGAACGAAATGAAACTTATGTGATTCAGTTGGAGTCGCACACGGATAGCCGGGGAAAGGATAGTTACAACGAAGAGTTATCTCAACGACGTGCCCAGACATGTGTTGATTATCTGGTCGGCGCTGGAATTGATAGGGAGCGACTTGTAGCAGTTGGAAGGGGTGAGAACATGCTGCTCGTTTCGGACTCAGAAATCAATCGAATGAAAACTGAGGAGGAAAAAGAGCGGGCGCATCAAGCCAACCGTCGAACGGTATTCCGAATCATGCGTTTCGATTACGTTCCCGGAGAATAAGTGGAAGACTCAAGGTACGCAAACCGCGGCGTGTCCTCAGGCAAAGAGGAAGTGCACGCTGCTATTGCCGGCATCGACAAAGGCTTGTTTCCAAAAGCTTTCTGCAAGGTCGTTCCGGATTATCTGACAGGCAGTGATGATCACTGTGTTGTGATGCATGCGGACGGAGCAGGCACGAAGTCTGCGCTCGCCTATATGTATTGGAAGGCAACAGGAGATCTGTCTGTTTGGAAAGGCATTGCGCAAGATGCTCTCGTCATGAACATTGATGACTTGTTGTGCGTTGGTTCGCTTGGTCCCATTCTGGTTTCGAGCACCATTGGCAGGAATAAGCACTTAATTCCTGGCGAGGTGATCAAAGCCATCATCACCGGCACAGAGGAGTTGCTGGGAGAACTGAGAACGCACGGTATTGACATCCAGAGCACTGGAGGTGAAACAGCGGATGTGGGAGACTTGGTTCGAACGATCATTGTGGATTCTACGGTTGTCGCCCGCATGAAGCGGGAAGAGGTTATCGACAATGCGAATATTGCTCCAGGCCAAGTCGTTGTGGGATTGGCAAGTTTCGGCCAAGCAAGTTGGGAAAGCGAGTACAATGGAGGAATGGGATCAAACGGATTGACATCTGCTCGGCATGATGTTTTTGCCAAAGAGCTGATGACGCAGTATCCTGAGAGTTTCGACCCTGGTACGGATGAACAATGGGTCTACACCGGTAATTGGGGGCTGACCGATGCGGTTGAAGGGGTTCCGCTAGATGCGGGGAAACTGGTGTTATCGCCGACAAGAACTTATGCGCCATTGATGGCGAGGATTCTACCGGAATTCGGTAGCCGAATCAAAGGCATGGTGCACTGCTCTGGCGGTGCGCAAACCAAGGTGCTTCATTTTGTGGAAAATGTGCATGTGATCAAGGACAACCTGTTTCCCACACCGCCGCTTTTTGAGATGATTCAGAAGAGTTCGGGAACAGACTGGAAAGAAATGTACGAAGTGTTCAATATGGGACACCGCATGGAGATCTATACGGATTCGGAAACGGCCAATGCCATCATCGAATTGTCCCTTGCAATGGGGGTTGATGCCCAGGTCATTGGACGCTGTGAATCATTTTCAGGAAAACGTGTTACTGTGTCCGGCGCCCACGGAACCTATCAATACGGAGATTAACTCACTACATGAAACGCGAGGATACCCTGATCAATAAATTGTCCTCCATTTCGGATCGCTACCATGAAGTTGAAAAATTGGTTGGTGACCCCGATGTGATCAGGGATGCTACACGCTACCGCGATTTGATGCGCGAATACAAGCGCTTGGAAAGCATTGTTCATCACCACGCACTGGTCGTTTCACTTGAGAAAGACTTGGATCAAGCGGAGGAGTGGCTCAAAGGAAGTGATCTGGATTTTAAGGCCTTGGCACAAGAGGAACGACCTGAACTCGAGCGCAAATTGGCGGCGGCCTACGAAGCGGCAAAAATCATGCTTTTGCCTCGTGATGAGGTGGATGATCGCCCGGTGATGATCGAATTTAGAGCGGGCACTGGTGGAGACGAAGCGGCGATTTTTGCAGGAGACTTGTTTCGCATGTACCAAAAGCATTGCACTGATAAGGGGTGGACTTGGAGTTTAGTCAATGCGAATGAAGGAACAGCAGGTGGCTTCAAAGAGGTCGTTGCGCGCGTAGAGGGGGAAGGTGTTTACGGTTGGTTGAAGTTTGAAAGCGGCGTGCATCGTGTTCAGCGTGTTCCCGATACGGAGTCACAAGGACGTGTGCACACGAGTGCGGCGACAGTGGCAGTTTTACCCGTTGCTGAATCCGTTGATGTCGATTTAAATGTAGCTGATATTCGGCGAGATACATTTCGCGCAAGCGGAGCAGGGGGGCAGCACGTGAATAAGACGGAGTCTGCTGTGCGATTGACTCACGGGCCATCAGGCATTGTCGTTGAATGTCAAGATGGCCGTTCCCAGCATCAGAACTACGAGCATGCCCTCGAGGTTTTGAGGACAAGATTGTTTGAGCGTGAACGCGAACGTATTGCTGCAGATCAGGCAGAGAAACGAAAGTCTTTGGTCAGTACCGGAGATCGTTCTGCAAAAATCCGGACCTATAACTTTCCTCAGGGGCGCGTCACCGACCACCGAATCCATTTCACCAGTCATGCCTTGCCTGCTATCTTGGGAGGAGATTTGACACCAGTAATTGAGGCCCTTCGAATGGCGGAGCAGGCGGAATTATTGGCCTCACAGAACTAATACTGAAGTATGAACAATCGGAAAGAAATCTTCACTCAAATTCAAGCCAAACAATCATGCTTGTGTGTGGGTTTGGACCCTGATGTTCAACGCATACCTGAGGCGTGCGGAGAGGGTGTGGATGCCATGGAAGCGTTTTGCAAATCCATTGTGGATGCCACACACGACCTCGCTGTGGCTTACAAACCGAACTTGGCATTTTTCGAACAGTACGGTGGCCAAGGATGGAGAGCCTTGGAGCGTATCATCGAGCATATCCCTGACGAATGCATGGTCATTGCGGACGCAAAAAGAGGGGACATTGGAAATACGGCCAAGCGCTACGCCAGTGCCATGTTTGACGGCTTGGGAGCTCATGCGATTACCGTTGCGCCCTACATGGGGGTTGATAGTGTGATGCCGTTCATGGAGGGCTACCAAGATCAATGGACCATTCTTCTTGCCCTCACATCCAACGTTGGGGCCGATGATTTTGAGTTTCACGGGTCGCCGCCACTTTTTGAGCGCGTGCTCTTGCGTGCGCAAGAATGGGGAACTCCGGACCAGCTGATGTTTGTTGTTGGAGCAACGCGACCAGAATTCATCGCCCGCGCCCGGGAGCTCGCTCCTGAGAATTTTTTCCTCGTCCCAGGAGTCGGTGCCCAAGGCGGGGATTTGGGAGCAGTGCTTGAGGCGGGCTGGAATGATGAATGCGGTCTGTTGATCAATGCTTCCCGGAGCATCCTTTATGCCTCGAAGGAAGCTGACTTTGCCTCCGCAGCTCGAACAGCAGCCTCTCAGCTTCAAACAGAAATGGCAACCATCATTCGGGAAAAGCAGGAGGCGAAATGAATTTGGTTCGTCGCATACGAATGGCGGCGATATCCATCGTCAGTGTCCTGTGTTTGGGGAGCATTGGCTTCGTCTGGCTTGAGGGTTATTCTTGGGTAGAGGCTATTTACATGACCGTGATCACGGTTTCTACCGTGGGATTTGGAGAGGTTCGGCCACTGTCTGAGAAGGGGATGATTTTTACCGCTTTGCTTGTGGTGAGCTCCTTGGGGACGTTTACGTTTGCAGTTACTGCCGTCAGCCAGTTTTTTCTCGAAGGGGATTACCGAGAACGCATTAGAAACAAAAGAATCAAACGCATCATGAAAGGAATGGATCAGCATGTTATTGTTTGCGGTTATGGTCGGGTAGGCGAAAAAGCAGTTGCCGAGCTGCAGGACCATGATACGGATGTGGTCGTTATTGAATCAAATCCTGAATTGGTTAAATCACTCCAGAAAAAAGGGCTTCATGTTTTGGCCGGTGATGCCACACGCGATGAAAATCTCATCAATGCTGGGCTTGTCCGCGCGAGAGCGGTCATTACGACACTTCCAGATGATGCTCAAAACCTCTATGTGGTATTGGCAGCGAGGGAACACCGCAAAGAAATGTTGATCATCAGCAGGGCCTCTCAGCTAAATGCGGTGAGCAAATTACGAGTCGCGGGTGCTCACAACGTCATCATGCCCGATCAGGTTGGAGGGGCGCACATGGCTTCGCTCGTGGCTATTCCCGACGTGGTAGAGTTTCTCGATCACATCCGAATTCAGGGTGCGGATCAAATCAACATCGAAGAAGTGGAAGTTCAACAACTTCCTGAAAAGCTTCGAAAGCTGACCCTCGGGGAAATTGATGCCCGCAATCGGATTGGAGTCAATGTGATTGGTTTGAGACGAGCAAATGGAGAGATGGTCATCAATCCGTCACCCTCCACTGAGTTGCATCAGAGTATGAAGCTATTTGTTTTGGGCGATGCCCAGCAGATACGTTCGTTGAATGAATACCTTGGGATACAAACTCCGGGTTGAGTTGCCCATTCAAAAGTTCTTCATTTGTATATTCGGGGCAATTCGATTAACTCCCCGCAACTTATGCAGCGTTTTCTAAAGTTTTTGACGGCCTTATCAGCATTTTTTATTTCAACATCTGCCTCGGCAGCTACGATAGACGAACGCATCAATTCGGTCATGGAACCTTTGACGAATGCGATCATGAAGGTGATTTTCTTCACGGTTTCTTTCGGGGATGATCTGCAAGTGCCATTTGTATTGATCTGGCTTTTATTCGGCGCGATTTTTTTCACCTTCTATTTCAAGTTCATCAATATCCGTGCATTCGGGCATGCTCTGGATGTGGTTCGAGGAAAGTTCGATGATCCAAACGACGCCGGAGAGGTCAGTCACTTTCAAGCTTTGACGGCTGCTTTGAGCGGGACGGTTGGCGTCGGGAACATTGCCGGTGTCGCTTTTGCCGTGTCATTGGGAGGGCCTGGGGCAACATTTTGGATGATTGTTGCAGGGCTATTGGGGATGAGTTCCAAATTCATTGAGTGCACATTGGGGACCAAATACCGTCAGGAAAACGCGGATGGTTCTGTATCAGGTGGTCCCATGTATTACTTGAGGGATGGATTGGCCAAACAAGGCAAAGCTCGCCTTGGTAAGGTTTTGGCAGTGTTGTTTGCCATCGCTTGCATTGGAGGAAGTTTTGGTGGTGGAAACATGGTCCAAATCAACCAGGCTACAAAGCAGTTGATTGAAGTCACTGGCGGAGAGGCCTCATTCCTCATGGGACAGAGTTGGATATTTGGTGTGATCATGGCCATTTTGGTGGGTTTGATCATCATAGGAGGCATCAAGAGCATCGCAAAAGTCACGGATAAAGTCGTGCCGTTTATGGTAGGCGTCTATGTGCTCGGCGCACTCGTCGTGTTGTTTGGAAATTTCTCGGAAATCCCCAGTGCTTTTGCACTCATTGTATCCAGTGCATTTTCTCCAGAAGCTGCGTACGGAGGGTTGATTGGTGTCCTAATTGTTGGCTTCCAACGGGCAGCTTTTTCAAATGAAGCAGGGATCGGTTCGGCTTCGATTGCCCATTCTGCAGCGAAAACCAATGAACCTGTGAGTGAAGGTGTTGTCGCCTTGCTCGAGCCTTTCATTGACACGGTGGTTATCTGCACCATGACGGCTTTGGTCATTGTGATTTCTGGCTACGGAGAAATGGGGCAAAACGTTGCTCTCGATTTGGCGAAGGCCAAAGATTTACAGGCAATTGAATTGACCAGCAGTGCGTTTGCTCAAACAATGAGCTGGTTTCCGATCGTTCTCTCTGGTGCAGTTATTTTGTTTGCCTTGTCGACCATGATCAGTTGGAGCTATTATGGTCTTAAATCTTGGACGTTTTTGTTCGGAGAGTCGAAGACGGCAGATCTCACTTACAAGGCAATCTTTTGTTTGTTTGTCGTTTTGGGGTCAGCGATTTCTGCACAGAGTGTTTTTGACTTTGGCGATGCGATGATTTTCGCGATGTGTTTCCCAAACGTTTTGGGGCTGTATTTTCTGATGCGAGAAGTGAAGGAGGATGTTGCGGATTATTTTCGTCGGATCAAATCTGGGGAGATCAAACGATACGAATAGAGGTGAAACTTTAAAGTTTAAACTTGGGAAAACGGAGAGAGGAGTGGATTTGGATTCGAACGGCTTTGATATCGTGGGTTTTCTTTGGCGTATACTGGTGTCAGCTTGATTGGAGGGCTTCACGTAAACTGGATGACTACGAGCAACAGCCTGTGGGGGTTTTGCTTCGGACTCTGGATGAGCTTCAGGCCGCTGAGCCTTTTGTTCAACGCCGCGAGTCACGTAAAACGACTACAGTGACTGAGGCGTCATCTTCAACTCATCGAACACAGCGGAAAAGCATTCCTGACCGGAGCTTAGACATCAATGCCGTTGATAGTGCGTCATTGGAGGCTTTGCCTCGGATTGGTCCAGCAATAGCGGGGCGTATTTGTCGATTTAGAGAGGCTTTAGGTGGTTTTCACTCAGTGGGACAGCTTCGTGAGGTTTGGGGCATGCACCCAGATCAAGCAGAGGGAATCATCCCGTGGTTTCGAGTCGGTACTGGTGTGTTTCGACATCTCTGTTTAAATAGCACGTCTTACAATCAATTGCGGTCACACCCCTACATTCGATTTGAAGGCGCTAATGCCATCACAGCTTACAGGCGAGGAAACGGTCTGGAGAGTGTAGAAGACTTGAAAGGAGCAATACCTGTCAGTGATAGCTTATTTCGGAGGTGGGCGCCGTATCTTCGGGTTTGCAAATTCAATGAAAATGTTATTGAAGCAAAAACCGCTGAATGAGATTGAACGCTGCGCACAGGCGGTAAAGAAGTGCATTCGTGACGTTGAAGACTTTCCAATTCCAGGAGTGACTTTTAAGGATCTGGGCCCGCTTTGGGCGGATCCGAAGTTGTCGGGTCAAGCCATCGACGCTATGGTTCAAATGGTTGAGATGGAGCAGGGAATCCCAGATTGCGTTGTTGGCATTGAGAGCCGAGGATTCATCTTCGGATTGGCAATGGCCCAGCGCTGGAACGTCCCTTTCGTCCCATTCCGCAAACCGGGGAAGCTCCCTGGTGAATTGAAGCGAGTTGCCTATGCACTGGAGTATGGAACAGCAGAACTGGAATGCCAAGTCAATGCCATTAAACCGGGAATGCGTGTTTTAGTGCACGATGATGTCTTTGCCACAGGGGGCACTGCAAGAGCAGCGATGCAATTGGTTCAGTCGTGTGGCGCTGAACTTTCGGGTTGCTCTTTTATTTTATCCTTGGATGGGTTGAATGGTTCAGAGGATTGGCCCTTGCCTCTAGTAATGAAGACTTGTTTGTCGTTGGTACATTTTGAATAAAGAAAAATGAATTTCACAGAATCCGAAAATCAAAAAGCCATTCGCGCAACTGTCCGCGATTTTGCTCAACGAGAAATTTTACCTCATCGAATGGATTGGGATGAGCGTCAGCACTTCCCTCGAGAGCTTTTCACCAACATGGGTGCGCTGGGTTTGCTTGGGATGTTGGTCCCGGAGGAGTACGGCGGCTCCGGCATGGGATACATGGAATACAAGGTCGCTATCGAGGAGTTGGCAAAGGTGTGCGGTTCAATTGGTCTGTCAATGGCTGCGCACAATAGTCTCTGTACCAATCACATCCTGATGTTTGGGTCGGATGAGCAAAAGCGCCGGTTCCTACCAAGTTTGGCCAGTGGTGAGCACATCGGTGCTTGGGGGCTTACAGAGGCGAATACTGGCAGCGACGCGATGCGTATGCAGTGCACGGCTAGCCGAGATGACGACCGACAAGGCTGGGTGCTCAATGGAACAAAGAATTGGATCACCCATGGCATATCCTCTGATGTGGCCGTCGTTTTGGCGCGAACAGGGGAGCTGCTCGATAGCCATGGTATCACTGCGTTCGTTGTGCTTCGGAGCCAGGGTGGATTTGAGGGAGGGAAGAAGGAGAATAAGTTGGGCATGCGTTCTTCGGAGACAGCTGAGATGATTTTTCAGGATTGTTTTGTTCCGGATAGTCAGGTGCTTGGAACGCCCGGTGACGGTTTCATCCAAGCAATGAAAATCCTCGATGGTGGACGGATCTCAATTGCTTCATTGGCATTGGGTATTGCCAAAGGCGCGTACGAGTGCGCTCGTGATTACTCAAAGGAGCGAGAGCAATTTGGTCAACCCATCAGTCGTTTTCAGGCGATATCATTCAAGTTAGCAGAGATGTATACGCAAATTGAAGCGGCAGACTTGTTGACCTTGCAAGCTTGCTGGAGAAAGGAAAATGGATTATCCGTAACCAAAGAGTCGGCCATCGCGAAGTACGAGGCATCTGAGGTTTGCGTTCGCGTTGCTACAGAGGGGGTTCAAGTTCTAGGAGGTTATGGCTATACCAAAGATTTTCCAGCAGAGAAGTATTATCGAGATAGTAAGTTGTGTACAATCGGAGAGGGGACGAGTGAGATTCAAAAGCTGGTGATTTCAAGGGAGATTTTGAAAGATGACTGATTTCCCGGGAATGTTTTGAATTTCAAATCTAGCGCTGTAAATTTGCACCCCAATAAGAACACCATGCTTTCAATTCCCGTTAAAGAAGGAGACAACATTGAGCGCGCTCTGAAGCGTTTCAAGAAGAAATTTGATCGAACAAAGCGGATGCGCGAATTGCGTGCACGTCGAGAATTCGTAAAGCCTAGTGTGGTGAACCGTGAGCAAAGAAAAAAGGCACGTTATAAAAACGGACTAAACATCAAAAATGATTGAGTAATTCTTTTGTTTTTTAGATGAAAAAGGCGAAATTGTTCACGGACTATTCGCCTTTTTTGCATTTTGAAACAAACTGAAAACCCTGTAGATGGCTTCCTCGCCTTCCTGGAAAAGGAAAAGAGGGGCAGCGTTCATACCCTACGTTGCTATCGTTCTGATTTGAATCAGCTGCAGCGTTTCATGGGTGAACACTATGAATGCGTTGATTTATTAGAGGTAAGGTCTGAATGGCTTCGTGGCTACGTCGTGGAAATGATGAAGCTCGGCAAAGCACCGAGAACGATTCACCGGAAGGTCAGTGCATTTCGCACGTTCGTGCGATACGCAAAACGTCAAGGGTGGATTGAAGCAGACCCGGCGGATGCAATTGTTCTTCCCAAGTTATCGAAGTCGGTGCCACAAGTGGTTCCTGAACACGCCATGCGTGAATTATTCGATGAATCTGTTTTTCCCGAAGATTGGAAAGGAAGAAGAGATCGAGGGGTTATGGCGTTGATGTACGAAACAGGTGTCCGGCTCAGTGAGTTGGTCGGATTAAATGTTGAGGACGTGCATACTGAGAGGTGTGAATTGCGCGTTATGGGAAAAGGATCCAAAGAACGCAGAATTCCATTGCTCCCTGAGACCATGAAATGCATTGAAAGTCACATTCAAGAAAGACCCTTTTATTCAAGACATTTGTTCGTGACGGATGCTGGGCGATCGCTTTATCCCTCTTTCGTTTACAGGAGGGTTCGCCATTACCTGTCACTTGTGAGTACACTGCAGAAAAGCAGTCCGCACATCTTGCGCCATACCTTCGCTACACACCTTCTCAACCGAGGTGCTGAGTTAGCTGCTGTAAAGGAGATGCTGGGACACGCTTCACTGAGTTCGACTCAAGTGTATACGCATCAGTCCCTAGCCCGGCTGAAGGAAGTGCATTCGAATAGCCCTTTGGATCAACGACCCAAAGAATAATTAATCCATGCACATGCAAGTACAAATCCACTCCGTTCATTTTGATGCTGATCAGCGTCTGTTGGCATTCGTAGAAAACAAAGTTTCCAAGTTGAGTACGTTTCATGATCAAATCATTAGTTGTGAAGTGTTTCTTCGAGTTGAGAAAAACGACGCAAGGGAAAACAAGCTGGCGGAAATGAAGATTCACGTGCCGGGCGCCGATTTTTTTGCAAAAAGACGCTGCTCGAGCTTTGAAGCTTCAGTCGATGAAGCTGCAGAGGCCATTCGACGACAAATTTTAAAGCAGAAAAAGGCACGTACAGCTGTTGCTTAAAAGCCCTGAAATCAGTGTTTTGTGATTCGTGAATCAAGTTCGCGAGGAAAAGATGCTGCAGCCCCTTGTTACCACAAGATTCTTTCTTACATTTGCCGTCCTGAAAACCGGGGCGATTCGTCTCCTCAGTTCTTTGAAAAGTGACGCCGATGTAGCTCAGCTGGCTAGAGCAGCTGATTTGTAATCAGCAGGTCGTGGGTTCGAGTCCCTCCATCGGCTCATCGTCATTAAGTCTGTCCTCCGTGAAAGCGGAGGACAGATTACTAGAACAAGGGGGTACGCCGGAGTTGGAGAGCCGGGGCAGACTGTAAATCTGTTGTCTTCGACTGAATAGGTTCGAATCCTATTACCCCCACCAAAGACTGGGCCGAACGCGGTCAGTCAAAACAAGCGGAAGTAGCTCAGTTGGTAGAGCATCAGCCTTCCAAGCTGAATGTCGCGAGTTCGAATCTCGTCTTCCGCTCCACCCGTAAGGGTTAAGCCGATGTAGCTCAGGGGTAGAGCGCATCCTTGGTAAGGATGAGGTCACGGGTTCAATTCCCGTCATTGGCTCGAGTCAATTTATAGTGAAATCAGACAGTTAACAAAAAAGTTAGGTTATGGCTAAAGAATCGTTTGACCGGTCCAAACCACACGTGAACATTGGTACGATCGGACACGTAGACCACGGTAAGACAACACTTACTGCGGCAATTACGAAAGTTCTCGCAGACGCGGGACACAGTGAGGCACGTTCGTTCGATCAAATCGACAACGCTCCGGAAGAGAAAGAACGTGGTATCACGATCAACTCTTCGCATGTTGAATACCAAACGGCCAACCGCCACTATGCGCACGTTGATTGCCCGGGTCACGCTGACTATGTGAAAAACATGGTAACAGGTGCCGCGCAAATGGACGGTGCAATTTTGGTTGTTGCTGCAACTGATGGTCCAATGCCACAGACTCGTGAGCACATCCTTTTGGGACGCCAAGTTGGTATTCCACGCATGGTTGTCTTCATGAACAAAGTCGACATGGTAGACGACGAGGAGCTCCTCGAACTCGTTGAAATGGAAATCCGTGAATTGTTGAGCTTCTACGAGTACGACGGAGACAATGGACCTGTGGTTGCAGGATCTGCTCTTGGTGCTTTGAACGGAGAAGGCAAGTGGGTTGAAACGGTATTGAGCCTTATGGAGGCTGTTGATGCTTGGATTGAAATTCCACCTCGTGACAACGAGAAGCCTTTCTTGATGTCTGTTGAAGACGTCTTCACGATCACAGGTCGTGGTACAGTTGCAACAGGCCGAATCGAGACTGGTGTGATCAACACTGCTGATCCCGTTGAGATCTTGGGCATGGGTGACGAGAAGTTGACTTCTACAATCACTGGTGTCGAGATGTTCCGTAAGATCTTGGATCGCGGAGAGGCTGGAGACAATGTAGGTTTGTTGTTGCGTGGAATTGAGAAGTCAGATATCCGACGTGGAATGGTAATTGCCAAGCCAGGTTCAATCACGCCTCACCAAAAGTTTACTGCAGAGGTTTACATCCTGAAGAAGGACGAAGGAGGACGCCACACACCTTTCCACAACAAGTACCGCCCACAGTTTTATTTCCGTACGTCGGATGTGACTGGTGAGATTGTTTTGGAAGCTGGACGTGAGATGGTCATGCCTGGTGATAACGTAACAATTGAGGTCCACTTGATCAACACAATCGCCATGGATGTCGGTTTGCGTTTCGCTATCCGTGAAGGAGGCCGAACCGTAGGTGCTGGACAGGTAACTTCTGTGATCGAGTAATCACCGCAACGACTTGAACAATATGGAAGAAGGAGTCTCCAAAAAGGAGGCCCCTTCTTCCTCATCTACGGGCGTAGCTCAATTGGTAGAGTAGTGGTCTCCAAAACCATTGGTTGCAGGTTCGAGTCCTGCCGCCCGTGCAAAAAAACAAAATCGAGATGTCTCAAATTACTGAATATCTAAAGGAGTCTTATCAAGAACTGGTTACCAAGGTCACATGGCCCTCTGGGAAAGAACTGCAAAGTTCATCGGTTTTGGTTTTCGTGGCTTCATTGATGATAGCTGGAATTGTTTTTGCAATGGACTGGGTGTTCGGTGTGAATGCAGCGGATTCAGTCTGGAGCGGTTTGGTTGGACTCATTTACCAGGTGCTTTAATTGATTCACGTGAGCACAGTCATGAGTGATATCGAAAAAAAGTGGTACGTCGTTCGGGCAATCAGCGGCCAAGAGAAGAAGATCAAAGATGTTCTGGAAGCAGAAATTGCTGCTGAAGGACTTCAAGATTACGTCGGGCAGATTCTGATTCCAGTCGAGAAGGTCTTTCAAATCCGCAACGGTAAGAAGGTCAGCAAGGAACGCAACTTGTTTCCGGGCTACATCTACTTGGAAGCGGCTCTTGTTGGAGAGGTTCCTCACGTCGTGCGAGCGACAACCGGCGTTATTGGGTTTTTAGGTGCGGAGAAGCGCGGAGAGCCATTGGCTGTCCGTCAGAATGAAATAAATCGAATCTTAGGCGTCATCGATGATATGGCTGACACCGAAGAGGATATTAATATTCCTTATAAGGAGGGTGAATTGGTCAAAGTGACCGATGGACCATTCAACGGTTTCAATGGTAGCATTGAAGAAGTCAATGAGGAAAAGAAGAAGTTAAAAGTGATGGTCAAGATTTTCGGGCGAAAAACGCCGGTAGAGCTTGGTTATTTACAAGTTGAAAAAGAGATTTAAACCAGGAACAGACAGCCTTCATCGCAATGTCCATAAATGCTTCCCATTTGTGCTTGTTAAGGACTGTTCAATATAAATGACCAATGGCTAAAGAAGTAGCTGGACTCATTAAACTGCAAATCAGAGGTGGCGCTGCCAACCCTGCACCTCCTGTTGGACCGGCTCTCGGTGCAAAAGGGGTGAACATCATGGAATTCTGTAAGCAATTCAACGGCAGAACCCAAGATAAGGCTGGCAAAGTTTGCCCTGTTGTGATCACGGTCTACAGTGACAAATCATTCGAGTTTGTCATCAAGACTCCTCCTGCCGCGGTGCAGTTGATGGAAGCCGCCAAATTAAAAGGCGGTTCTCCTGAACCTAATCGCATCAAGAAAGGTAAGGTGTCGTGGGACCAAGTTCGCACAATTGCAGAAGACAAGATGCCCGATTTGAACTGCTTTACCGTCGAATCCGCCATGAAAATGGTGGCCGGTACTGCACGTAGCATGGGGCTTCGCGTCGACGGAACTCCTCCCTTCTAAGTCAATAATTGCACAAAATGGGACAATTAACAAAGAACCAGAAAGCGATTGCTGGAAAGGTTGAACCTGAGAAAGTTTATTCGTTGACAGAGGCAGCTGCCTTGGTTAAAGAGTGCTCTACCGTAAAGTTCGACGCTACAGTGGATTTAGCTGTGCGACTCGGAGTTGATCCGCGAAAGGCGAACCAAATGGTTCGTGGAACGGTTTCTCTTCCTCACGGAACTGGAAAATCGATCAAAGTATTGGTGCTTTGCAACCCTGACAAAGAGCAGGATGCTAAAGATGCTGGTGCGGATTTCGTGGGACTCGACGAGTACATTGACAAGATCAAGGGCGGCTGGACCGACATTGATGTAATTATAACCACGCCACAAGTGATGGGAAAGGTTGGTGCGTTAGGACGTGTTCTCGGTCCACGAGGACTCATGCCTAATCCCAAGTCTGGAACGGTAACAATGGACGTGGGTAAGGCTGTACAAGACGTAAAAGCTGGAAAGATTGATTTCAAGGTTGATAAATTTGGAATCATTCATGCTTCAGTGGGTAAAGTCTCTTTCGATGCCCAAAAGCTGGAAGAAAATGCGGCAGAAGTCTTATCGACTTTGATGCGTTTGAAGCCAGCCTCGGCGAAAGGGGCATACATGATGAGCATCTCTATGAGCTCAACCATGGGCCCAGGGATCTTGGTGGATCAAAAATCGGTAACCGCATAACTTGAATAATCATGACTCGACAAGAAAAAGACCAGTTGATTGATGAATTGACGCAGGTATTGCAGGAAAAAAATGTATTGTACCTCACTGACGCGTCTGGTTTAGACGCAGAGGAGACAACGCTTTTACGCCGAGAAAGTTTCAAGAAAGACATCACTGTGCGTGTTGTGAAGAATACACTTCTTCGCAAGGCCATGGAGCGTGTCGAGAATAAGGACTTCGAAGAGTTGTACGGCTCCATGGTGGGGCAGACAGCTTTGATGACGGGCGACATAGGCAATGCGCCTGCCCGTTTGATCAAGGAGTTCAGTAAGAAACATGATAAGCCAACTCTCAAAGCAGCTTACGTTGAAGCAGCTTGTTATGTAGGAGCTGACCAATTGGAAGCGCTGACTTCGATCAAATCGAAAGAGGAGCTCATTGGTGAGATTGTGTCTTTGTTGCAATCCCCAGCGAAAAACGTTGTGGGCGCTTTGCAGTCAGGAGGCAATACCCTATCCGGTTTAGTCAAAGCCTTGGAATCCCGAGGTGCTTGATATCTTTTGAAAACAATCTAGAAATTAATCATTCAATCAACAATCATGGCTGATTTGAACAAAATGGCAGAAGAGCTCGTAAACCTCACAGTAAAAGAGGTCAATGAACTCGCCACAATCCTTAAAGACGAACACGGCATTGAGCCAGCTGCAGCTGCAGTTGCAGTAGCCGCTGGACCAGGTGCAGGCGGAGACGCTGGAGCAGCTGACGAGAAGTCTGAATTTGATGTAATCTTGACTGCTCCAGGTGGCGCGAAGCTCGCCGTCGTAAAAGCAGTGAAAGAACTAACCGGTCTAGGCTTGAAAGAAGCAAAGGCAATCGTTGACAACGCTCCAGGTCCTGTAAAGGAAGGAGTTGCGAAGGACGAAGCCGAAGCCCTCAAAAAGCAGCTTGAAGAAGCCGGTGCAGAAGTTGAGCTTAAGTAAGCACATACTTTGATCCTTTTAGGTCCAGGTGGGGAAGTAGGTTCCCCACCCGGACTTTTTGTGCTTTGGCCTGAACCTGCATCCAAAACGCCTGTTTTCACTCTAGAACTCATACCAGCATGACTCTGGCGAAACCAAATACTACGGAACGGATCAGCTTCTCCTCAGTGGAGCTTCCGTTGTCACGACCTGATTTTCTGGACATTCAATTGCGCTCTTTCCAGGAGTTTTTTCAACTCGAGACGAATCCAGAAAATCGAGAATCAGAAGGCCTGTTTAAGGTTTTCAGTGAGAATTTCCCGATTACTGACACGCGAAATCAATTTGTCCTCGAATTCTTGGACTATTTCGTGGACCCTCCCCGCTACTCCATCAATGAGTGCATTGAACGCGGTTTGACGTACAGTGTGCCTCTGAAGGCAAAGTTGAAACTTTACTGTACAGACCCTGAGCACGAAGATTTCGAGACCATCGTACAGGATGTTTATCTAGGAACGATTCCGTACATGACACCGCAGGGCTCCTTTGTGGTGAATGGTGCGGAACGCGTGATCGTGAACCAGCTGCACCGCTCACCGGGTGTGTTCTTTGGTCAGAGTCGACACGCGAACGGAACAAAATTATACAGTGCCCGAATCATCCCATTCAAGGGGTCCTGGATTGAATTTGCAACAGACATTAATAGTGTCATGTATGCATACATCGATCGAAAAAAGAAATTACCTGTCACCACCTTGTTGCGTGCCATCGGGTTCGAAACAGATCGTGATATTCTTGATATCTTCAACTTAGCTGATGAGCTGAAGGTCACAAAAACAGGGCTGAAGCGTGCCATAGGGCGTCGCCTTGCTGCGCGCGTACTGAAAACGTGGATTGAGGATTTTGTTGATGAGGACACT
>CBFIEJ010000009.1:0-57107 GCA_965661575.1 uncultured Flavobacteriales bacterium | reverse complement strand
GCGTGGAGGTGAAGCCGACTCGAGCGTCTCCTCCTTTGTTTCCTTGTTTCCATGTCAGCGTTCCCTCCCAGTTAGTTCCCAGTTTTAGGTCACTGTTGAAGTCAGCGGCTAGGAGGGATGTTTCCTGTTTGATGGAGTCTACGTGTAATTCAAACGCAGAAGTGGATTCGTTCAGTAGCCATTCGGCATGAATTTCATGAGCTGCAAATGGCGCGCTGGAAATCATCGGAAGATGAGCATTGACCAACAACTGGTCTGAAAAGGATTTACCCGAAAAAGAGGAAAAAGGGGCGACGCTAAAGGGTGTGTTCGTCATGAGTTGGATGGGACGAAAATTCAACAATGATGCATTGAACTCGACGAATGGAATCTTTGCATCGTTGTCATCTTTACCAGTGATGCGTTCAAGCCAACGTTTCCATGTCGAAAGATCGTCGCTGGCGGATAATCGTCCATTCGTCAAGTCTGAGTGCCACTCAAGAAAAATTTGTTCTTCTTGATGATCGAGCATCAAATCGAAGCGATCGAATGCAATTGGTTTTTTGTCTTCGAGAAGAGTGATGTTTCGAGTTTCTAACACACTTGACCATTGTTCTGTGCGATCTCCAGAAGCTCGAAAGGCAATTGCTGCGAACAATGCCCAATCACTATTTCCGGATAGATTTAAACCTCGAATACCTTCGAGTTGAGTAGCGCTGTTAAAGTTCCAAGAAGAATCATCGAATGCGAGGTTGCAGTCACCGGACATGGGCAGAAGAAGTGATTCGGACTTCCATTGAGCATCGATCTGGTGCTGATTGCCGGGGCTGTTCGGGACGCTCGTAGCATTCAAGTTGAACCGGACATTTTCACCATTCTGCAGGGTCATGGCAAGGCTGCTTTTTTGCTGTTCAATCTGTCCAAGGATCGATCCCGACCAAGTCTGTTCTCTTTGAGACACGAGTGGGATATGAAGATTTTGAATCTTTGCTCGGAAGGAAGAAGGTTTCCAAGGTTCAGAGCAGACGATATTCAAATCGACTTCACTGTCATTCAGCATTGGAAGTCCAAAGTCGAATTGCTGTGACAGGGGGGCAATGTTCCACGTCAATGGTATGAAATGGCCCTGATTTTTCCAGCTTTGCATCGCAGCTGGCATTCGGTCACCGAGGACGATTTCGAGGCCGGTTCCTAAGGTGTTCCAGTCAAGATCCAGTTTTCCATTTGAAGACCATGAACCTCCGTTTTTTCGCTGGAATCTGAGTGAATCGGAGAAGTTGCCTAGCTCGGGTATGCCCTCAACGGCGAGGGCGCAGTTCATTGAGCTTGTGACTTCATCAACCCAGATTCGACCGTCGATAATCGGTGCCAAAGGAGCCTCGACGAGGGAGGCGAGCAATTCATTTAAATTGGAATCCAATGCAAAGGCATTGAAGTCGATTGAATCGACGAATTGCACATGCGCGTGCCATTCATTGGATGTTCTAGATGGAGAGAGGTGCGCGTCAAATAGGGAAGTTTCTGCAGCCAATGTGTCGAGCGACCAAATTGATTTTTTCACGTGCAAATCAGTGATCAGGCTCTTGATGTCCAATTTCACTTGTTTTTCCAAGTGACTTGTTGGGGGAATCGCAATGAATCCGGAACAGGCCTTCAGGGGAATGTGGAGGGATTCATCGGCGAAGTGCATATCGCTCATCAGAGCTTCATCAATTTGAATGATTGATTCTGATTCGATTGAGCCTTCTATGTTTTGAAGCAGAAATGAGCCAATCCGGATGTCGACAGAGGGGTTCATCTTTCCAGACGCTTCCTCTGTTCCCACAGGAGTTTGTTTTTGTCTGAAATCAAGCCATTTACGGCATTCCAATAGCTCGACTTGCAAGCCTTGAATGGCCACGGAATCAATGATGTTCCATGCGTTTTCAGGATGTTTCCATTGAATGGTCGCGGCTCGACTGATGAAAAGTGAATTTTCTTCGTGCTGGGCTCTCAGATTCTCAAGGGTGATTTTTTGATTCCACCAATCGAAATGGCATTTCGTAACATGCACATCGATAACGAATGCTTTTTGGACAAGAGGCAATACGAAAGCACGGAAAAGTGCCGTTTGAACAAACGGTGTGTGGACGGCTGCTCCGACGATCAAGAGAATCAGCAGGAATGCTGATGCGCTGTTTCGAAATCTATTGCTTGGGGAGACCATGTTTACGACGTGAAAATACACGATGAGCAATTTGCCTGCGTATTTTAGCGCAGAAATCATGCCACAGCTTCCGCTTATTCTTGCAGTAGAGTCTTCTTGCGATGACACAGGTGTTGCTGTGATCCGCGGAAATGAAGTGCTTGCCAATGTAATTGCGAATCAATCGATTCATGAAAATTACGGTGGTGTCGTGCCTGAACTGGCAAGCAGAGCCCACGCCCAAAACATTGTGCCGACCCTAACGGAAGCTTTGAAGCGAGCGAATGTCGAGGCCAGTGAATTGAGTGCAGTTGCTTATACCTGCGGCCCAGGTTTGATGGGATCTCTGCACGTGGGTGTCGCATTCGCCAAATCTTGGGCATGGGCCAATGGCATTCCCGCCATTCCGGTGAATCATATGCAGGCGCATGTCTTGGCGCATTTTTTGGCGCCGGATCCGAACCCAAATTTTCCGTTTATATGCTTGACTGTCTCAGGAGGACACACGCAATTGGTGAAAGTGGTGAGTGCCTTGGAAATGGAAGTCCTTGGAGAAACGCGAGATGATGCTGCTGGAGAGGCCTTCGATAAAGTAGCAAAGCTCATGGGACTTCCATATCCTGGGGGGCCAATTTTGGATCGTCTTGCTCAAACTGGAAATCCTGACAGATTTAGTTTTTCCAAGCCTCGTGTGAACGGCTTAGATATGAGTTTTAGCGGGCTTAAGACTCAGATATGGCAATTTTTGCAACACGCTCACCAGCAAAACCCTGAATTTGTCTCAGCGAATCAATCTGATATTGCAGCGAGTGTCCAGGCCACCATTATTGGAATACTCATGGAAAAGTTGGAAAATGCTGTGGAGGCTACGGGCATCAAGGAGGTGGCCATTGCTGGAGGTGTTTCCGCAAATAGTGGGTTGCGTAAATCGTTATTTTTGACAGCTGAACGTTTGGGGTGGACTGTTCATATTCCGCCTTTTGAATACTGCACAGACAATGCAGCAATGGTGGCTATTGCTGGACTTAAATTATTTGATCCCAATCGGGAGTTTCCGTTGGATATCGAGCCGATTCCTCGTTTGAAACTTACGTAAATCAACCCGCTTTGCTGAGCTCTGATTCACTCCACGCGGGTTCCAATGCCCACAATGGGAGTTGAATCCGCGCAGTGATTCCTGAATTAAACGGATGTCCTTCCGGCGTCTCTTCTACGTGCAAGGTGCCCGGATGATGGAGCAGGCTCAATCGTTCTCGTACAATCGCGGTGCCCCTCGAACGGTGAGCGCCTTTGTGATCTGCGGACGCTGTCTTTTTCATTCCAATGCCATTGTCTTGCACCTTGATTGCGAGTCCTTCATCAATCCATGTAATCCGGATGACAATCTTGGGATGCTCAATGGTGGGGCTGCTGAGTCCGTGCCAGATGGCATTTTCAACCAATGGCTGTAAGATGAACAGCGGAAAAGGTGTGATTTTGGGGTGCACACTGGATGAGATATCAAAATTCACTTGGATTTCCTTTTCCAATCGGATGGCTTCCAACTCCATGTATTGTTTAATCTGGTCCATCTCCTGCTGCAATGGTCCAATGACTTGGTCCGGGGACAAAAATCCAAGAAGCAGCAACCTTCTGAATTTATTGAAAACAAGACTTGCTTTTTCGCTCTCATTGCGCATCAGTAGATGCTGAATACCGGTGAGAACGTTGAAGAGAAAATGGGGGTTCATTTGCGACTTCAGATTGAGCCTTCTGGCGTCTTTGACCTTTCTTTGAAGCGAAAGATTTCGCTGGGTTTGCGAGACACTTTGAAGGAGCAATTGCTCTTGGATAAGTGCTTTCTTCGTGAAGTCAGGAGATCTGCTGTGATAGCGCAGGAGTCGAGCATAAGAAAATGCGGATATACCTACGAGGCAAGCGATGGCATAGATAAACAAACGATTCACATCAGCATTCAAGGCCTTCACAGGAGCTATCCAGATGTGGTAGGTGAGGCCGAGTGAACAAATCAGAATTAAAACACACGTGAACCGCAAGAATGGAAGCCTCAAGCGATTGGATATCGCTGGAAACTTGGATTCAATTGATCGGGTGTTGCGCGCAGCTGCGGCGATGAGCACCACCAAGAGTAATCCAATGAACGCTTGGCCATGTGCATCGAATTCCGTCGTTGTCATCATAGATGAAATTTCAGGAAACTCAAATAAAAATGAAACTGTGATTTGTGGGTGGGCAGTTTCAATTCATAATTGTTCGGACGTATTCGACGGAAACGTCTGATTATCCCTCTTCTTCGCTGGTGACAAAGGCAGAACGAAGCGCACTCTGCAGCTTACGGCTGTATTCTTCCTTGAGCCAATTTTTATAATTCTCAGTCGTCTTAGCGATGCATTTCGAATACAGGCGAATGCGGTAGGCGATGTCTCCTTCTAATTCTTTGGCGAGGGTCATGGCATCCCAAAAGTCTTCGCTGACATATTGGATGATTTCGACATGATGTTTGATGCTCCTCTCGATCGCCTCTTTCGGCCTGCCTCCGTCCCGGGTAACTTCGATGTAGGTTTCTGCCATATTGAAGTCAGGGTCGGGACCGCCCTGAAGTTTTTCCATCATCTCATCTGAATATTCAAAAACGAACTCGTCTTCGATTTCTTCGTCGGTGTAGAGCCCTTCGATGAAGGAGTTTGGTGATTTGAAAATCTCCGTCCAATTGATGTGCGCTTCCCAGAGTCCAAAGCGCCTCGCGTTGTTGCCCAAATCAATGACGTTGAAAGCCTTCTTGTTCGGCAAAATTCGAGAGCCTCGACCAATCATTTGGTGGTACAACGTGAGGGACTTGGTCGCACGGTTCAGGATGATGGTCTGCACAGAAGGAGAGTCAAAACCTGTCGTTAAAATGGAAACAGAACTCAGTATGGCATTGTCCTTTTTTTCAAACCATGCTAGAATATCTTCTCTTTCTTTCTCACTGTGTGTGTTGTCGAGGTGCATGCATTCGTAGCCCTCTTCTTCAAACATGGCTTGAACCTGCTTTGAAGTATTGATTCCATTGTTGAAGATCAACGTCTTCGTACCCTTTGCTTTCTCTTCGTAAGCGTAAAGCAATTTCTCTTGCATCAGATAATTGCCGTAGAGCCGCTCCGAACTGCTTACGGTGTAGTCACCATTGATTCCAATCTTTAGTGAGCGCAAGTTCACGTCATAGCTATAAGTGGTAGCCTTGGAAAGGAATTGCTGCTCGACCAACGATGAAATGGATTCTCCAACGATGAGTTCATTGTAGTTATCCTTCAGCGGTAGCTTTATATTGGAACTCAGAGGAGTGGCTGTCACCCCGAGAATAATTTGATCTGAAAAGTACCCAAAGAGTTTGCGAAAGCTATTGTAATGGGCTTCGTCAATGATGACGAGACCGAGGTTCTCGAAACCGATGCGCTCGTCGTTGAGGCGGTTGTTCAACGTCTCGACCATTGCTACAAAACACCAGTGATCGTCCTCTTCTTCAAGTTCTTTGACCTTGCTGTTGATGATTTTATTCGGAATTCCGATGTCGTTGAGCATTCGACTGGTCTGTCCACATAATTCGATGCGGTGCGTTAAAATCAAAACCCGTTTGCCTGTTTCGAGAATGTAGCGTTTGGCTAGTTCCGAGAAAATCACAGTTTTTCCTCCGCCGGTGGGGAGTTGGAACAGCAAGTTATACTGGTTCGGAAATTTTTCCATTCGCCCCATCAGGTTCGTGATGGCAGCTTCTTGATAGCCGTAAAGGTTTTTCCCTTTGTTGGCCTCTAATTGTTCGCGAAGTAATGGATCAGCTAAAGGCAAGGGGCATTGGTTTCGACGCTTGCGCGTTGGTTTTTAAAAAAGGGATGGACAAAAATACCCTTTCCAATGCTATCAAAAAAGCCTTTTTTCAGGGACGGTGGCTATGTTTTTCACAACCAACATTGGAAACCACCAAGAAGCAGACGAATTTTGCTTCTTGACAACGCTGTTTTGTCCATGAAATACAAATTGAACACGAACTGGATCAAGGCTTTAGCTTCAGTTGATGTAGACATTGACTGGTCAAGTCTGCAGGACTCTCTTCGTGAAGAGCGAAGAAACTTTCAGTGCTACCCGCCATCCGGATTCGAGCTGAAGGCTTTTGAGCATCTCAAGCCGGAAGATGTAAAAGTTGTCATTTGCGGCCAGGACCCCTATCACGGCCCAGGGCAGGCGGATGGCCTTGCTTTTTCCGTTGGACCGGGCATGGATTGGCCACCTTCATTGCGCAACATTGTTCGGGAATACGAGTCTGATTTGCAACAGAAATGGCCTTTTGAAACGCAATGGAACGATCAAGGCGCTTTGGCGCACTGGACGCGAGAAGGCGTTCTTCTCATGAATGATGTTTTAACCGTTAGGGCGGGCGAGGCGGGGTCTCATCACGCTTTGGGCTGGCAGAAATTGACTTCCGGTGTATTTCAAGCGCTCTGCGCTCAACAACGCGCGATTGTGTTCGTTCTCTGGGGAAAAGAGGCGCAAAAAAAGGCTTCTTTTGTTCATCGGTCCGAGCATCTCGTCCTTGAGTCTGCTCATCCCAGTCCGCTTGCAGCGTACCGAGGATTCTGGGGGTCAAAACCCTTCAGCCGCTCCAATGAATGGCTGGCTCAGCACAATGGCGTGCCCGTGAATTGGTGAAGGGATAATCAGTTTATGCTAAAGTTGGACCATGCGAATGACACGGTCATCGCCCGCGGCCATCAGCCAAGTTGGCTTCTCTCCTCCGATGCAAAGAGCATTGACGGAACGTTTGGCTCCTTGATTGCTGCGGTCCCATTTTGCGCGAAAAGACAAGTCGTTTTCGTTCCAGGACTTGACTGATTTATCGCGACTAGCTGTGTAGATGACTCCTTTCCTTTGGACAATTCGGTAAATCGCTGCTTCGTGCGCTGGAATGGAAAGGAGCGATTCACCGTGTTTTGACCACACCCGCAAATGACCATCGCGTCCCCCCGTGAGCCACACGTTTTTGTCGACCAGGAAAAGCGCAGCATAAATCCCGCCTTTGTGACCGACAACTGTGATGGCTTTTTCCAAGTCAATGCCGGGTGAAAGTTCCGGGACAATGATGCCGTCACCGGAAGAACTTCCGATGAATGTGCCTGCGCTTGCTGGTGAAATCACTCGGATTTTAGAGGCTCGTTTCCAGTGCCAATCACCATTCTGGGTGAGTGCGTTCCACCCGGTGATGCGTCCATCGCCGCCACCGCAAAAGAATCGGCTCCCATCGATGGGTGTGATCGAAAAGACACCTTTGTCATGCGCTACGATCTTTCTCGGCTTTCTTTCGGAGTCGAGCATCATTAATTCACCCGACTCAGTTCCAGCGACCGGACCGGATTTCATTGGGGCAATCGAGAAGAATGCCTGTCTTGATTGGAAGACCGCTCGTCCATGTTCTCCGTCCGTTTTGGCCCATGCGGCAACCACACCATCGCCCCCTGCAGTCAGCCATTCTCCTCTGTATTGATCCCAGCAGGCATCGTAAATAGCACCATTGTGCCCTGAAAGCTGCCGTTGAATTGCATTCGTTTCCATCAATTCCCGAATTTAGCGCCTACAAACAAACCTAACATCATGCAATACGTATTTCTCGGAATGGCGGTTTTGACCATTGTGGCCTTCATTCAGCTTCGCCGTCGCAACAAGTAAAAAGATAACAGGTATGAGCAAACCATCTATTCCAAAGGGAACAAGGGATTTTGGTCCCGTGATCATGGCGAGACGCAATTGGATGTTTTCCATCATGCGCGAAGCTTTTGAACGCTTCGGTTTTCAGCCCATTGAAACTCCTGCTATGGAATCGTTGTCGACACTGACAGGTAAATATGGCGATGAGGGGGATCAACTGATTTTCAAATTGCTCAACAATGGCGACTTTCTGTCAAAAGCAGATTCGAAGGCACTGTCGTCGATGGACTCCAAGGCTCTTCTCCCAAGCATTTCAAAAAAAGCGCTACGTTACGACTTGACTGTTCCGTTTGCTCGTTTTGTCGTGATGTCTCGCAATGATTTAGCGTTTCCGTTTCGACGGTATCAGATGCAGACGGTTTGGCGCGGAGATCGTCCTGGAAAAGGGAGGTATCAGGAATTCACGCAATGTGATGCGGACATCATTGGTTCGGATAGTGTCTTGTGCGAGTTGGATTTGATGCAGCTTTTTCACGAGGTTTTGGGTGGCCTTGGGGTTCCCGGGTACAAAATACTGGTGAACGATCGTCGTCTTCTGAATGGCTTGGCACGTTCTTGGGGCATCGAGAATCAATTTTCAGACTTGACGGTTGCTCTCGATAAATGGGATAAAATTGGTGATGCCGGTGTCCAAAAGGAGCTTCTTGAACGCGGTATGACAGCAGATCAAATCAGCAATGTCATGAGCATTTTTGGCTTGTTGGAATCTGAGGATTTGTTTGCTCGGCTGAGAGGCGTCCAAGCGCTTCTACTCCCGAAAGATGCGGAAGCCCAGGAGGCTTACAATGAGGTTGTTAAACTCCTTGAAATGGCAATCGCTTCAGGCGTACCTGCTTCTTGCATTTCGTTTGACCCGACCTTGGCAAGAGGACTGAATTACTACACTGGAGCAATTTTCGAGGTGAGAGTCACGGATGCCCCTGTTGGTAGTATTTGTGGCGGCGGACGCTATGCAAATTTGACCGACATTTTTGGCTGGGAGGGCATGAGTGGGGTGGGCATTAGTTTTGGTGCTGATCGAATTTACGACGTTCTTGAGCACTTTGGGGCGTTTCCCGCGGAGTCATCCACCGGTCCACAAGCATTGGTGTTGATGTTGGATCAGGATTCAGAGAATGCGGTCGTGGAAATGACGTCGGAGCTGCGAAACGCAGGAATCCGAGCCGCGGCTTATCCGAAGGCGGCAAAATTGAAGAAGCAGATGAAGTATGCTGCAGATTTGCAAGTCAATTTTGTGCTCATGGCAGGTGAGGAGCAGCGTCTGCAAAACAACTGGACGGTTCGTCAAATGGCAACGGGTGAACAACAACAATTATCAGCGGCATCAGTTGTTGACTTGATTCGGTCTGCTCTTTGAACGTCTCTTTAGGTTGCGCGCATGGATTCGGAATACTCCCGCTCAACGAATCCTGAGCTGGGACTTCCGAGCAATCGAAATTGCGCTTGCGGAATCGTTCTGCTTTCATGCAAATCGTGATCGGAGAATGTCAAAACGACTTTATTGCCTTCAATATCGATCAAGAGGGTCATTGGTTGCATAGGCTGCAAACTCCTTTCCGCGAGGCTAAAAAAGGGCCAAACACGTTCTTCAACCCAAGGGCCAAGTTGGAACCGTTCGGTATGCCGTTTCAATGTATGTGCATCGAGCATGTCATCGTCCACGTCACAAATAAATCGTTGTCCGGTGAGAACGGCCATCAATTCCAGATGCGTTTTGATGTGTTCTATTGAGTTTTCAAGCGAAAGAAAAGGAGAGGAGCCCTCATGGAGCAATTGCCTGAGGTGCCGAGAAAAGAGTGTGATGACTAATTCAGCATGCTCATGTTCTCCATAGATCAAATGATTCTCAATGTTCATCAATACACGCTTAAAATGCTCTCCATAGCGATCAAGCGTTGCTTGTGATTGATTTGTTTTCACCAATTGCGCTCCCAACGCCTCTTTTTCATGAAGCTTTTGCAGTTGGAACTGGAGTTGTATCAATCTCCTCTGGACTTCAAGAGGTTCTTCCTGTGCAGAATTCAATTGAAATCTCCACGTTTGAAAGACAACCCGCAAGAGATTTCCAATCGCCAAAAACCATAAGAGCACAGCACTGTGCTGAGGCAGGATGGTGTGATGCAAAAGCCAGCTGGCGCCCCACACAAAGGCAATGCTGGAGAGCATTGAGGTGGTGTCTTTGCTCAGCCGATTATGAACGGAGGGTAAGGGGCTCTTGAACCGCTGGAACCTTTTTTCAAATTGCGCAGCCGTGCCCGTGCGATGCATGCCAGCGAAAGCGAGCACTGAAAATGTCGTTTGCAAAAGCAAGAAATCGACACTCATGACGTTCCGAGCTCCATCCAATGCCGCGCAGCGGTGTACGGATTTATTTGTCCCACGCGAACGGCGGTCAAAGTTTCATTCCAAACCCGTTGTCCGTCCGCATCACGAAGGCGACTTTGGATAGACAATTGTTGAACATGTTGCGCAAAGAGTTCCGCTGCTTGCTCGCCTCGTCTGCGATGAAATGATCCGTTGGCTTTCCAGCTCACAACCAAGCGCTTGAGGTGCTCTTCAAATTCATGAATGCCCTCTTTCTCAAGGGCACTGATCAATTGAACATCAACGGAATGCCCCGCTGCATTGGGGGGGAGTAGGTGAAGGGCCTGGAGGTATTGAGCCGCTGTTTCACGAGCCAACGGCAAACCATTTCCATCTGCTTTATTGATGAGAAGCACATCGGCCATTTCCATGATCCCTCGCTTGATTCCTTGGAGCTCGTCTCCACCACCAGGAAGCATCAAAAGGACAAAGGCATCCGAGCACTGCCGGACAGCAATTTCTGATTGTCCGACGCCTACTGTTTCAATCAAAATGCGGTCAAAACCTGCCGCTTCACAAAGCAGAGTCGCTTCATGTGTCCCGCGTGTAACTCCGCCCAAGGCCTCGGCTGTTGGACTCGGTCGAATGAAGGCGTTTTTATGTTTTGCGAGCAGTTCCATTCGAGTTTTATCTCCTAAAATGCTGCCTTTGGATATACCGCTGCTTGGGTCCACCGCAAGCACCGCAACGCGGTGACCTTGGCTGGTGAGCAGCAGCCCATATTGCTCTATAAATGTACTCTTGCCAACGCCCGGTACGCCAGTGATTCCAACCCTGATGGATGTGGTTTTTCCTTTCTTTGATTGGATGGATTGAAGCAAAAGATCAAGAAGCAATTGGTCCGCTGGTTTTGCACTCTCAGTCAAAGTGATGGCTTGACTCAGCGCATTTCGATTGCCTTGAAGAATGTCCTTCGCCCAATAGTCAGGGGCTTTGGCACGTTTTCTGGCCTCTGATATTCGTTCTTTGGCCGCTTCTCGGGCCGCGGACTTCGATGAATGGGATGGAGGCAATTGATCGGCCATGAGCCGAAGTTAACATGTGAAGAGGGCTATCTTGCAGCTATGATGTCCTCTTTTTTACGAATGTTGGTCGCTTTTTTATTTCTTCTGTCTTCTGCGGTGGGGTTCTCCCAACAGGGTCTGACTGACCGCTGTGATAGTTTGATGTTCATCTCAGGATCGGTCGTTGATGAATCTGGACGAATGATTCCTGCCGCGATGGTGGTGAATCGCGGAATAGAGGGCGGAGGTCAGTTTGTTGATCAAAGAGGGCAATTCCTCCTCGCGGTTTGTCCGGGGGATACCATTGCTTTCGGCGCCATAGGCTTTCACACACGAGAACGAATCGCTCCCGTTCAGGGTCGACAATTTGAATGGGAAGTTCGATTGCATCGACTGAGTGTCGATGTGGGCATCGCAGAAGTCGTAGCGCCTAGAGAATTACGTGAAATCTTAAGGGACATCGAATCGTTGGGGTACAACGAGGAGGACTTCAGACTGACGTCTGTGGATGCCCTGAGCAGCCCGATCACGTTTCTCTATCAAATGCTGAACAGGGAGGAGCGCAGTAAACGTTTGGTCGCTCAACTGGAAAATCGCGATCGACGGCACGATTTACTGCGCGAATTATTCGTGAAATACGTGAATTATGAAATCATTCTTCTTGAACCTCATGAGTTTGATGATTTCATTGCTTTCAGTGACCCCGGTGAAGAACTCCTGCAACAATGGACTCAATATGAGTTCATTCGTTTTATTCAACAGCGCTTCGAGTTGTTCCGATCAATGCCTGAGCGACTGGATGATTCAGATTATCAATACCAGCAGGATTGATCAGATTAGGTCAGATAAGAACTGGATAGGAAGTGCACGAACATTTGAAACATCCAGTGGCATATGAGTAATCCAATGCCCGCGAGATGAAAGCCTTTGTATTTGAGGAAGTCAAAACGCAAAACAGCGTCTACAAAAAGGATTGCGCAGCCAAAAAATTGAAGCAAGAGCAGCCCACTTCGCTGGTCTTCAATGAGAGAGAATATGGTGCCTGACGAAATCACACTTTGCGCTTCAGCGAAAAATTCAATCATGACAATCGTTTGGAGGCAAACCATGAATCCATAGAGGATGCGGAGCGCATTTGCTGGTGCAGGTAGAGCTTTTTTGGCCATGGATATTGTTTGTTTTTACAACTGAATTGGGAAAGATGTACTAAGTTTGGCGCAAGCTCGTTAGAGACTCGAAACCTAATTGCTATGTTTTCAAAAAAAATCAACCACCTGCGCCTCCAACAAGTTCTGATCTTCGCGATGGGTGTGCTTTCAATTGCTGTTCTTTTGACCTCCTGCGCAAGTGGGAACAAGAGCTGCAGTGCCTACCAAGAAATTGAGGCTGTTGACTAAAACGGTGCATGGGGTTAGAATTGGAAGTATATGAAGGGTCGGAGCCCAGAGCTCACGCCGAGATACGCAATGCAGATTGCTCCAAGTGTAGCAACGAGCATGCCAGGTGTTGAGGCACTAGCAAACGCCTGCCGGTAACTATTTTTCCAACTTTCCGGGAGTAGGTGGATGGTCATTCCAGTCAACATGATGGCCAGTATGCCCGCGTTGCCCATTATGATTTCTAGGAAGGGGCTTTGCCAAAAGCGATGAATGATTTGCATGAGCATGGTATTGGCAGAGAACCACTCGGTCCACAAATCGTGAGGTTGGCTGAGGTCTTCCCAGTTGACCTGACTGCCTGATCGGAACCAGATTCGAGTGGCTGAAATGAAATGAAATGTGAGGAAGATTCCAAGTCCGTGTTTCCACCATCGATTGCGATTTTCCCACGGACTGATGCGTCGCCATCCTTTGTAAACGATCAGCCCAAGGCCGTTCAATGCCCCCCAAAGAATGAAATTCCAACTCGCACCGTGCCACAAGCCACCGAGCAGCATGGTGATCATGAGATTGATATTGGTGCTGAATCTTTTACGGAGTTGGGGGAATGCGACAAGTGTGGCTCCAATGAGCAGAGCGCTGCCGAGCGCAATTAGTCGCATGCCTGTGCTCGGAAGCATGAGCAGAAGGAAAAGGAGAAGGAAACCGATGCTAACGTATGTGAAGGAGCTTGCGTAGCGATTTCCGCCCATGGGAATGTAGAGGTAATCCTTCAGCCAGCTGGACAGGCTAATGTGCCAGCGTTGCCAGAATTCCCCTACATTCCTCGCTTTGTAAGGTGATTTGAAGTTGAGGGGCAGTCGAAACCCCATGAGAAGTGCGATGCCTATGGCCATATCGGTGTAACCACTAAAGTCGGCATAGACCTGAAGGCTGTAGGCATACAGGCCCAGGACATTTTCAAATCCACTATAACCACCGGGATTCGCGAAGATTCGGTCAACCAGATTTACAGCGAGATAATCTGCCACCCAGATTTTTTTGATGAGGCCATTGAGAATCCAAAATAGCGCCATACCAAATTCAGTTCGACTGAGTGAATAGGGCTTGTGAAGTTGGGGGATGAAGTCTTTTGCGCGAACGATGGGGCCGGCCACAAGTTGAGGAAAGAAACTCACGAAAAATCCGAAATCCAATGGGCTTCGGCAAGGCAATATTTGACGACGATAAATGTCAACTGAATAGGAGAGTGTTTGAAAGGTGTAGAAGGAGATGCCAATGGGCAACAAAATCTGATCCACTCGAAACGTTGTACCCAAATGATCATTGGCCCATTGGCCCAAGGAGAGGTGAGGACTCCAGTGGGTTCCGAGCAATGGGTTTAAAGCATCCGCAAAGAAGTAGGCATATTTGAAGAAAAACAGCAAGCCTAAATTCGAGAAAATACTTGCCGCAAGCCAAAGCTTTTTGGTTGATCCCTTTGAGCGAAAAATTTGCCACCCAATGCTCCAATCGATGAGGGTTGAGATCAGCAACAAACCGACAAACCATCCATTGGTTTTCCAGTAAAAGAGCAGGCTGACCAAGAACAAGAAGGCATTGCGTGCACGAAGCCGTCGCTCAGTGCCCCATATTCCAATCAGTACGAGCACCAAGAACCCCCAAAATTGCGGTGACAAAAAGGTAAACGTTGGAGTTGGTGCTAGATCGAAAAAATTCATCGCTCCGTCGAATTTCGTGCTTTTTTGTCAGTCAGAAAAGCGCGCTCAATCTCTGTGAAAATTTGGTAAGCGATGTGCTGATATCCGGCTGAGTGAAAGTGTATGCCGTCGGATTTCATCCAGCCTTGGGCCATCCACTCTTGCATGCTTTCCGTTCCACCCATCGCCTCACTCAAATCGAAAAAACCGCAACCCACTGACTTAGAATAGGACTGCAGGAATGATCGTATTTGTTCCGAATTTTTTGTGATGAATGGCTTATCACTATTCACGGGGGTATTGCTCAAGAGAAGAATAGCCGTTTCAGGCAAGGCTTCTTTTAAAGCATTGATGGTCCAGCTGTAGTCCAACGCAAACTGTGCTAGTTCGAAGCCCTTTTCGTTCATTGCATCATTCAGTCCGACGCCTAAGATCACAAGATCGGGCTTCAACCTTTTGGCGAGGACTGCAAATTCTGGACAATCCCGAATATCCTGAATGTGCAAACCGTTGTGTCCCCATTCGTTGATTACGATTTGCGTGGATCCATTCAATTCAGCATAGACTCCTTCGTAGACAAGAGGTGTGGATCGGTTTTCATCTGGAAAAAAGTCAAGACGAAAAGTGTCGACAGGCGACGGAAGCGTCAGCCTCCATCCATTGCCTCCTTCAAATGCCGTTAATTGTATGCTACTTTGCGCAGAGCCGAAGGAGATTTCATTGCGATTGGCATTGGTCCAAATGTCGAAGGAATCCGATGTTATTTTCGTGGAGTCTGGTAAGAAGGCGACATGCTGAATACTGGCGAGTTCAGAGCTCGTGTGAACTTGCATGCCAGTCCCCGATCCCGGGTCAATGAGGCGGGAAGTCCAGTTCCTTTTGGCACAACTCTCGCCGCTCCAGCTTCCGGTCATTTCGGTGCGAAAATGAGTGGGAGTGTTTGTGTGGGCCAAACGATAAGGCAACATCAGTCCTCTGCTCCATTGAGCCTCAGGCGCTAACAAAGCAAGCTGTTCGCGCAAGAAGTGGGCGATCCAGCCTGCTTGCACATGGGAGCCGCCGATGTGAAGAATCGACAAGGAACTCTTTTCGCTGCGTCGAACGGAGTCAAGGGTGGCCGACAAGTGACGATACGGTGCTGAATTTTGATGTAGTTCCCTCGGGAGTGAATGTTGTGTTCTGCCGTCGACTTGCGAAAAGAGCGAATTCGTCTGCATCGAAAAAAGTATGGACCCGGCAAGCACGAAAGTTTTTCTCCGATTCATGGCACCTGTTCCAATGTTTGGTCTGCATGCCAATTCTGCCAGAGCGCCCATTCCGTTTGGATGCTTTTATTGAAGAGTTTCGCAATTTCTCGTGCTCCTTTGGGCGTGAAATGTATATGGTCGGTGCTGGCAAGGGGAGGACTTGATTCGACCCAGGCAGCCATAGAACCTGATCCACCCATCACTTCGTACACATCCCAATAAAGAGCGTCTTCGCGCACTGCTTCCAATCTGAGGACGTCTCGCATGTAGGTCAGTATCGGGTAGGTTTGCATCCTTGTTCCAACCTTTTGGCACATGTCTGACGGTCCAAGAACGATGACGGGGATGCCAGGTACAAGGGCTTGAAACAATCGAATTTGGGAAGCGAACCAGCCCCCAAATCGACGGACGGCAGCGGAATCTTTTAGATAGGGAACAGCATTTCCACCGTATTGCAGTAAAATCAATTCGGTTCGAACCGATGCAAGTTGTTGTTTGAGTTGCATTCGATCTAGCTGTCTAAACAAGGTGCCAGAACTGCCTCGCATTGCGACATTGTGCACTGCGATTCCAGCACGCGACCAAAGTCCTATTGCATGGAACTCGGGTGATTCGCCTTCGAATTCAATTTTCAAAGACGTGTACGGATTTGCAGTGATTGAATCCTGTGACAAGTCAAAAATGATATGGGAGTGGAGGGAATCTTGTCGCAACTGAGTCGAGCGTACCGTGGTGTCATTAACAACCAAAGTGGCTGTGGTCTGCTTTGAAGTCCTACCGAACAAGAGATGAACCTCTTCAAAGGATTGATTGCGTCGAAACCCCTTAGGATGGGGACTCAATTCAACCCATTGATTATTCGATTCTAGGGTGTCATCGTTTTGCTCGTATTGAGCAAAAGAAGCAGTAAAGCCGTATCGATTGTGACGAATCGTACTGTCCACTTTGCCGAATCGCGTGTATCGATTCCAGCGACTCGACCATTTTTGTTCGATGGCGAGTGAAGGAATTGGTTGCGCAGGAGATATAAAGCCCGGTCCTTCTCCCCCCCAAGTCTTTTGCCATTTGGAGCGAAGTTCACCTGTGATTCGATCGCCTTCAATTTGGGAATCCCCAAAGTGAAACACATGGAGACTTGGGGATCGTGAAGGGGAATTGAGCTTGGCGAAAAATGAGGATAATCGAGCAAAGCCATCAGCGTTTCCCTGCAAAAGCAAATCACGATGAATCATGTTTGCTGCGTTTTCGCGGCTATAGCCGGAGACGATGTGCTCAGCAAGGGCCATTGAACCATTGGTCTCGACAGGTCTCCCTGTTGCATCGAGCGTCGCTTGATGAGCAACGCTATCCACTGAATTGGGAACTTCGATGGAATCTGAAGCGCTTTGGCGGATGATGGTATCAGTGACCATTGCTTCGCCATAGGAAGCCAGCAGCGTTTGGACTTCCTCAACAGTTATGGATGAGTCGACAGATTGAAGGTCTTCCCAAATTGGAAACTTCCAGACGATGGTTTGCAGGGATTTCGGCCGCTGCATAAAAATGAACAACGCGAAGAAGACAGACGCAATGAACGCAATTGTGCGGAAAATTGGCTGTTGTTTGGGTTTCATTTCTTATCCGGCACACAAAGCGTTTGGCCGATGCGAATGTAATCAGAGATGGAATTGATTTTAGCCAATTTTTCAGGCGTAACACCCGGATATCGTTGGGCAATGTTCCAGAGGGTGTCGCCCTTTTTGACTGTATAAAGAATGCACGGAATGGCATTTTCAGTCAGTACATCTTGCCCAATCGTTGCAGGAGGCGATTCCATTTTTTGCGTTGTTGGAGATCGTGATTCAGTTGGTGCAGCGATGATCATTTGGGGGAGGCGTGCTCCGTACTTTTGGGCATCTGCACAGCTTAAGAAGTCGGAATACCACCAAGGGAGTATTTCGGTGAGGTTTTGTTCTGAGACTATGCCCTCTGCGATGATGGCATTGCGATTCATGCCTTTACCATCGCACTTGAGCGGGGTCCATTTTTGAGCCTGCGCAATCCAGTCAAGTTCAAAGGATGGGCGTTCAATGTTGACCATAAATCGGCTGAGGACCTTGAGCAGAGTAAGTTGGGCATCCAACACATCATCATAACCCGGTTTTCCAGTCCATCGGGTGGCATATGCCATGCCTTTCCAGTAGGCGACGAGGACGCGGTGCGGGTCATTGGGGAATCGCCGCTGGAGACGTTCTAACTCAAGCACGAGTGCGTGGGTCGATTCCTCTGGTAATTTCCTCTGATCAATGCCATTGACGCCCAGCAGCCCGTACTTGCGTCCAACCTCAGCATTCATCCCCCACATGCCAGCAGACCCGTCTTGATCGAACCCGACGTTGAATGCCGTGGTGGTGGCTGCGAGCCATTGCAAAGAGTTGGGCAGTGAAGCTGCTTCGAGCGCTTGCTCGATGAATGGTCCGTAGCGTCCATGTAACACGCCTATGATTTGAGCGCATTGATAGTTGGACTCGAACAATGCTTGCATGCATTGATCGACCAGTGCTTGATTTTCACCCCAAGGTAAAAGGGACGTCTCCAGTTGGTCCAGCGCAGGCACAGCAGTTTTCAAGGAGGGTTTTGCAGCATTGGCCATCCAGTTGGGATTGTGAGCTGCAAACGACTTGAAATCAATTTTTTCTGTGCGCTCCTGCACCATGAATTTCCATTGCTCAACTGTAGATTGTCCCTTGCATTCGTTGCAAAGAATCAAGCTGCAGAAAGTGAGCTGAATCCCGTAAAGGACAGTATGAAACGGAGCCGTGCAGGACATGCTGCAAATGTAGAGCTTGACTTTGTTTTATTCCATCGATTTGTAAAAACAGAAAATCTTCACGTAATAATAGCTGTAACAATATAAGAACTCCACGAAAGATTGTATTAAATGGTTGAATTGATTATATTTGAGTACAGGTCATAGAACATTTCGTTCTTGGAGGACCTAGTTGTGAATCGTAGTGAAGCATCTGCAACGGCGGATGCTTCATTTTTTTTACATCAATCTTCGAGAACAATAAGGCTCGAATATACGTTTGTGATGTATGAAGATTCATCGTTTAGAAAGCGAGCAGTGGTTGCCGATTTCGCTGCAGGAAGCCTGGGACTTTTTCAGTGTGCCCGGTAACCTCGACCGCATCACACCTGACGACATGTCGTTTGAGATTCTATCTGGCGCCAAAGAGCCCACGTTTGCAGGGCAAATCATTACATACCGTATTCGACCTTTTTTGGGAATTCCCATGAATTGGGTTACCGAAATCACGCAGGCTGTTGCAGGTTCACATTTCATCGACGAGCAACGGTTTGGTCCCTATCGTTTCTGGCACCATTTGCACCGATTCACCGAAAAAGATGGTGGTGTGCTGATGGAGGACGTATTGCATTATGCATTGCCCGGTGGTGCCATTGGAGAGCTTTTTGGCTCCCCCATTCACCGAAAGGTCAAGGGTATTTTTAGCCACCGTGAGTCCATCTTGAATGAAATCTTTCCTGCGATTGGGAAATGAGAAAGGACCTGCCGATCCTCGGCGTCCATCACTGGCAGAGCGCATTAGCAGCCCAAGCTGCCATTAAGAGATTTGGCTTGGCTTTGGCTTCGAAACCCAATGAGGTGATGTAGCCTGAAGATGCGGCAATTAACTTATGTGACGGATACGTTGGATCCGAGTTGTAATCAAGATCGATTTGTTTAACTCGAATGTTGCATTCTTCGAGAATGAGGCGGGCCAGCGCAACGGATCGTTCAGTTTCTCCCCAAAGTTTGGTCCAGAGATCTGTGATTTTCGGAAGTTTTTCCTTTCTGTAAATGACGTGAGCTCCGTTCCCAGGGAATCGAAAGACCACTGTTGTGGCATAAACGGTATGCCGCTTGTAGTTCTGGCTGTCACAGCCCACGTGTACTTCGAGGGTGCGATCGTGCAACATCGACGAGACATAGGAGCAAACATCGTGCTCGACAGTGCCACCCATGACCTTGAAGATTCGATCATTCGTAGTCATAAGCGCGCGTGGTAGGTGTGAGCATCATAAGCATGCGTTCAATTTAGGCGCTAAAGCAAAAGGGGAAAAAGGTCAATGACCATTTCCCCCTTGCAGTTCTCCACAGTTTTTCAACGAAATTTAATCAGGCTTCGAGCGCTTTTTCAATGATGAAAACAAGATGGTCACGGTGCGCCCTTGTCAAGCCATTGGGGGATGACGCGGAGCGTTGTTCGCGTTGGATACGCTTCAAGGTCGACAGTACCATGGACTGTGAGATCACGTCATATTTAGCTTTTGGTGCAAGTGCTGCAATCAGTCCTTTGACGTATTCAATTTGAAGCTGTTGGCGTTGCGTGTTGACTGCGCTTCTCAAATCAGCTTTGAAAATGCCATTTGTCAAGGCCTTCATGTATTCGTCAATGCCGTACGTGTTACCATATTCCGCAGCGTCAATGAGTCGCTGTAAAACACGGGGGTGTAGAAGGTGACGCAGTGCATTTTTTTGAGAAGATGCAATTCGCGCATGAATTTTGGGATCTTCCGGTTGTGCGAAGAAACCAAAACCTCGTCGCTGGCTCTGCAGGTATCCGTATACGGATTCAGCCGCTTTGAAGGCATCAGGAGCAAAGGCATATTTAGCCAGGGCTTTCATCGCCGCCCTTTGGTCTGCTTCAGATACAGGTTGCAGGGGCGCCTCTGTCTGTTGTGAAGGACGCGCGCGGTTGTATCGAACGCCAGCAATTTGGCGAGTCATCACGCCCAATTGAGTGGTGTACTCACCTGTTAATGTCAAATAGGCTCTTCGCACTTCTTGGTAACTGGATTGCTCGTTGCCGCTGTATTCTTTGACAATGTTGGGCAACAGCTCGTTGACAAGTTCGCAGCGCTCAGCGGCGTATGCCACGGGGTCGTTTGACAAGTCATAAATATTGACGTCCGGATTCATGCCTCCCCCTGGACGACGCATGTCGTCTGCATCATTGCCAAACATCAAATTGGGTTCATTGGATCTGCTCAGGATGGACTCTAAACGTGCCGCCTCCTCATTGGGATCATCGGATCCAATGGAATACCCATAGTCGATGACCCACTTGTCGTACGGTCCTGGTTCATCGTCAAAAAACTTTGTCTGCTCTGATTTATTCCGAGCGAAATTGATCGATGGATAATCCATTACACTGTTGGACATGCCTTCTGCATTGACGATTTCAGAGCTTTTCAAATCATCAGGACTTTGCATGGTAGAACCTGCCATATTATGGCTTAACCCTAGCGTGTGTCCAACTTCGTGCAAAACCAAGCGGTGCAATGTTTCACGTGTGAATTTTTCTTGATCTTCGGTCGTGAAGGAACGCATGCGCAACGCGGCCGCACCAAAGAGTGTTTGCTGAGCCTGAATCGGACCAGCGTCGCAGCGATGGATGTTCTCTGCGTAGAGGGCTCGTGCAGAGGGTGCTTCCTCGTCTTCCTCCCAGTCTGCATAGCCCGCGTTTTGAAAGACTTCTGATCGCCAGAGGCGCCCTGTCATGCCACTCCATTCGAGCATGATGTCGGCCCCCAAGATTTCGCCGGTGCGTGGATCGACAAAACTTGGGCCATATCCGCTATATCGAGGACTAGGGGAAGAGGTCCAACGCAAGACGTTATAACGAATGTCGCCAGCGTCCCATTCGGCACTGTCCGGTTGAATCTTGACGACAACAGCGTCTTCGAAGCCAATCAGTTCAAAAGCCTGATTCCACTTTTCTACCCCCGTGCGGATGTACTCACGAAACTCATAGGGCGTCGTGTTTTCAATCCACCAGACAATGGGATCGATGGGAGGGGACATGGCCGCATCCGGATTTTGTTTCTCCAGCCTCCAGCGGTGAACCATGTCTTTCCATGGAGTCGACGAGGCTGAGGTCATGTGCTCCGTTTGCGTGGCGAAGTAACCGACTCGAGCATCATCTGGGCGTGGAGTGAATCCTTCTTCAGGAAGGTTCAAGATGCTGTGTTGGTAGCGAATGGTTATTGAGCGCGCGTCCTCGATGGCAGCTCCTCCAATTTTTGGGGCAGGATTGTCGTAGACGTAATCGACTGTAACCTCCGTGTTCTCGGGATAGTTATTGATGTCGAAAATTTTGGATTTCTCTCTCGATAATTTGCCCAAGACAGATTCCCCTGGCTTCCTCGATGGGCGTTTGACCATCTCAAGCCCCTCTTTCAGGAACAGGTCTGCGTTTGAAACAGCATACGTTGTTTTGGACGAATCGATGCCTTGGATGCTGAGACTGGCAATGATAGGTGTGTTTATGTTGGCTTGATTGGCCCTGGCCAAAGGGGACTCAGGATCGAAATAATAATTCGTGTTTTCCGCATGAATTTCGATGCGGTTGTAATGCTTGTGAAACGAAATCACCTTGCTGTTGCGGTAGCTGCCTCGGGTGTAACCCGATTCAGCAACGCCGTCTTCAATGTGCGAAAAGTAGATGAACTGCTTTTGCAACATCGAATCGGGTATGGCCATCCAACTCGCTCCGCTCGTCGTGTCCGAGTAAAGGGTGAAGAGACCTTCAGATGCCACGGCATCTTTGGTCAAATCTTGCAGTGGCTTCGGATCATCCTTGCCCCCGCGTTTGGGTGGAGATGTGCTCTCGGTGCGTTTGTTTTTTTTTGATTTTTTGCCACGCTGGCTGAATGCTTCTTGAGGCGTCAGGGCGATTGCTCCTCCGAATAAAAGGAGTAGGAGTGTTTTGATTGGGCTCTTTGTCATGTCGAAGTGGTTCTCACGGCGTCAAGGTTAGTCTCTCCGTCTGAACCTTCCAAGCCGCAGCATCATTTTATACCCCTTTCAAGCTTGATTTGTTCGTATGCCTCTTGAATGGCTAAGAAACGGTTTCGTGCTTGCAGTCGAAAGTCCTCGCCCAAGTCCTGGGTTTTATCTGGATGAAATTTCACCACCAACTTCCGGTATGCCTTCTTTACCTCAGCATCTGAACATTTACTATCCACCTCAAGAACTTTGTAGGGGTCTGCGGTCGATGTCCCGAACATTTCCTTGATGCTCGCAAAGTCCGCGTTTGAAATGCCCATCCACAGCGCGATTTGCTGAATTACATCCAATTCTGAAGAATGAATGTGTCCATCGGCTTTGGCAATCCCAAATAAGTACTGCAGCAGCAGCCTTCTTTTTGCGACGTCCATGTTGCGCTTGATCTGCACGGAAACTTCACGGATTCCGATGGACTGTTTCAGCACATCTCGTAACAACAATGTCAGTTGCTCAGACTTCGCCTCTCCAAAGTTTTTACGTAAAAATGCTTTCACATAATCCAGCTCAGATTGCAAAACTTTATCGTCTGCTTTCATGACTGCCGCACTCAGGACCAGCAGTGCAATGGAGAAGTCACCTGCCTGCGTTGTTTGTCGGTTTCGAGACGATGGGTTGGCCCTCCCACGCTCTTGGGACAAGCTCGCATCGGAAAACATTTTGCCGAATGCGAAGCCCATGACGGCACCTAACGGTCCGGCAAAGGCCCAACCGATGGCACCGCCAATCCAGGATCCGTAACGACTCAAGACAGCTCGCCGTATCCCTCCGCAATGAAGGCAGTGAGTTCTTCCCCTTCGAGCAAACCTTGTGACAATCGTGCCAAATCTCCTGCGCGCTTGGCCATTTTTTGTTTCACCGATTCATCTTTTTCGGACAAGATTTTTTGAACGATTGGATGGTTTGAGTTTACCGTAACGTCGTAGTTATCAGGCATGGCACCAAACATTTGAAAACCACCGCCTCCACCGACTGCTTGTTGTTCCTTCATGCGTCTCATAAACTCAGATCGCGTGATGGTCAAGGGAGCTGCTGTTGGAGACATAGCAGTGAACTTAACTTTGTAGGCATCGCCTGGGAAAGCGCCTTCGATAACTGGCTTCAGGGCTTCTTCTTGCTTTTCGTCCAGTGTGCTAGTGGGTGCGTCGTCTGATTCGATGAGGTTGTCCGCCACATCGGAGTCCACTCGTTTGAACTGCACATCGGGATACGCTTCTTCGAGTTTTTGAACCATGTGCGATGCGAGCGGCCCTTCCATCACAAGGACTTGATATCCGCGTTCTTTAGCGGCCGAGACGAAGCTGTGTTGGGCTTTGGCATCCGCTGTGTAAGGCAAGATGATTTTCCCGTTTTTATCCTTCTGTGTTTCTCCGACCACTGCTAACATTTCCTCGTAAGTGTGACAAGCTCCTTCAGTGTCCTTGAAAAGCATGAATTTCTTGGCGCGCTCCATGAATTTTTCATCGGTTAGAATGCCATACTCAACAAAGATTCGGAGGTCATCCCACTGGGAGGCGAACGTCTCGCGATCCTTTTTAAACATCGTATTCAGCTTATCTGAAACCTTCTTTGAGATGTGTCCGCTGATTTTCTTCACGTTTGCATCTTCTTGGAGATAAGATCGAGAGACATTCAAAGGAATGTCGGGCGAATCGATGACTCCGTGCAGCAAGGTGAGAAAATCAGGTACGATGTTTTCGACGTTGTCCGTGATGAAAACCTGGTTGGAGTACAAGTGAATTTTATCCCGGCGCAATTCCATTTCTTTCTTCAACTGAGGGAAATACAAGATGCCAGTCAGGTTGAACGGAAAGTCGACATTCAGGTGGATGTGAAACAAGGGGTCTTCGAAATTCATCGGGTACAAGTCCTGGTAGAATTTCTTGTAGTCCTCATCCTTTAAATCAGCGGGTGCTTTGCTCCATAGAGGTTTGGATTCGTTGACAACACGCGGAGACTTTTTTTCGATTTTCTTGACGTTTCCATCGTCGTCTTTCTCCCCAGAAGGGTCTTCAACCATCTCCGTTTTCGTGCCATGGATAATTTCCACGGGCATGAATTTGCAGTATTTGTTCAGAATGCCTTGGATGCGGTCATCTGTCAAGAATTCTTCGCTGTCATCTGCGATGTGCAGCACGATGTCAGTACCTCGTTCTGTCTTTTCAGCTTTTTCAATGGTGTATTCTGGTGAACCGTCACAACTCCATTTCACGGGCTCGGCGTCTTCTCTCTGACTCCACGAGATAATGTCCACGTGCTTTGCCACCATGAAGGCTGAATAAAACCCCAAGCCAAAGTGGCCTATAATGGCTGTTTTTGCCTCATCGTCCGTGTACTTGTCAAGAAATTCAGTCGCACCGGAGAAGGCAATCTGATTGATGTATTTATTGACTTCATCCTCAGTCATTCCGATTCCGCGGTCGCGAATCGTCAACGTCTTGTTCTCTTCATCGCGAATGACTTCAATGGAAGTGTTGCCTTCCACAGCTTTGACCTCGCCGAGTTTCCCCAGAGTGATTCGCTTCTGAGTCGCATCTACTGCGTTCGAAACCAGTTCACGGAGGAATATTTCGTGATCGCTGTAGAGGAACTTTTTAATGATTGGAAAGATGTTCTCTGTTTGAACGTTTATGTTTCCTTTTTGCATGGCTTAATGTCTTTGGCCTTTTCATGGCAATCATTGCGCCAATGCCATTTGTGTGCGAAATACTGACAAACTGACCCTTGATGTCCACAGTGCGTCTGAAAATGTCGGACATGTTGTCGCTTCCGCATTAAATTGGCCGTCACCAATGACAAAAATTATGACGAGAATCACGTTGCTTGCCTGTTTCGCTTTTTCTTTTTGTGCGCTTGCATTTGGTCAGTCGCTGCCTTTTGAATCGGAAAATGATCCAGACTGGTCGGTGCTCATGCAGGATCCAGATGTGACACCTGCGCAACTGCGACTCACATTCGAAGAGCGATGGGAGGGAAGGGCACGAGTCAAGGGCTCTGGCTACAAGCAAGTTGAACGCTGGCTGCACCTGTCAGATGGGCGCGTCAATTCAAATGATGGCAGAATACTCGATGGGAATGCTGCCGTTCGTGCACACCGGAGATGGACTGAATCGGTATCCAACGGTCGGTCACTTGAGGGCGACTGGAAAGTCTGTGGTCCGGTGCTAGATGACATAACAACACGCGACAACATTCGGGGCATTGGACGCATGAATGCGATTGCTTTTCATCCTTCTGACCCTGCTGTGATGTTCGCAGGAGCCCCAGCAGGGGGACTCTGGCGTTCATATGATGGTGGGGAGTCTTGGGGCTGCAATACGGATGATTTTCCCACTTTGGGCGTGAGTGCGATTGGTTTTTCCGTTTCCAATCCGGCTGTTGTTTTCATTGGAACGGGGGACCGTGATGCGTCTGATAGCCCAGGGATGGGAGTCATGAAATCAACGGATGGTGGCGAGTCATGGGCATTTGCCAATGAAGGGATATCAGACTACGTTGTGGGAGATTTATGCGTTCATCCCGAAAATGAAAACCAAGTTGTCGCAGCCACAAGCAATGGAATATTCAAGACCACAAATGGTGGGCAGACTTGGAATCAAGTGTCGAACAATACGCAGAATTACAAGGACATTGTCCAGCACCCGACGGATCCAAGCATCATATACTGCACAGGAAGCGGTCGCTTCTGGCGCAGTGAAGATGCGGGAGACAGCTGGGATTACATCAACGACGGCATTCAGCCGAGTACGCGAATGGTGATTGCGGTGACTCCAGCTGCGCCGGGGAATGTTTACGTGCTCTCGACAGGCACTTACGAGTACCGAGCTTTTTACAAGTCAAGCGACTCAGGGCTCAACTTTGAAGAGATGAGCGATGCTCCAAACATCATGGGTTGGAGTGCAAGCGGAGATGGAGAGGGAGGACAGGCATGGTATGACCTATGCTTAGAGGCAGATCCGGTTGTTGTGGACCGCGTTTATGCCGGCGGGATTCGCATGAAACGTTCCGATGATGCCGGAGTGACGTGGTTGGACATTCAGGACAGTTACCTGCACGTGGATCAGCACGATTTAACCACCAATCCCCATACCCAAGAAATTTGGCTGGCGAACGACGGCGGGATATATCGCTATGCAAACAATGAACAATGGGAAGATCGCAGCCAAGGAATCATCACAGGGGAAATTTATAAAATTGGGCAAAGTCCTTTTGCTGGGACCAACGCAATGAATGGTTATCAGGACAATGGAACCTATCTATTCGACGGGATTCAATGGTCGAGGGGGAGCGGAGGTGATGGCTTCGAGTGCATTTACGATCCGAATGATCCAAACTGGTTTTTTTCGAGCTCGCAGTATGGCCGAATTTACCGGACAGGTCCGGGCATTCAGTCGCAAACCATTGTCGCAAATGGTGAATTGGGAATCACGGAGGGAGGAGCGTGGTCGACGCCGTTTACGGTGTCAGCTGAGGATTCTGAAACCATGTTTGTGGGTTTGCTCAATATTTGGCGTTCGACCAATGTCAAACATCCGGTGCGCGATAGCATCGTCTGGGATAAAATCAGCGATGAGTTGGGAGGCTTAAACACGAATGCTTTGCGCGTGGTGCATCGCCATCGGAGCAATGAAAACATTGTATTCGCGGCGAAGAGCAACCGCAAGCTATTCCGATGCGATAATGCATTGGACGTTGTAGACAGCATTGTATGGGTAGATCTCAGCAGCGATTTGCCATTGAGTTCCAATCCAGTTTTGGCCGTTGAAACGGTTTCAGGTGAAGACAGTACGGTTTACATTTCCTTTGCAAAAAAGGTATGGAAGTCATCAGATTTGGGCGTGAATTGGGAAGAACTTGAAGGAGAGCTCAGCGGCTTGCCGATCAATTCGATTGTCTATGACACGACAGGAACAGACGGGTTGTATGCAGGCTCTGATATGGGCGTGTTTCACTGGAATGTTGCAGATTCAGTTTGGTCCAATTTTTCTCAGGGATTGCCTGCGTCAGTTCGGGTGACCGAGCTTGAGCTATATCCTGGTCTAGACGCAAGTGACCCTCAGCGCCTCAGGGCGGGAACTTACGGGCGCGGAATGTGGGAAACTGATGTTTATGGACAAAGCACAGGTTTCCCACCGCTCGCATTTCTCAGTCCAGGCGCGAATGAAACGGCTGTGTACGGGTCAACAGAAATTGAAATCAGTTTCAGAAGAAATCTGCAAAGTGTTGAAATGCAAGGGTTCACGGCGGAAGATGTTTTTGTTGAAAATGCAGTTGTCTCTTCCTTGGAGGCCAATGGATCAAACTACCTCTTAACGCTTGAACCACTGGATTACGGACCAATTCTCATTCATCTGCCAGATGGAGCTGCCGAAGAAGTCGGCGGTTTCTCATTGCCAAACGTCGCTTCAGATACGCTTCAGCTGGTTTATCACCCTGTGCCTGATGCATTTGGACCGTTTGGGCCAGGTGGAGTGGGCAATGAGTCAGATTTGGCCATTTGGCTGCGTGGTGATGCCGGGTTGCTCGATGCGGTGGGCAATCCAGTGGATGGCGCTTTTGCCATTGCGGAGTGGCGCGACGTTAATTCGGGCAATATCGTTTCAGCATTTCAAGACATTGGAGCCGCCGGTCCGACCCAAGTGCTTGACGGAATCAACGGACAACCAGCGGTGGCTTTTGATGGAGAAGACGACTGCATCATCGCTCCAGCCGTCGAATTGTCTCGCAGCATTTCGGCCTTCAGCGTGGTCCAAGGGGCTAACAATGCTTGGAATGATCATGGATGGATTGCCAGTGCAAGGCAGTCCAATGGATTCATTTTACATCCGTGGAAAAATCAAAGCTCTTATCAGTCAGTAGTGATTGATGACGCTGGGAATTATGCGGAAGCCACGCCCGTTTGGATTGTCGATGCTTCTGTGCCTCAATTCTATGGTGTGATTTATGACCAATCTGACTGGGATCAACAGTTCTATACCGTCATCAATGACACTCGACTGCCGTTCCCCGGAAGCAACATTGGAATGCGTTCCAATTCTGATCTGGTCGAAGTACGCTACGGCTGGGATTTTGATAATCGCTTTGGCGAAGGAATGATCGCCGAACATTTCATTTACAACCGAAAGTTGTTTGAGTCTCACCGTAAAATCGTTTCAAATTACGTCGGTTCACGCTACGCAATGAGCATGGGAAATGTCCAGATGTATTTTCGCTCAACTTATCCGAATGACGTTGCAGGCATTGGACGCGAAAGTGAATGGGACTTTCATGATGACTCCCAAGGCACTGGATCGGTTCGCATCAGCAATCCATCGCAAATGGAGGATGCTGAATATCTTTTCTGGGGGCATGACGTTGGAGCCCTAGAGGTTGTTGAAGCCTATCCGTTTCAGTCACAGCGCTTGGAACGCATTTGGGCAGTTGAAGAGCTTGGTGATCTGGGAACAGTCGACTTTAAGATTAAAGATGCAGGCGTCGCGGAATTGTTTGCATCGGGCTCTATTGGACTCATCGTTGGCGAGGGAGACGCGTTCAATGTGATGGATACACCTGTGTTTTACCCGTTGCAAAATGAGGGCGAATATTGGTCAACAACAGTAGATTTTCCAGAGAGTGGTGTGTTTACCATTGGTTTTGAACCGCTCATGGCTCTGGATGAATCCCTTGTTGAGGCGAATTGGATGTTGTATCCAAATCCAGCGGAGGATGTGCTCAATATTCAGGTGCGTCACATCAATCCGTCGGGTACGATGTGTCGAGCCCTGGATTACACGGGACGCGTGCTTCACCAATGGAAATGGGGAATTGCGCAAAATCAATCCCTTGATGTCTCCAACTGGTCCAATGGTCTGTACGTATTGGAATTTTCCAAGAATGGCCAACGCCACACACTTCCATTTGTAAAGCAGTAACTGCTTTAGAAGTTGGGACGAAGCAGCGATTTGGAGTAAAAGTCATCGATGACCTTGACGACTTCCTCCGCGGTATCCACGACGTGGAAGAGATCGGGATCGCCTGGGCTGATGGTCTTGTATTGATCCGCGAGTGTCGTTCTCATCCAGTCGACGAGTCCCGACCAAAACTTGGAATCGAAAAGGATCACGGGCACGGGTTCAACCTTGGAGGTCTGCACCAAAGTCAATGCTTCGAAAAGCTCATCGAGTGTGCCAAATCCGCCTGGCATGACCACAAATCCTTGCGAGTATTTCACAAACATCACTTTTCGGACAAAAAAGTAGTCAAAGTCAATGCTTTTGTCTGGATCGATGTACGGATTGTTGTGCTGCTCAAAGGGAAGTTCAATATTCAAGCCTACCGAAGTTCCGCCCGCATCGTGAGCTCCACGATTTCCAGCCTCCATTACACCTGGTCCACCTCCTGTGATGACTCCGTAGCCTCTTTCACTCAGTTGCCTCGCTACTTCGCGTGATTGATTGTAGACGACGGAATCTTCTGCCATCCTCGCAGAACCATAAATGCTGATGCAGGGTCCGATCCGCTGCAGGGTTTCAAAACCTTGGACGAACTCGCCCATAATTTTAAAGATGGACCAACTGTCGTTGGTCTTGATTTCATTCCAGTCGCGTTGCTTCAGTCCTTTCTTCATCTCTTTTCCTCATCTAGTTTGTGGTTGCAAAATAGGCTTTAAAAAAGGAGCAGTAGCACTTGATTCACTTTTAGCAACTTCTTCAGGTGTTCCTGCGGCGACAATTTCACCGCCACGTTCACCTCCTTCTGGTCCGAGGTCGATGAGATGATCGGCGACCTTGATGACATCCATGTTGTGTTCAATGACCAAAACGGTGTTGCCTTGGTCAACCAGTCTTTGCAGAACATTGATGAGCATTTGAATGTCTTGGAAATGCAGTCCAGTGGTCGGCTCATCTAGAAGGTAGAGCGTACTTCCTGTGCCAACACGCGCCAGTTCAGTAGCCAATTTAACGCGCTGAGCCTCGCCTCCTGAAAGTGTGGTGGATTGCTGTCCCAATGTGATGTAACCGAGCCCGACATCTTGCAATGTTTTCGTGATGCGCTTCAGTTTCGGGAAGGCTTCAAAAAACAAAACGGCTTCGTTGACCGTCATCTCCAGTACATCCGCAATGGATTTCCCTCGGTACCTGACCTCGAGGGTTTCTCTGTTGTAACGCCGGCCCTGACAAGTCTCACACGTGACATGCACATCAGGTAAAAAATTCATTTCAATGGTGCGCACTCCGGCACCTTTGCAGTCTTCGCATCGTCCGCCAGATACGTTGAAGCTGAATCGTCCGGGTTTATATCCCCGAATAGCTGCCTCAGGCAACTTGGTGAACAGAGATCTGATTTCATTGAATACACCGGTGTATGTGGCTGGGTTTGATCTCGGAGTCCTGCCGATTGGGCTCTGATTGATTCCAATGATTTTATCCAGATGCTGGAGTCCAGTGACTTTTCCAAAGGGCAGGGGCAGTTTGGTTTCCTCGTAGTAATGGTTGTGAAGTGCCGGGTACAAGGTCTGGTTGATGAGACTGCTCTTGCCGCTTCCGCTGATTCCACTCACACAGGTGAACGTGCCGAGTGGGATTTTGACCGTTACATTTTTGAGATTATGTCCAGTGGCAGCTGTAAGTCGAATGCTTTTGCGGTTGCCTTTTCTTCGTTTTTTTGGTACTTCAATTTGGCGTTCACCATTTAAAAATTGTGCAGTATTGCTGTCAGAAGCGAGGTGTTTGCTCGGGTCTCCTTGCGCTACAACCATGCCTCCATGAATGCCCGCTCCGGGGCCGATGTCGATGAGGTGGTCAGCTTGCAGCATCATCTCTTCATCGTGTTCAATGACGATGATGGAATTGCCCGCATCCCGCAGGGCCTTGAGGCTTTTAATCAAGCGATCGTTGTCGCGCTGATGCAATCCGATGCTTGGTTCGTCCAGGATGTACAGCACCTCTGTCAGTTTACTCCCAATTTGCGTGGCGAGTCGAATTCGTTGTGCTTCGCCCCCCGATAGGGTTCGAGACGATCGGTCGAGTGCGAGGTAATCCAGACCAACATCCACCAAAAACCCGAGTCGAGCTTTTATTTCTTTGAGTGGCTCGCGCAATATGATGAGCTGCTTTTCGCTGAGTCTTTCTTCAATTCCCTGGAACCAGGAAGCGAGTGAATTCAGGTCCATAGATCCGAGTTCGGCGATATTCTTACCGTCCAGTTTGAATTGAAGGCTCACGGGTTTGAGGCGTGTTCCCTCGCAGGCTGGACAAGGTTTTTTCTGCATGAACTTTCGAGCCCAGCGACGCAATGGAATGGAACTGTTTCGATCAGCGGCATTCTCAATTGTTGAAATGACTCCTTCCCATTGTACGTAAACGCCTTTCGTTCCAGCTTTTCCAGGGAGGTAGATTGAACCTTCGGAACCGTAAAGTATTTCACTCAGCACGCGATCGTCCAGATTGCGAATTGCGGTTTTTAGCGTGTCTCCCGATGCGTCAAGTAACGCCTCAATGATGCGCATCGTCCGATTTCCCTTTAAATCACCCAAGGGCGCAATGCCTCCCTTTTTGATGCTGATGGAATCGTCAGGTATGATTAATTCAATTTCTGTTTCAGCGATTTCTCCCAAGCCATTGCATCGATTGCACGCTCCATAGGGAGAGTTAAAAGAAAATAGATTGGGTTCAGGATCGGGGTAGGCCTCACCTGTGGTCGGGCACATCAGATTGCGACTGAAGTGCCTAAATTCGTTCGATTCATGTGACAAAACCGCCATCGTACCCTTGCCCATATTTAGGGCGGTTTTCACTGATCGTAGAAGCCGGGGCTCTTCGTCCAGCCGAACTTCCAGCCGATCCACGACAACCTCGATGTCGTGGACTTTGTAACGGTCCAATTTCATGCCAGGCTCCAATTCAATGAGCACTCCGTCGATGCGGGCGCGAACGTAACCTTGCTTCATGACAGAGTCAAATAGCTCGCGGTAATGTCCTTTTCTGCCTTTCACAAGAGGAGCGAGGATGAGAATCCGCTCGTTATTCAAGGAACTGAAGATTCGCTCGACAATTTCTTCGTCTGTGAATCGAACCATGGGCTCTCCCGTTGAGAGGCTGAAGGCATCGGACGCTCTGGCAAAAGCGAGACGGAGAAAGTCATGCACTTCCGTTATGGTGCCGACGGTAGAACGAGGATTCTTTGAAATTGTTTTTTGTTCGATGCTGATCACGGGACTCAAGCCTGTGATCTGGTCCACGGCTGGGCGTTCGAGTCCTCCTAAAAACTGTCGTGCGTAGGCCGAAAAAGTTTCGAGGTAGCGCCTTTGGCCTTCAGCATACACGGTATCGAAGGCTAAACTTGACTTTCCGCTTCCACTGACCCCTGTGATCACCACAAGTTGGTTGCGTGGAATTCGTATGTCAATGTTTTTGAGGTTATGCTCCCTGGCACCTGTCACCTCTATAAACGCTTCTTCTGTAGCTTGGTTGGTGCTTTTCATTTGTGCCATGTGATAGCAACAGACAGAGTCGTTTTGAGTTCAATGTTTTAGCCTTGTGCGACAGTTTTTTCAGGGCCTGCTAACATTCGGATTTTAAAGCCGGTCGCCGCGACCACAAGCGTCATAATGGGGCTCACCCAATTGAATATGCAGTAGGGTAAATAGGTCCATGTTGAAATACCGAGGATACCGCTCTGCGCCACTCCACAGGTGTTCCACGGAATCAGCACGCTTGTTACTGTTCCTGAATCTTCCAAGGTGCGACTGAGGTTCTCAGGAGCGAGTCCCTGTTTTTCATAGGCGTCCTTCAGCATATTGCCTGGAACGATGATGGCGAGGTATTGGTCAGAGGCTAAAACATTAAACGCCAGACATGTTCCTACTGAACGCGCGACCAATCCAAACGCAGATTGCACCCCGGCTAGAATGGCTTCGGTAATGCGCTGAAGCATTCCTGTGGCTTGCATGACTGAGCCAAAAACAGTTGCACACAGGATGAGCCAGACGGTGTTGAGCATGCCAGCCATCCCGCTGGAATTTAAGAGCGCGTCGGCGAGTTCGCTACCCGTTGTGATTTGCGTTTCCAATGCCATGGCTTGGATACTCGTTTGGAAGGCCATCAGACCGTAAGGGGCATCCGCACCGACAGTCGTGAGGCTGGCAATCACATCAGGCTGGAAAACGATGGCCGTCAGAGCACCGAGGATAGCCCCGATGAAAAGAGCTGCGGCTGCCGGTACTTTCCGGGCGATCATGATCAAAACCGCGATGGGAGCAACGAAGAGCCCTGCGTGAATGTGAAACGTTCCAAAAACAGCTTCACCGAGTTCGGTAGCGAAGGAAGCCTCGAAGTTTCCATCCGCAGCAGATCCACCAAATCCTACGACCAAAAAGACGAGCAGTGCAATGATCAGGCTGGGCACGGTTGTGATCATCATGTAGCGAATGTGGGTGAATAAATCAGTCCCACCGACAGCTGCCGCAATGTTTGTGGTATCGCTTAAGGGTGACATTTTATCACCGAAATAAGCGCCAGAAATGATCGCGCCTGCGACCCAGCCTGAGCTCAACCCAAGTGCTGTTCCAATTCCAATCAATGCGATGCCAATCGTTCCTACTGTGCCCCAGCTGCTGCCCGTAGCTAGTGATAAAACACCGCAAATGATGCAGGCCGCAAAGAGGAAGAGGCTGGGCTCAAGGACTTGCAGTCCGTAATGAATGAAAGCAGGAATGATGCCTGCGAGAAGCCAAGTGCCCGAAAGGGCTCCAATCATGAGTAAAATGAGCAACGCCTCTGTCGTTTGGGCGACAGACTTGGACATTGCCTCCGAGATTGTTTCCCACTTCGTTCCCTGAACCATGCCGATTGAACCCGCCACTAAGGCCGATAGAAGCATGGCAATTTGATTTGCTCCATAGGAGCTGTCCTCACCAAAAGCGACAACATCTGCAGCGAGCAATCCGACCAGCGCGAGGACAGGAAGGAAGGACAAACCCAGAGAGGGCAGTTTGCGTTTGGAAGAGTTCATGGCCCTATACGTTGGCCTTGATGTCCTCCTCAGAGGCTTCTCCCGCGGGGTTAAGTGCGGTTTTTTCAATTCGTATTTTCGCTCCGTCCACCTGAACCAGAACGGTTCGTTCATTCATGTCGACAATCTTGCCATGGATTCCACCGATGGTCACCACCTTGTCACCTTTCGCCAGTTCTTCTCGAAAGGATTTGGCTTCTTTTTGTTTTTTGACTTGGGGACGGATCATGAAGAAGTACATGATTAAAAACATGCCCCCAATCAGGATGAAGAAACTCATTCCTCCTTCTGCTTGGGCTTGAAAAATTAGATGATTCATGGTCTGAAAATTTGTTGTGATTCCATCAGTTTTAGCGGTCGGGTCCAATGACATCCGCAGTAAGAACAAGGGTGGTGGTGGAAAGCTCGGCGTTTGAAACGACGAAGATTTCCTTTCTATTTTCTCCGGCTCGGCCTTGGCTGTTGAATCGGACTGTGATTTCGGAACCTTGTCCCGGTGCAATGGCCTGCTTCGGCCAATCATTCGCAATGGTGCAGCCACAAGAAGTACTTACATCGGCTAAAACGAGAGGGGCTTTACCAGTATTGAAAAAAGGGAACGCGACCTCTTTGACATTCCCCTCAGCCATGATCCCGAGATTCATCAAGGTATCGAGAAAGGTGATAACAGGCATCGGTCGAGCTGCTATTTGGTCTTGATTTTGAGCAGATGCAGCGATGTGAACCACGCTGGTCGTCACCGTTTTATCCGATTCCAATTGGCAGGAACTCAAGGCTGTCAAAATCACAAGTGCTGCCAACGACCTCGTCGCTGACGTCAGAATATTGGCCTTCTCGATGCTTATGACTCCTTTTGACATCATTCAATCAGACCTCTACCTGTTTTTTTGATGCTGCCATCCTTTTTCAATTTGGAGAACAGTTCATCTAAAATACCATTGATGAAGCTATTGCTTTTTGGAGTGCTGTAATACTTCGAGAGTTCGATGTATTCATTGAGTGTCACCTTCAATGGAATGGAAGGGAAGTTACGTGCCTCTGCGATGGCCATTTTCATGAGAATTCGATCCATGAGCGCGATGCGCTCCAATTCCCAGTTTGCTGCAGCTTCTGTGACCATGGCTTCATTCTCTTCTGCTTGCGAAAGAGATTTCGAGAAGAGAACTTCTAAAAACTGTTTATCGTCCTCATCCTCTCTCCAAAGCGGCAAAAGCTCAAAATCGTCATCGTCTTCTTTGATCGTCTTGATGGTTTTGATGACCATCGATGCCGCTAAATCCAAATCATCATTCCAGAAAATGCTCAATTCTTCAAGATTGTCTTGAAACAGTTCAGAATTGATCATGTGCTTTCGAAACATTCGAATCAATGATTCACGGTCGTGGCGAAAGCTTCGCTCATCGGAATTCATGTACTCGAGGTACTCTTCGTGCTCCACGAGGCTTCGGAATATCTTTCGAAGCATTTCTTGGTGCTCACCCCATCCAACGCCGGTCTCTTTCGCAACACGTTCCAGCATCTTGCTGTTGGTAATGGTGCGCAGGGGGCTATTGGTTACGAATCGGGTATTCGGATTCAAGTCCTCAGGAGAAGGCAGTTGCTTCTTCCGGCCGTTTTCAATCCGTTCAATCGCAAAGGCTTGCATGCTGCCAATCATTAAAAGCAAAAGCACATAGAGCTCCTGCATTTTTTTGATGGAATGGTCCAAGGACTTCTTAGTCTTGGTGACATCTTGTTCATCGTCCTGATAAAAGGCGTACAGGACGTGAAGAATTTTGATGCGGAGGTGGCGTCTATTGAGCATGCGAAATCGTCTAGGACAAAGCTAAACAAGCATTGCCTTTGAAATGACAAGGCCCCTCAAATCATTTGGCAAATTCTCTGGTGTTTTTCAAACACTGCGCTGCAATCTTTGTTAGCTCTCTGAATCCAACTCAAACAACACCGATGTTTCTTCTGACTTCTGCCCGTAACGCACTTGTTGCAGCTACTTTTTGTTGCGCTCTCTTGTTCCTGCAGTCTTGCGAGCAGAGCGTTGAGATTGAATTGCCGGAAGTCGCTGATTTGTACATGATTGAAGGGACCATTTTCGAGGGTGAGCCTCCTCTGGTTTTTGTGGGCAAAGCGCAGGGTTACTTTGATGCGGTAAATGCCTCTACCATTGCAGAGTCGTTTTTGCCCGGTGCAGAGGTTGTGCTCACCATTGAAGATCAGGTGTATCCGCTCACCGCTCTTTGCACAGGCCAATTGTCTGAAAATCTTCTCGAGGAAACAGCGAGCTTGCTCGGGTTTCCTGTCGATTTATTGTCCGTGTTGGATCTCTGCATTTATACAAGCCTGGATCCAAATGCAATTGGACAAGTGGGGAAGTCACATGCATTGGACGTTACGGTGAATGATCAGACCATGTCGGCAGTCACCTACATTCCGACGCCGGTTTCTTTGGATTCGGTCTGGTGGCAAACTCCGGGAACACAGGATTCATTGGGTGTGCTGTACGGTGCGATCAATGATCCGAACGTTGCAGGCGATGCATACCGGTGGTTCGCACAGCGCACGAACGTACGCCCGACGTGGGATCCCCTGGCCGGTGAGGTGAAGGATGCCAATTATGTGGCTCCATTGGGTAGTGTTTTTGACGATGCTTTTTTCAATGGGCTTGCTTTTGAGTTTTCTTTTTTTCGAGGGGTCGCGCCTGGGAGCAGCGCCTGGGATGACGATTTTTCGACAAGTCCGGAGGCGGGATACTTCAAACTGGGAGATACTGTCGCTGTTCGGCTGTGCAGCATCGACCGAGCCGTTTTTCAGGGAATTCGCAGCTATGAAAATCTCATTCTGAGCCAAGGAAGTCCATTTGCACTGCCCGCAAATATGTCCACCAATGTCACAGGAGGAATAGGTCTGTGGGCTGGATACGGTATTGCTCAAGACACCGTAATTTGCACTGAATAGAAAATTGAGCGAATGAGATATCTATGTTGCCTCTTATGGTGTGTGGTGTTCCTCGGGTTGAGTCTTGAAAAAGCAGGTGCCCAAGAAAGCTATGTGAATTGGCCCATTGAAGAGGTCATTGTGTATGAGTCAGGCGCCCGCATCACTCGGTCAGGTATGGTGCGACTCAGTGACCAAGGCCGTGCAAATTATGTGATTGGTGATCTGAGCAAGTCGGTCGATGAAAATATGGTACAGGTCTTGCTCGATGAGGGATGGGCTTTGGTGAGTAGTAAGCATCGAGAATCGACGAGACAAGGATTAGAAAGCGAAGTCGACAACGCGCTCAAGGACCTTGAGGTTGACCTCATGTCAAACCGCCAAACGCTCGCGATGCGAAATGCCTTGCATGAGGCGTACAGCGAGGAGCTCACCATGATACAGGCCAACCGAAAGGTTTCAGGCAATGAATTACTCTTGGTAGAAGATTTACAAGAACACGCCGATTTTTGGAGACAACGTGTAAAGGAGCTGAAGTATCTGATGCTAGAATTGATGCTGGAAATCGAAGATTTGCAGCGAGATCGAGAGGAGATCAAACGAAGCGAAGAAGAATGGAAAAATCAACGGCGACAGAAAGAGGGGCAGTTCGTTTTGCAACTCTCGGGACCGCCAAACGCGTCTGCCAGCGTCGCGCTGATTTACCTCGCCACTGATGCCACATGGAGCCCTGTTTATGATGCGGGTGTTGAGTCTGATGGCAGTATTGCCATGAAGCGATTTGCCACGGTGAGCCAATTGACTCAGAGGGATTGGGATGCAGTGCCGATGACTTTGACCGTCGGTCGCCCGAGTCAATCGCTCGCTCCGCCTGTCATGTCTCCACAGAACTTGAGCATTGCCAGGAGCCAATCCACGAACGCCTACGAATGGACACCTGAAATGGAAACAAGTGATGACGAGCCTCAGTTGAAAATGATGCAGGACAAAGCATCGGCTGTTGCTTCAATGCGTCAGACAAACGCATTGGATCGTTACGATTTTATCCCTGAGAATCTGGCGACTGTCTCGGGAACCGGGAAGTCAGAACGCATTTACATCGATGACTTTATGTTGCGTGGCTCCTTGACGTATCTCGCATTGCCGGCGTTGTCTGACGAGGCGTACCAAATTGCCTTGACCAGTGCTTGGACTGAACAGCGGCTGCTGCCTGGAGTTGTGAACATTCACACCAACGGCATGCACCGGGGAGCCTTTCATCTGGATTTGCCTGCTCCTGGCGATACGTTGCGACTCCCACTGGGGCAGGACACGCGTGTCCGATGCTCCCGCAAGCGACTGGTGGACCTGTGTTCTAGCAGCGTGTTCGGAGGTTCAAGAAAAACCACTCAATCCTTTGAGTTGGTCATCGAAAACCAACACAACCGAGCAATTGAAGTGGTCATCGAGGATCGCATCCCTGTCACGAATAGCAGCGACATTCAAGTGGAAGTGGTTGAGCTCGATGGGGGACAGCTAGAGGCGGTTTCCGGAATTGTGACTTGGAACCAAACCTTAGCTCCAATGGAATCGAAAACATTGATCCTCACTTACACGGTGTCCTTTCCAAAGGGTCATTCCCTCCTCGGACTTTGATTGAGGACGGCTTGTGCGACTAATTTTGACGGCATCCCCGGGCCTTGCAATTGACGTTTGAGCTCCTGAACACGCTTGAGTTGTTCAATTCCAGCTGGCAGCAAGTGGTGGCCGTCATGCATCTGCTGAATGTCAGTGATGAGTTGATTTGAATTGCAGGAATGCTGAATACGCTCTGGAACAACACTTTGGTGAAGCAAAATATTGGGCAGTCCAATCCAAGAAGTCTTCGCCACGGTCTTGGCGATGAGGTAAGTTAACCTGCTCGTTTGGTAGCAGATGATTTGCGGGAGATCCAGCAGGGATGCTTCCAGTGTTGCGGTGCCAGAAGTGACGAGGCCAATGGCGGCCGATTTCATTAATTCTCGAGTGCCTCCAAAGTGAATCTCGGTACCGCTGTCTACCGCCAGCTGATAGTGTTCCCGCTCCAGACCGGGTGCACCGGCAACAATAGCGCGGAACATGGGCAGTTGCTGAGCCACTTCCAAATACAACGGCAACATGCGTTCAACCTCTTGTTTTCGCGATCCGGGAATGAGCGCCAATATGGGGGTGTCCGAATCTGATTTGCCGTTTGCTACTGCGTCAGGAGCTTGAAGTTCCAACAACGGGTGTCCCACCCAATTGACCTCGAGGTGATGTTCAGCAAACCACTGTTTTTCAAATGGCAAAATGACATGGAGTTGATCGACGTGCTTCCGGATGGTGTGGATTCGTTTCTTGTTCCACGCCCACAGAGATGGAGAGATATAGTGATGGGTTGCAATGCCCCGTGACTTGGCTTTTTTAGCCATTTTCAGATTGAATCCAGGGTAATCGATGCCGACGAAAGCAAAAGGTTTATGCTCAAGCAAGATTTGCTCGCATTCTCGGAACAAGGATTGGATGGTGCCTGCATTTTTGATGACTTCTAAAAAGCCCATGAATGCCATGGTTTTGTAATGCCTCAAAACGCGGGCGCCTGCACGTTCCATTTGCTCGCCGCCCCAGGCAATGATGTGAAGAGTTGGGTCTGCTTTGAGCATTTCTCTCACGAGCATTCCACCATAAAGATCACCGGAGGCCTCACCAGCGAGCAGGAAAATGCAGCGGACTTGTTTTTTGGATTCTGAAGCGGTCGTTGACATGGTGGGGTGGACGTCGAAATCTTTAGAGAGTCGTTGCTTGGTAATAAATGATTACCGGCACTGAGACGAAAATCACAGCCAAGATTCCTTTGGCAAGTTGTTCGAGGTTGGAGCGCAAGCACAGCCAGAATAAACCGACATTGAATAAAACGCTAATTGTGAGAATGCTGTCCTTGTAGAGGCTACTCTCCAAGAAAACGTTTTGGATGAAGTAATCTGTGCTTGTTCCGTTGGCCCAACTCCACCAGACGGTCATGGTCACGAAGCCTAACAGCGTTCCGAGGATGCCGACTGCGACCCCGAAGATGGGGTGATCGATTTTATTCATTTCAAATCCCATTGATTCAAAGTAGAAATGGCATGATGTGCCGTGAGGTCAAATTGTGTAGGTACAATGCTCACAAAACCATTGCGCAGCGCCCATTCGTCTGTGTCTTCACCTTGATCTGGATTTTTGAAGTTCCCTGTCATCCAATAATACGTCGAGCCACTCGGGCTTGTTCGCTTGTCAAAAGCATCATCCCAGTGGCCTGCGCTTTGCCGGCAGACTTTCATGCCTTTGATGCTTTCGCTGGGCAGTTTTGGGAAATTAACGTTGAGACAAGTACCGTCTGGCAGGCCCCTCTCAAGCACCTGACTCGCGATGCGCGTGATGAAGGAGGATGTACCGGAAAAGTCGGCTTTTGCGCTGTGATCCAATAAGCTAAACCCAATGGAAGGGATGCCTTCTACTGCGCCTTCGACTGCTGCTGACATGGTGCCACTGTAAATGACATTGATGGAGGCGTTGCTGCCGTGGTTGATTCCGCTAACCAGAAGATCTGGCTTTTGTCCGAGAATTTCATAAATCGCCAATTTGACGCAGTCGACAGGAGTCCCACTGGTTTGCCATGCTTGTTCAATCCCGTCCAATGGAAAAGATCGCTCTTCCATTTTGAGCACGTCATTGATGGTAACGGCGTGTCCCATGCCGCTTTGAGCGCGATCTGGAGCTACAATCACAACGCGTCCAAGCGGAAGCATACAAGAGGCGAGGTGCCTGATGCCTTTGGCCTCTATGCCATCATCATTGGTGACGAGGATGAGCGGCTGTTTGTGTTCTGCGCTCATTGCTTAACTGGAATGCGCTGCAGAGCTTCCATGAGGTAGTCCCAGAATTTCTGAACGGAACTGATCTGGACGCATTCATCTGGACTGTGTGCGCCACGGATATTGGGGCCAAAGCTGACCATGTCCATTTCTGGATAGTTGGTGCCAAGAATGCCACATTCCAGCCCGGCATGACAGGCCAAAACCCTCGGCTCTTCTCCGTACTTTTCCTCGTAAAGCGCTTTCATCGTTGCGACGATTTTACTTTTCGGATTGGGCGTCCAGCCCGGGTACTGGCCGCTGTAGTCGGTTTCAAGCCCGGCCAATGCAAAGGCCGCTGAAATGCTGCGAGCATGATCATCTTTTTCTGAGTCCACCGAACTTCTGCACAGACACTGCAGCGAAATGTTGCCGTTTTTGACTTCAACCCGAGCCAAATTATTGGAGGTTTGCACCAGGTTGGGGATGTCTGGACTCATGCGATGGATGCCGACAGGACACGCCTGAATGGCCATGAGCAGTGACTCTTGTACGTCTTCAGGCATCACCTCGGCGGGTGTGTTGTCTGAAGCCGCGCAGGACCAACTGAGGCTTGGGTCTGTGGTCCGGTATTCCGCAGATATTTTTTCAAACTCTTCCTTGCAAACTTTCGCAAATTCCTCACAATCGGTTGCAGCCATGATGACGCGGCAGTGCGATTCTCGAGGGATGGCATTCCGAAGGCCTCCGCCCTCCAAATGTTCGATGCGATAATCCACGGCGTCGTACGCAACGAGAAGGATTCGATTCATCAGTTTATTCGCATTGGCGATTCCTTTGTGAATGTCCATTCCCGAGTGCCCACCTGAACCTCCAGTCAATGCGAGTTGCATGGCATTCAAGCCTTCAATAGCTTCTTCAGCCTCGTAGGTCGCCTTGGATGTCACGTCCACACCACCAGCGCATCCGATGGAGATTTCATCGTCATCTTCGGTGTCCAAGTTCAATAGGATTTGCCCTTCGAGAAATCCACCCTTCAGACCCAATGCACCTGTCATGCCTGTCTCTTCATCGATGGTGAAAAGGGCGTCGATTGCAGGGTGTGGGATATCGGAAGAATCGAGAATCGCTAGGATGGTCGCAACACCGATGCCGTTGTCAGCCCCCAAAGTGGTGCCATCGGCTCGAACCCAATCACCGTCGATGATCATGCGAATTCCATCTTCATCAAAATTGAATTCAGTATCGGCATTTTTTTGGCAAACCATGTCCAAATGGCTTTGCATGACAATCGGCGTTCGATCTTCCATTCCGCGGGTGGCGGGCTTATGAATCAGCACGTTTCCGACTTCATCCATTTGGGTCTTGAATCCCCATTGATTTCCGAGATTGACGACCCATTCTTGCACACGTTCTTCTTTTTTGGACGGACGTGGAATGGCATTAAGCCGATCAAAAAAATTCCAGAGGCCTTTTGGCTCGAGTTGAGAAAGTGTCATCGTCTTTGTTCTTTCAGTGAGAGTGCAAAGCTAGGAATTAAAGCGGCGCAGTGCATCCATGAAGTCTTGCGGGGAGGTTTAGCGAAAAGGATATAGCGAGTAAAACCAAATTGTTCCTGTTGCGCAATGTTTACAAGCTCATGGCCAGCATGGACTCTTAGTTCTGGAGTACGCAGCTGGAGTCGTTGATGTTCAGTCAACTCATGGTTGCTGCATTCAAATGGAAAACACGGGTGACGTTCTTAATTCCATCATTCGGTGATGAGTGGCTTTTACTTTCTGTTCAGATTTCGGGTGATTTTTACAACGATGTATTTGGTTCGAATGGTGCGTCTGGCGTCAACCTTCTGGTTTTGGGCTCACTTGGATCCGTCTGCGACTGAGGAAATCTGTTGTAAACACGGTGTTTTGTGAATAAAACGCGGCATTGATGATGTGTTGGATTCGCCTGCAAACCCTAATTTTGCTGGTCATGGCGAATACAGCACAGTCATCGTACACGGAAGATAATATCCGCTCACTCGATTGGAAGGAACACATCCGGATGCGTCCGGGTATGTACATCGGCAAATTGGGTGATGGACAAGCTGCGGATGATGGAATATATGTTCTTCTCAAAGAAATCATTGACAACTGCATCGATGAGCATGCCATGGGATTTGGCAAATCGGTGAAGATTAACATCAAGGATGGTCAGGTGAAGATTCGGGACTACGGACGAGGTATACCATTGGGGAAAGTGGTGGATGTTGTCTCGAAAATAAACACCGGGGGCAAGTACGATTCAAGGGCGTTCAAGAAGTCCGTTGGCTTGAACGGTGTTGGGGCCAAAGCTGTGAATGCGCTGTCCACTGAATTCATCGTGGAAAGCTACCGTGAGGGAGAGGCCAAGCGAGCTGTTTTCCACCGCGGAGAGCTCATTGATGATCCGGATCGAGAAAAATCGGAAGAGCGAAATGGAACACTGATTGCGTTTCGTCCAGATCCGGAGGTCTTTAAATCCTTCGGCTATCGCATGGAGCATGTGGAACGCCTTCTGTGGAATTACGCTTACTTGAATACTTCTTTGGCGTTGTATTTGAACGGTGAAAAATTCAAAAGTGATTTTGGCCTCAAAGATTTGTTGGAGAATGATCTAGACAATTCACCACGCTATCCCATCATTCACCTCGTTGGAGAAGATATTGAAGTAGCGGTTGCCCATACCGATGCGTATGGCGAGGACTATCAAAGTTTCGTCAACGGCCAATTCACACCACAAGGGGGTACGCACCAATCAGCATTTCGTGAAGCTTATGTTCGCGTGGTGAGAGATTTTTTCGGGAAGGACTATGATGCGTCGGATATTCGAGGGGGCATTTTGGCAGCGTTCGCAGTGAAAGTGGAGGAGCCCGTTTTTGAGAGCCAGACGAAAACAAAATTAGGATCAGCCGAGATGGGCCCTGGACAGCCTACTTTGAAGAGCTTCGTTTATGACTTCTTGAAGCGTGAACTCGACAATTATCTTCACCGTAATCCTGAATCGGCGCAGATGCTTCAAGCGCGGATTTTGCAAAGCGAACGTGAGCGTAAGGATCTCGCTGGAATCAAGAAACTTGCTCGGGAGCGCGCCAAAAAGTCAAGCGTGCACAACAAAAAACTTCGGGATTGTCGATTGCATTTCGGTGATAAGAAGGAGCGCAATGTCGAGTCCACGTTGTTCATTACCGAGGGGGACTCCGCTTCTGGGTCCATTACGAAAGCACGTGATGTTCAGACACAGGCGGTTTTCAGTTTGAAAGGGAAGCCTCTCAATTGTTATGGATTGACAAAAAAGGTTGTCTACGAGAACGAGGAGTTTAATTTGTTGCAGGCTGCGCTGAACATCGAGGATGGACTTGATAATTTGCGGTACAACAATGTTGTTATCGCGACAGATGCGGATGTTGACGGCATGCACATCCGATTGCTTCTCATCACTTTCTTTCTTCAGTTTTTCCCAGACTTGGTGAAACGCGGCCATTTGTACGTTCTGCAAACCCCGCTTTTTCGTGTTCGCAACAAGAAGGAAACGAAATACTGTTACAGTGAGACGGAAAAGCAGACTGCGCTCAGTACGCTCGGGACGAAGTCAGAAATCACAAGATTCAAGGGATTGGGTGAGATCAGTCCAGATGAGTTCCGGTTTTTCATTGGAGATGACATCCGTTTGGATCCCGTGGTGATTGGAAAGGAGAGCCGAATCAAGGAAATGATGACGTTTTTCATGGGGAAGAATACACCCGACCGTCAAAATTTTATCATCGAAAACCTCAGGGTTGAAAAAGACTTGGTTGACCAATGAGTGAGGAAACGAAAGATCCAAACGACGAGCTAAACCCAGATCGTCGAACCGAAGAGGCATCATCGAATGCGGCTCCATCTGAAATATCGGAATCAGGCGATGTGCCCGGCGATGGAATGGAGCGAGTGATTCAGGTGTCTGGCATGTACAACAATTACTTTCTGGATTATGCCTCTTATGTCATTCTTGAGCGCGCGGTACCGCATCAAAATGACGGGTTAAAGCCTGTTCAGCGTCGTATTTTACACAGCCTGAACGAGTTGGATGATGGACGTTTTCATAAGGTGGCCAACGTCATCGGAAACACCATGAAATATCATCCTCATGGTGATGCTTCGATTGGAGATGCCATGGTGCAACTGGGTCAAAAAGACATACTCCTCGATTGCCAGGGGAACTGGGGCAATATCCTAACCGGTGACCGTGCAGCTGCACCGCGATACATCGAGGTACGACTGAGCAAGTTGGGCAAGGAAATTTCGTTCAATGCCAAAACAACGACTTGGCTACAGAGCTACGATGGTCGAAACAAAGAGCCCGATGTTTTGCCCGTAAAGTTTCCGTTGTTGTTGGCATCAGGCGTGGAAGGTATTGCGGTCGGATTGGCTTGCAAGACATTGCCCCACAACTTCATTGAATTGATTGATGCGAGCATTTGCGCACTTCAAGGAAAAGGGTTCAAACTCTATCCTGATTTTCCAACGGGTGGAACTGCAGATGTCGAAGCATACAACAATGGATTGCGGGGAGGAAAGGTTCGTGTTCGAGGCCGTATTGAAAAGGCCGATAATAAAACGTTGGTGATTCGTGAGCTTCCATTTGGAGTCACTACTAGTTCTTTGATTGACAGTATATTAAAGGCAAACGATAAAGGGAAGATTAAGGTTAAAAAAGTTGAGGACAATACGGCTAGCGAGGTAGAAATCGTCGTGCATTTGGCCAGCAATGTGAGTCCGGATAAGATGATCGGGGCCTTGTTTGCTTTTACAGATTGTGAGGTGACCATTTCACCAAACTCAACGGTCATTCTAAATGACAAGCCTCAATTTTTAGGCGTAACCGATTTGCTCAAATTGTCGGCAGAACGAACCAAGTCACTGCTTCAACTTGAACTGGAAATTGAACTTGGGGAATTGCAGGAGAAATGGCACTTTTCTTCGCTGGAAAAGATTTTCATTGAAAACCGCATTTACCGCGACATTGAGGAGTGTGAGACTTGGGACGAAATCTTGCAAGCCATCCATTCAGGATTGAAACCTCACATTCAACATCTGCTCCGCAGCGTAACGGATGATGATGTCACCCGCTTGACTGAAATTCGAATCAAGCGGATTTCGAAATACGATGGTTTCAAAGCAGACCAACTGATTGAAGGACTTGAAGCGGACATTGAACAGGTCAAATTTCACCTGGCGCACTTGACGGACTATGCCGTGGATTGGTTCAAAATGCTCAAGAAGAAATACGGTAAAGGCCGTGAGAGGAAGACGGAATTGCGCTCCTTCGAGTCCATTACGCGAGCAGATGTGGCGGTGGCGAATGTCAAACTCTACGTCCAGATGCAGGAGGGATTTGTAGGCACTGGGATGAAGCGAGGTGAGGGGGAGTTTTTATGCGATTGCAGTGACATCGACGACATCATCGTGATCCGAAAGGACGGCATCATGCAGGTCAGCAAGGTTAGTCAGAAAGCCTTTTTCGGTAAGGATTTGTTGCACGTTGGCATTTGGAAACGCGGCGATGATCGCACTGTTTACAATTGCATATACTTGGATGGAGCTTCAGGTAGAAGTTTGTTTAAGCGCTTCAATGTACCAGCCATCACGCGCGACCGTGAGTACAACCTGACCAAAGGCACACCCAATTCTCGAATCTTATACCTCACGGCCAATCCAAATGGTGAGGCAGAATCCGTCAATGTCACGCTTCGTGCAGCGGCTCGACTTAAAAAGCTGAAACTATCAGTTTCATTTTCAGAGATTGCGATTCGTGGACGAGGGGCAGGAGGTAACCTCTTAACCAAGCATGCCATTCGTAAAATTGAATTGGGAGAAGAGGGAGTGTCCACACTTGGGGCAATGCGCGTTTGGTATGACGAGACGGTGCGCACGTTAAATGCCGACGGCCGAGGTCGTTTGCTCGGTGAATTCAGAGCAAATGATCGCATCTTGGTCTTCTTGTCCTCCGGTGATTACCTCCTCACAGGTTTTGATTTGAGTACCCGTTTTGATGACAAGATGATTCACTTGGAAAAATGGCACGCCAAACGTCCGGTGACAGCTGTCTATTACGAAGGTGAAAAAGAAGACTGGTACGTGAAGCGCTTCTTAGCGGAGCTGACGCAAAAGCCATTCTCGTTCATAGGTGACCATGAGCAATCTCGGTTGGGCGTCGTTTCTACGGAGCATCATCCCATGGTCCGCATTCGATTCAATCGCCGTTTCAAAGAGACACGAGATCGAGAGGATGAGATTGTCGCTGCTCGCGATTTCATCTCCGTAAAGGGTGCGCGAGCATTGGGCAATAAACTCAGTGCCCTGCCTGTCACAGACGTGCTTTTGGAAGCGACAAATGTCGACCGTGAATCGGAAGCAGAGAAGCTCTGGTTGGAGTCCATTGGCGAGACTTCTGCAAAACCAGCGACCGCATCGAATGGTGACAAGAAAGGTGGAGAGGCTGGTGTGAATTTAATTGCTGCCGAGGCCAAAGCGGAAGCAACAACCCAACCAACGCCGGATACAGCGACCAAGGCAAAGCAAAAGACAAAATCCTCGGATTCCGAAGAGGACACGGGGCAGCCCACATTATTTTAGGATCAATGAGAATATTTACAGCGTTTTTGTTCTTTGCGTGTATTTCAGCCTGTGGCGTCCCAGCCGCAAATCAGCCAACCGCAATGGCCGAGCAGGTAGGAGGAGGGAGTGCAGTGGACCGACTGGTGCATCCTGATTGGTCGAGGAATGCAACCATCTACGAATTAAACATTCGACAGCACACAGCGGAGGGTACGTTGGATGCGGCTCGTGCTGATCTGCCGCGCATCAAGGACTTGGGTATCGATATCATTTGGCTCATGCCCATTCACCCAATCGGCGTTGTCAATCGAAAGGGAGGAGAGAATCAGAATAATTTTCTGGCAAAACCCGGGTCAGGTAGTTTGGGCAGTCCATACAGCGCTCAAGATTACTACAAGATCAATCCTGAGTTTGGCGCAGAGGAAGACCTGTTGAAGTTCACGGAAACCGCACACGAGTTGGGGATGAAAGTCATTCTGGATTGGGTTGCGAATCATACTTCCTTCGATAGCGATTGGACTGAAAATCACATCGAATACTTTTTGTTGGACGATGCAGGCAACCTCCAACCACCGACAGGCACGGATTGGTGGGATGTCACGCAACTCGATTGGGACAACGGAGTCAATACAGGTTTGTACGATGCCATGGCAGATGCCCTCGAGTTTTGGGTGCGTGACTTTGGTATCGATGGATTCCGATGTGATGTTGCCGGCAAGGTTCCCACAAGTTTCTGGGATAAAGCCCGAAGGCAACTTGAGAGTGTGAATCCCGAAGTGTTCATGCTGGCAGAAGCAGAAGTTCCCGAACATCACACCCGAGCGTTTGATATGTCGTACGCTTGGGAAATGCACCACATCATGAATGAGGTGGCCAAAGGCAATTGGTCTGTTGATTCGATTCGACAGGCCGTGCCTGAGCAGCTCGACCGTTTTGGCGAGGATGCATATCGACTGATGTTCGTGACCAATCACGATGAAAATTCATGGAACGGAACCATCACAGAACGCATGGGAATAAATGGAGATGCAATGACCATTTTGGCCGGAACCTTGACGGGCATGCCACTTGTGTACTCAGGCCAAGAATCAGGCTCATCGAAGCGGCTGCGATTTTTTGAAAAGGACACTGTCGAGTGGGGGAGTTATGACAAGACAGCTCTATATCAAACCATCAACCGGTTGCACCACGAAGAAGAAGCATTGTGGAATGGGGCGCATGGGGCTCAACCCGTTTTCTCCAACCTTGACTCTGATGATGTCCTGGCCTTCTCTAGAAGTAAGGGCAATAGCGCTGTGATTGTCGCGATTAATTTTGGAGATGCGGATGCAGAGGTTTTGATGAACGGCGAATTGTCACCGTTTGAAATGGATACAACAGCAAAATGGAATGCAGTATGGGGTGACATTGCAGCATCACCTGTGGCAATGATTCCCCCACATTCAGCTTCGGTATGGGTTAGATCCAATTGAAATTCAATTGAAAAAACGATGAAAAACGCGACCATTGCGCTGATTGCACACGACGGAAAGAAGAATGAGCTCGTTGAATTTGTGGTTCAGAACCGATCTTGGTTTGACGGTTTTAATCTGGTAGGAACAGGAACAACGGGAGGAAGGATAGCGGAGCAAGGCATCGGCATTGAATGTCTGGCGAGTGGTCCACTCGGTGGAGATGCGCAAATTGCAGCGCGAATCACTGAAGGGAATGTGCATGCGGTCATTTTTTTCAGAGATCCAATGGGCAAGCATCCGCATGAACCGGATATCAATATGCTGCTGCGTCAATGTGATGTGCATAATATTCCTTTGGCGACCAACCTGGCAACGGCACAGTTCTTGACGGGCAATCAACCTTTCAAACGTGGATGAGTCGAAGCCAGCAGATGGAGACATCCGGCGTGGGAGAGGGCCTTGGCCTGCATCGAATACATATCAAGCTGTAAAGCTTTGGATGGCGCAACGGCTAGAACCGTCGTCTTCAATTCCTTCAAGGGAGACCGAATCGGTTTGTCGCTTGTTGCTTGATGATGTTTCGGGCCTCGATCGCGGTCAACGAATCGCTGAACGTTGGCAAGCCTCGGAATCTCAGTTGGAAAGATTGAGTATACTTGCCGATCGCTGGTCTGAGGGTGAGCCCGTGCAACATATATTGAAGGAAGCTCATTTCATGGGGCTGCAACTGACGGCAGACAGTCGTGCGCTCATTCCTCGTCCTGAGACGGAAGAGCTGGTGCGAGAGCTGTTGAATCAATCAGATAAAACGGACGGTTCTCATCGCTTTTTGGACATTGGAACGGGCTCAGGCTGCATCGCCCTCGCTTGGAAATCGCAACGACCTTTGGACGATGTGGAAGGCATTGACGCGTCGGAAAGTGCTTTGAATCAGGCGAGAACCAATTCCGAAGCAATGGGGCTTAGGGTTGAGTGGCGGCAGCAAGACGTGCTCGACAGCTCCATGGATTGGCCTGAACAGCCATTTGATGCAATTGCTTCAAACCCTCCCTACATTCCGAATTCAGAGAAAAATTCCATGGAGAAGCGTGTCACCGATCGAGAACCGCACGAGGCCTTGTTCGTACCAGATGAGAGCCCGTTGGTCTTTTATCAGGCCATTGTCGAGGGTTGCGCTTCGCGCGGATGGCTCAATGCAGGAGGTATATTGGGCTTTGAGTGTCACCGTGATTTCACCCAATCGGTGTGCGACTTATTTTCTGCTGACCTTTGGACAGACATAGAGCGGAAGAAGGATCTTCAAGGCAATTGGCGAATGGTTTTCGCCCGCTTGCGTTGAGATTATTGATTCTGAAATTCGATTGAGAGGGCCTCTTCGATGACATGGGTGGGAATGGCAAAACCGATTCCTTCTACGCCCAATCCCAGAACTTTCTCATTGACCACTCCAATCAAAACCCCTTCGGCATTGATGAGCGCACCTCCACTGTTTCCTGGGCTTATGCTCACGTCTGTCTGAATGAGTGTTCGCTCTCCATCTTTTCGTTTTCCAGAAATGATTCCTTTTGTCACGGAGGCACCTAAATCGATGTCATAGGGAGTGCCCATGGCGTAGGCCTCTTCCCCGACATTTATGGTTTCCGATAGGTCGAGTGCAAAAGGGGTCAATCCTGTGGTGTCTACTTTGAGCAATGCGAGATCATAAACGGGGTGATACCTCACGATTTCAGCAGCTGATGAGGCTCCAGAATTGAAGTATACGGTGTAGGGCAAGTCGGTGTCGCTAACCACATGCTGATTTGTCACGATGTAGCCGTTTGAGCTGATGATGCATCCACTTCCATGACCGTCATCGGCGGCCACAGTGACAACTGATTCCAGTGCTGATGCGACTTTACCTGCTGGTAGAGCATTGCCCGGTAAAGAAAGGGTTTGCCAATCTTTCTTCCATTCCTCCTCAAGATTCTCGATGCGTTCCAATCGTTTTTGCAACGTTGGTTTTTCGATGGCAAGAAACATGGACTCCACCATGGCTTCCGCAATCAAGTCACGATCAAACCCTGGGTCAGAAAAATTGTAAAGGGACCAGTTGGATTGGTTTTCAATGACAACCGTGTCTGTTTCCAAACCAAATGCGTTGTAGAGCCACCACGCCGTCTTCAGGTTGTAACGCACAATTCCTTGAACGCGGTGTTCGTTGACTTCAAACAGTTGGCCATCTAAAAGAATGGCATCCCCCTTGTGAAACATGCCATCCATCATTTCAGGGAAAAAGCCTTGCATTTTCAAAGCATCATTCAAGTCTTCATCCAAGTTGGAGTATTCAATCTGGACGGGTTCATCTGAAGAGCTGATGAACTCGACCCGATTGTCTTCGTAGCGCTCGATGTTTTGGAAATACATCCAGGAGTGACCACCTTCAGGGATGTCCATATGAAATCCTTCAACTCGCAGCGGTGGTCGCTCTGGTTGAGCGATTGGATAAGGCTTGAGCGGCGCAAATGAATAGGAACGAGCAAATACTTTGCGGGGCTTCGAGAAGATTCCGCCAGCGCTGAGTGCTGCTGTGCCGAATGCGGCAATGGCAAGCTTGGGCTGTTCGAAACTGCCGAGAGCGAGGCCGCCAATTGCCGAAGAGGCAATCAGTCCAGCGGCATCTGCAAATTTCATTGGATTCAACTGTTGGGGGAATAGCGGCTGCACATCTGGATAATGTCCAGGGCGTTCCATCCGAATCAGGTGCACCGCTTCTGTGTTGTTCAACACAACTGTTCCCACTCCCTCTCCAATTGGTTGGTAGTGGAAGCCAGTGCTCCAGTCCCAAGCATCTTTCAATAGCGTGATGTCTTGGGCTTGCGCATCATCGATTCGTACAGTGGATCGCGTATTTCTGTTGAGAGCGGAGCATCCAGTGGCAAGCACGATTAGAACCATGATTGAAACCATGATGAAGATGGAATTCCCAAGTGAGGCTGTAGGTTGGATCCTGTTGAGAGTTCGGCGAACGTGCATGGTTCCAAAGATGGCGACTGGTCGAAAGAGAAGCGATGCAGTCACAGGATGTTTTCCGAAAGAATTGTGAATTTCTTCCATCGGAAAACGTCGGAATTTCTTCGCTTTGACCTCCCATGGCTTTAAATTTAAACCATGGCAAATGGGCTCAATACTGCGGATTCAATCAAGCTTGAAATCGAAACGCTTCGGGCCGAATTGCATGCGCACAATCGAAAGTATTACGTCGAAGCCAATCCGGAAATTACAGACCGTGAATTTGATGCGTTGCTCGATCGTTTGGTGCAACTGGAAATCCAGCATCCGGAGTGGAAGGATGTCAATTCGCCGACCCAGAGGGTCGGAGGTGACCTCACCGATAAATTTGAGAAGGTGCCACACGCGCAGCCGATGCTTTCATTGTCCAACTCGTATCATTCCGATGAGATCATTGAATGGGCAGAGCGTCTCGATAAGATCTTAGAAGGAGAATCTGTTGAGTTTGTGATGGAGTTGAAGTACGACGGGGTAGCCATCAGTCTGCATTATGAGAACAGGCGATTGGTACGAGCCTTGACGCGTGGAGATGGCACCGTAGGTGAGGATATCACAGCCAACGTAAGAACCATTCCGCGGATTCCGCTCGTGCTTGAATCGGAGGCGCCGGAATCATTGGAAATACGTGGGGAGATTTTTTTTCCTTGGGATGGATTTCATGCGCTCAACGCTGTGCAGCTCAGCGAGGGCAAAGAACTTTTTGCCAATCCACGAAATACAGCGGCAGGAACGTTGAAAAGCCAAGACAGCAAGGTCGTTGCTTCACGTGGATTGGATTGCATGCTCTACGGCTTGGTGGGGCAGCCTTCGGACGTTCCAACCCATCGCGATGCTATTCAATCTGCTCAACAATGGGGTTTCCCCATTCCGGATGAGCAGAAGAGAATGGTAGAGGTCACGAACAATGTTCAAGGCATTATGGATTTCATTGACCATTGGAACGAGGCAAGACGCGATTTGCCCTTTGCAATTGATGGATTGGTCATCAAGGTCAATCGATTTGATCAACAGCGTGAGCTTGGAATGACCGCCAAATCCCCAAGATGGGCCATTGCCTTCAAATTTGAATCTGAGCAGCAATCAACGTTACTTGAACGTGTGACTTACCAGGTAGGCAGGACGGGAGCAATTACACCTGTGGCAGAATTGCAGCCGGTGCTGATTGCAGGAACCACTGTTCGGCGTGCTTCCTTGCACAATGCTGATCAGATTAAAGCTCAAGACATCAGAGAAGGTGACACGGTGTTGGTGGAGAAGGGCGGAGAAATCATTCCCAAAGTAGTGGGTGTCGATTTGACAGAGCGCCCGGTCGGCAGTGTCGCTCTGGATTATGCGACTCACTGTCCCGAGTGCATGAACGTATTGATTCGGAAGGAAGGAGAGGCCAAGCATTATTGTGTCAATGCAGAAGGATGTCCCCCTCAGATCAGGGGACGCATCGAGCACTTTGTCAGCCGCAAGGCTATGAATATCGATGGCATGGGCCCTGAAATCATTGATTTGCTCGTGCGAAAGGGCGGAGTCACAACATTCGCAGATTTATACGACATGCGCTCTCGGTGCACTGAATCTTGGAGAGTGCAAGCGGTTCAATACAAATCAATGGATTCGCCGGTCTCAGCCGTAGATCTCCACCTGCAGCGCCTTCAAAGCATTGCGAATTGGAACTATCGTACGGCTTCCGGTAAACGACCTTCTCAGCCGGAATCGACTTCAATCAATCGCAAAACAATCGCAGCGGCCTACATTGAATCCGAAGCCGGTAATCATTCAGCGATGGAGGCGCTGGGAATGCCGAGTGCACCTTTGCTTGGGTCAGAGTGGCAGAATTTTTTGGCTTTGGTCATCTCGTCATTCCCGATGGCTGCGGACATCATGGCGCGTGCAGCAGAGTTGGAGTTTGCGGATGAGCTGGTGCAGGGTGAAACAAGCCTCAATTGGCAGGATCACGGCTGGGGAGTTACGGATGAGGACTGGGCGTTTTTTGAAGTGTGTGTTCGACGATTGTCATCGCGGAGTCGACAACGATTAGGGAAAGTCGAACTCGCCAATCTCCTTGATGCCATAGATGTTTCATTGGATCAGCCGTTCGCTCGTGTTTTGTACGCGATTGGAATTCGACATGTAGGCGCTGAGACTGCGATTTTGTTGGCCATTGAATTTGGATCTATGGACGCATTGTCCCGCGCAGATGAGCATGCCATCTCGGCAATACACGGCATTGGCTCTGAAATAGCAGCAAGTGTTACGGCCTTTTTTCAACAGCCAGGCAATCTTGATTTGATGCTAAGATTGCGCAATGCCGGAGTCAACTTAGCCGCTGCGAGTGACGAAGGTCAACGCCAGGGAAGCGATGCACTGGAAGGGAAAACGTTCGTGATCACTGGGACGCATCCTGTTTCCCGTGAAAATGTTGCAGATTTGATCCGCGAACACACTGGCAAAGTCACCTCGTCGGTCAGTAAAAAAACAACTTTTTTGGTCGCGGGTGAGAAGGCAGGATCTAAATTGACAAAGGCCGAGCAATTGGGCGTTTCAATCATTGATTACGAGGGACTATCTGAAATTATAGCGGCAGGTAAAACGACAGCATGAAAGACGGATTCAAATATGCAGCCATAGATTTGGAGTGTGCTACAAGTGATGTGGGTAACATCTGCGAAATAGGGCTTGTGATCATGGAAAGCGGAAAGGAAATCTTCTCTTTCCGATCTCTCATTCGACCGGTGGTTCCGGCTTTTGGTGATTGGCAGCGTTGGAATTTGTCGTATTCCTTGAAGGACGCTTTGTCTGCGCCCAGTTTCCCTGAGGTCTGGTCCCGGGTATCTGAACACCTCGAAGGTATTCCGTTGATCGCACACAATGCTTCGCAAGTCGAGTGCAAGCATTTGGGGCATGCGTTTTCGCATCATCAAATGAAAGACGCTGCAACGGCACCATTTTACTGTACGCTTGATTTGGCTCGAAAAGCCTGGCCTGAGATTGAAAAACACGGAATCAAGAGCCTTGCGCGGATGTTCGATTGGGAATTGGATCATCACAACCCCGAGAGTGATGCGCGCGTTTGCTCAGCTGTGGTTGAGCAAATCGCTTCTGAAAAGAAAATTACATCGTGGGATGAATTGGTTGCGCAGCATCATTGGCAGCGACACACGATTCCTCAATTCCCGAACCGTTTGATTGTCCGTGCAAAATATGCGACACCCAAAAAACACGCGGATTACTTGCATGAATTAGTGACTTGGAAGACAACGGCAAAGTTGCAAGTCATGGAAAAGGGACAATCTTATGTAATCAGTGGCTTTGACAACGCTCAAAAGCAGAAATTGAGAATGCTGGCAAGCAAGGCGGGACTTATGAATCGGAGGTCCGTGAATCCGCGCATCGATTTTTTGGTGGCCGATGCAAAAATGGGTGCAGCCAAGTACGCGCGATGTGTTGAATACAAGATTCCAATCCTCACGAAGGACGATTTTTTACGTCAGCTCGAAGGCCTCTAAACCTTGATGAAATGGTTCGAGCTAATCTCGCAATCGTCATCGAAACAATTCAAACCCGCCTGAGATTGTGCCACGTTGTTCCTCGCCACAAACGATGAGGTATTCGACTTTGTAGTAATAAAACCCTTCCGCGACATCTTCGTCATTCAGCCGGCCGTCCCATTCAACGGGGCTGCCTTGACTGCTATAGATGAGGTTGCCCCAGCGATTGAAAATGGATAGTTTGAAGTCTTGTACAATAGAGAGTAGTGGGAAGTCTGGGTACGCTTCAAGATAGAGCGTTAATCGCTCGTTGTAGCCATCTCGATTGGGGGATATGACGTTCGGGAAGCGCGCTGAACTTGCGTCGATTGTGGCCTCGGGATCTTGAAACACCACAACAGAATCCTGCCCGGAACATCCGTTTTCCGTCAATAAAACGGTCAAATAGTACGTTCCGGGTGCAAGGGCTGTTGGTGCATATGGATCGAGGGCATTCAAAGCACCTTGGTCCCATGTCCAACTAAGTTCAGAGGTATAATCCAAGGGAGTTGAACTGACTTCGTAAATCGGACTGGTTGGATTTGAGCAGGTCAGGGTGTCTGCATACCCTGCCTCTACTTGCGGAAAGGTGAAGTCTTCATCTAGAATAATTTGAGCCGTTGAAGTGCATCCGTTGCCAGGATTCGTGGTCTGCACTTCCCATGTTCCAGCTGTCGTGGTGAGCAATTCGAACGGCTCATTCGTCCAGATGAAATCGGCACCATCTGGACTTGACCACTCGAACAAGGCGTCATTGCCATTGGCTAAAAGTTCAATCATGACCGTATCAACGGCACAGTTAATGGTGGGGAAATCTGAGCTCAAAGAAGACTGGTAAGTCAGAGTATCGAGCTCGATTACAAATGCCAAGCTGTCGGTGCATGCGCCATCATCAAAATCCGCGATGAGCCAGTAATTACCAGCTTCGTCAGTGCTGGTCGATGACTGATTGGATTGGAAGTTGTTGTCGGCATCGTTCGAGCCCCAGGAAAAATCAACGCCGGAGGGAAAGTTTGAATTGGCCTGCAAGCTGATGACAGGAGTCGCACATGTTAGGACGTTGCTTGGATCGGTGGTGAATTCTGCTTCTAATTGAGCTACAATTACCTCGATGGTGTCCGATACTGTGGCATTGCAAAAACCTTCGTAGCTCACTACATACGTCATTGTGGAGTCTGGCGTACAGAGGGTAGTGGCAGCATTGGGGTTTTCGAGGAAGTCCTCAGGCTCCCAGGTGTAGGTGGCATTGGGTGCTCCTGATACGTTGAGCTCTATGCTGTTTCCGGGACAGA
>CBFIEJ010000008.1:0-57868 GCA_965661575.1 uncultured Flavobacteriales bacterium | reverse complement strand
GCTGGCATCTGGAGCGGGTTCAAAGTCATCTGCCTGGCATGCTTCGGCAACAGGTGGAACTTCAACGGCCTCAGGTAGCCATTCGCTGGCATCTGGACAGGAATCAACCGCATCTGGCTGGCATACCTCTGCAACAGGTGCACAGTCAAAGGCCTCAGGTAGCCATTCGCTGGCATCTGGAATGGGCTCAACCGCATCTTACCATCACGCCGTCGCCTCAGGTTATTCCTCAACGGCATCGCGGTATCATGCGACTGCCTCAGGAGAATCGTCAACGGCCTCATATACCCACGCTCTGGCTTCTGGACGTAACTCAACGGCATCGCAATATCATGCGACTGCCTCAGGAGAATCGTCAACGGCCTCCGGTAGTAATGCGCTGGCATCTGGACAGGGTTCAACCGCATCTGGCTGGCATTCAACAGCGAGTGGTTATAATTCGACATCTTCGGGCGCTGTATCAATCGCTGGGGCCTATGATTCGAAAGCACGAACGTATGCGGAGACTCAATTTGGCACCTATGTGGACACATTATCTCTTGGATTGCTTTCTGATACTTCTGCAACAGCTTTTTCAGCTCCAGATGCATTGTTTGTCATTGGAAATGGAACAGCAGATGATGCACGAAGCAACGCATTGATCATAAGAAAGGATGGTTCTGCTGAATTCACGGGCGATGTGAAAGGTCCTCGCTCAACAGGTGATGACGAATTTGTGACCTATGGCCAACTGGACTCTTTGGCGAATACAGCGCCTTTCAATGAAACGTATAAAGTATTTAAAGTCACAGGTGGGATCAATCAAGCGATAACAGGATCGGCATCCCCAGGAACGACAGAGCGAGTTGACCTGTTGAACTCAGGCAATTCAAATGGATACTTCGCAGAGCTTTCTGAAGCCGCTGAAAATCCAGTGGACATTGCGAATCAACCTTACGCTATTCAATCTGATCCCGGCCATCACATGAATCTCACTGATGCCGGAATGTATGAATACTCGCTTACTATAGAGCTGCAAAACACATCTGCGACTGATGCATTTGTGACCGTTGAAGTTCAGAACAGAGATGTCCTCGAAGAGTATTTCACAACCACTCGAACCCTGGCCTCAGATTCAGAGGTGGTACACGGAATTGGTGCATTTGGGGAGACAGGAAGTCTTTCTCATCATCTCAATTCAAGCATGTCTTTTGAGGCGAACAATGACAATGAAGACATTCAAATTGAAATTACTGTCCTACCGGCGGGAACTACGATTGAGATTGTTTCGTACAGCTTTTCTGTCTCGCGAGTGGGTGAAGAGTAAGCGTAGCTGTTTATCAAATAAAAAAGCCCCTTTCAAAGGGGCTTTTTTGTGTTCAATAAATTGGATTCATTTGTTATTCATGCTCAGTTGAGCACCTAACACTTCGAGGTCGTCAAAGAACTCTGGATAACTTTTTGCGACGCATTGAGCTCCTTCGATGGCGATAGGTTGGTCTCCTCGAAGTCCCATAATTGCAGCCGCCATTGCAATGCGATGATCCTCGTGAGAGTTGATCACTAAGCCTTGCTTGAATTTCCCCTTGCACGGATGCACAGTCATGGTATCCGCTGTGTCATCAAGCTCAATTTTCACGTCGAATTTAGACCACTCATCGCGCAGCACTTGAGCGCGACTAGATTCCTTGTGAATCAGTCGGTGTATGCCTTTTAGTGTGCTCGGCTTTTTCCCGAATGAAGCAAGTGCACAAAGCACAGGGAATAAATCTGGTGCATCGGTGAGGTCGATGGAGAAAGCCCTTACGGGCCGTTGAGCGACTTGGATGCCCGTCTCAGTTCCCGAAAGAGCACCGCCTGCGAATAAGAGCGCCCCGCGGATGGCCTCATCGGACTGCGTGTATTGGCTGTTGAGTCCTTCGATTTGGAGACTTTGTTCGGCGCACAGCATCCCTGCTACAGCCAGTGCGGCAGCCCCCGACCAGTCACCATCAATTGCGGCTTCCATCGCTTTGTATTGTTGCCCACCACGGATTGAAAATGTGGTCAATGCTTCGTCGCACTCAATCTCAATTCCAAAATCTTCGAGAATCTCAAGGGTCATCGACGCATAAGGCTTGCTCACGAGGTTATGAACTTCAATGAGCGAGTCATTTGATGCGCAGGGCAGAGCCATCAATAGTCCGGTCAAGAATTGGGAGCTGACAGACCCATCCAATTGTACTTTTCCACCGGTGATTGCTGTTTCAAATGACAAGGGGAAAGTACCGTCGGTCCCTTCGAGCTTTCCACCCAAGTCGTGAAAGGCGTCGATGATTTCATGCATGGGGCGGCCCCGCAGACTGCCTTCTGCGGCCATTTGAATAGGAGGGGAGGCCAGCCCCGCGATGGGCGCAAACAAACGAGCGCCAAGGCCTGATTCCATTGGAGTCAAAACGCCTTCGCGTATTTTTGGCTTACCATCGATTCCTGAAATGGAAACATGGTTTTCACCCAATTCTATTTCAGCACCAAGTTGCGCAGCCATCATCAGTGCCGCTGTGCAATCATCGGCTTCCGACAAGTTGTGCAGCGTTGATGTCCCACGGCTCAGTAAAGCACCAGCTACAAGACGTTGCATCACAGATTTGGAAGCGGGAGCATGGACAGATCCGGCGAGCCGCGAAGGCCAAATTGTAATGGTCATTTGATCCCTGTGTAGATGCTCGCAATGCCACCGGTTAGGGCGATGCACTTGCAGTTGGTATAACCGCAGGATTTCATGATTTTTAGAAACTCATCACCTTCGGGGAAGGCTTGCACGCTTTCAGGAAGATAGGTGTAAGCCGCGGCATCTTTCGAAACGAGTTTGCCGATGGTGGGCATGATGAAACGGAAGTAAAAAGCAAACAACTGCTTCATTGGAAAGTGTCGTGGCTTGGAAAACTCCAATACAATGCCCAATCCACCGGGCTTCAAGGTGCGGTGCATTTCTGCCAACCCCTCGTCTAGGTGCTCAAAGTTCCGCACACCAAAGGCAACGGTGTAGGCATCGAATGTATCGGTGTCAAAGGGTAGGTGGGCGCTGTCTCCCTCCATCAATTCTATTTTTTCGGTCCAGCCGCGCTTTCGAATTTTCTGTCGCCCAACGTCGAGCATACCTGGAGAAATGTCGACGCCTGTAATGTGCACTTCGGTCAATCCCATGCGAACGGCTTCGATCGCAAAGTCTGCTGTGCCGGTCGCCATATCCATGATTTTCGCATCCCCATCAATCTTCTGAGAAGACAAGTGCCTTTTGAGAATTCGAATGGACTTTTTGCGCCAGAGTACGTCAATGCCAAATGAAAAAAGGTGGTTCAAGAAATCGTAGCTGTGTGCAATGTTGTCGAACATGCGGGCGACTTGTTCTTTTTTGGACTCTTGATCTGGAGCAGAGTATGGCGTAATTCGGGTTCCCATGTTGAATGTGTTATCCGACCATTGTGTGGCCTTCAGGGTATTTGATGTGCGTTTGTGACAATTTCCCTCCCAGCGCAAATGCTACGGTGAGGGTTCCAACGCGGCCAATAAACATGCTAGCCATGACGATTGCCTTTCCAGGTGTACTCAACAGAGGCGTGATGCCCGTGCTGAGTCCAACGGTGCCAAAGGCGCTTACTTCTTCGAAAATGAGATCCAAAATACCTCTGCCTTCTGTGTTTAAAATTGCCTCTTCCGTGATGGTTAACATGAAAATGGCGATCGTGTTTCCGACCAGGAAGAAAAGCAACACGCTGTAGGCTCTGGAACGCAAAACATCAGGTATGGTTCGCTTGAATAGCTGGACATGATCCAGGCTTCGCACTGTCCGCCAGACATCCGCCAAGACGATGGACAGCGTGGATGTTTTGATTCCACCTCCTGTTGAGCTTGAAGATGAACCAATGAACATTAAGATTATGAGCAAGAATAACATAGGTACTCCTACTTGACCGATGTCGACGGTATTGAATCCGCTGGTGCGCGTGGCACTTTGAAATACGGATGTGGTGAATTGGCCGAAAGGACTCATCCCTGCCAAGGTGCCACCTTGCTCCAAGAGCCAATAGCTGATCGTCCCTATGCCGACGAGTCCAAGGGAAAAATACAGTGCGATTTTTGTGGCAAACGAGATGTGTTTCCAAGGTTGTTCCATCCGCTCACGAAGTCGATCGAATCCAAATAAATCGAAGATGGCTACCATGCCTAAAGCTCCAAAGAAAACCAGGGCGGTGATGATCCAATGCACGCCATAGTTATCCGCAACAACATCGTTCGAAAGGCCATCTGTGAAAAGTGAAATGCCGGCGTTGTTGAAAGCCGATACGGAATGGAATACCGAGTAGAACCAAGCTCTTCCATTGCTCAAACCTGGTAGGCTGTCGCCCCAAGAAAGGTACATGGCAAGTGCGCCAATCGCTTCGAAACCAATGCACCACATCAGGACTTTTCCCAAAAGGCCGCTGCTCGCGTTGAAATTGTCCTTGTTGACGAAATCCTCAATGACCTCATGTTGGCGGACGCCCAAACCAAATTTAGACGCGAGCACCAAGAAAGAACCAAATGCTATCAAATTCAAGCCTCCAAGTTGGATGAGAATGAGCAGTACGACCTGCCCTTTGTAGCTGAAGAAAGTCACGGTGTCTACCACCATGAGCCCTGTAACACAGGTGGCGCTGGTCGAAGTGAAAAGCGCATCGATGAAATTCATGCTGCCCGGAACGGTTGTCATTTCAGGTAACATGAGGAGCACCGTTCCTGTCGTGACAATGCCCAAAAAGCTCATGATAAAGATGATGGCAGGGTTCAACCGCACGCGAGGAAGCACGGAGCCCTCGCGAATCAACTCTGCCACCACAACCGTGAAAAAGTAGCCCTGAATGAACAAGGTGCTGAAATCTGAGATGGAGTTGAATCCAATGGAGGCTGAAAACCGACTGATCAGCAGTTCACCGGTCAACAAATCGCTCGCCCCTTCAATGATCAAAACGGACATCACCGCTGCTTCAAACCACGTCTTGCGAATGAAGCGTAACGGATGGTAATCGTAAAGAATACGCGTGATGTATTGCACGACATAAAAGGCAAAAGTGCCTTTTACAAAACCGAGAAGTTGCGTTGCAGTGGAGCTTTCATTTGGATAGCCATAGTAGATCGCTAGAACGAAAAGTGCCGAGGTGGAAACCACAAGGTTGAACAGTTTCAATGCACTCAAAACCTGCTCTTTCGAGCCGTATAAGAATACATTGATCCGTTCCCTGATTTCTTGAAGCTTCATTTGGACAGGGTAGCGGGCTCGATGGCATGACGGTGTTCAATCCATTCTGTTTTCAAGCGATCAAGTTCGACCGGTACGACGCCGACTTTCTCACAAACCAATCCACCGGCAAGGTTGGAGAGAGCGGCAATGTCCATGATGGGCACATTCAATGCGAGTAGGAATGACGCCACAGCGATTACGGCATCTCCCGCACCGCTCACATCTAAAATTTCGCGTTCAAAGGCGGCGATACGACAAAACGGTTGGTCATGGTCAGGGCCATAAATGCAAACACCGCGCTCACTGAGTGTCACCATGGAAAAAACGGGATGGAGCAAATCATGCATCCGGTGGACAGCTCGTTCGAGGCTTCCGTCACTCGTTTTTTCTATAGCCATGGCCATGCCTTCCCCTAGTTCTTTGAGATTTGGCTTGAACAGCGTTACGCCATGATAACTGGAGAAATGAGCGAATTTGGGATCAACGGTTGTTTTGATGCCTTGTGCATTGGCTGCAGCAATGAGCGTCTTGATGACACGGTCTGTGAGGACACCCTTGTCGTAGTCTTCAAAAATGACCACGTCAGGTTTCTTGGATTCAAGCAACCTCTTGCACCGAGCAATGAGTTCATGTTCAAGCGACGGAGAGATGTCCTCGGTGACCTCCTCATCTACGCGCACCAATTGTTGGCCGTTGCTAATGACCCGTGTTTTCACGGTGGTCGGTCGATCGGCACTGCGAAGGACCGCAGAGGAGCCAACGCTCAGCGTTGTGAGAAGTGATTCAATGGTGTTGCCTGCGGAATCATCGCCAATAACAGTTGCTAGATGAACATCAGCTCCAACGGCGAGCAAATTTTTCACCACATTGGCTGCTCCACCGAGTCGGGATTCCTTGGTGCGAACGTCGACAACAGGGACAGGCGCTTCCGGTGAGATGCGATTGACATGCCCAACCATGTAGGCGTCGAGCATTACGTCACCGATCACGAGTGCCGTGACCTGATGTCCGGACTGTAAGGCACTGAGAGCATCCATACGACGAAGGTAATGCGCTGCGCTCAATGCAACGCTTGAACAGCTTTTGAAATTCGGCGCAAGGCTTCCTGCAATTGCGTCTCAGAAGCGGCGTATGACAAACGAATGCACTCTGGCGTTCCGAAAGCACCACCACCAACGGTAGCGACGTTCGCCTCTTCCAACAAATACATGGCAAAGTCTTGTGCATCGTTGATGCGGCGTTCACCTGCCGATTTTCCGAACAAAGCACTCACATCAGGGAAAAGGTAAAAAGCGCCCATGGGTTTGTTGACTTTCACACCCGGAATCGCACTCAAACCTGCAATCATGATGTCTCGTCGTTGTAGGAATGCTTTTTTCATGTCATCGGCGATGGAAGGATCTGCTGTCACGGCAGCTCCCGCTGCGACTTGTGCGATGCTGCATGGTGCAGACGTTACTTGCCCTTGAACCTTGGAGCAAGCCTTTGCAATCCAAGCAGGCGCTCCGATATAGCCCAGTCGCCAGCCGGTCATGGCGAAGCCTTTGGACACACCGTTGACTGTGATCACTCGATCTTTCAGGGCTTCAATCGTGCCGATGGATGCGTGCTGACCAGTGAAATTGATGAGCTCATAGATTTCATCGCTGATGATGTAAACGTGCGGGTTTTTGATCAAGACCGCGGCGAGGGCATCAATTTCTTCCTTGGTGTAGACGGAGCCGGAGGGATTGCACGGGGATGAGTATATCAACAAGCGGGTTTTGTCGTTGATAGCAGCCTCCAATGCATTGGGTTGAATCTTGAAATCATGTTCAATGGAAGTTGCTAAAACCTTTGAGGTTCCACCTGCCAGTGCCACCATGTCGGCATAACTCACCCAATAGGGTGCAGGGAGAATGACCTCCTCACCAGGGTCGACCAACGACAGAACCACGTTGGTGATGCTTTGCTTTGCTCCATTGGAAACCACGATTTGGTCTGGGGCATAATCCAAGCCGTTGTCACGCTTGAACTTCATGCTGATTGCTTCGCGTACATCAAGTATTCCAGGCACCGGCGTGTAATGCGTGATGTTGTCTTTTATAGCCTGAATGCCGGCCTCCTTCAGAATTTCAGGCGTGTCGAAATCAGGTTCTCCGAGGGAGAGTGAAATCACATCAACACCTGACTTTTTCAATTCAGTCGCCTTTCTCGCCATGGCAATGGTGGCGGACTCAGAGAGTCGGTTGAGCAGTTGAGAGGTACGTTGCGTCATGGCAAGCAATCAGTTCAGAAATTTTTCACGCCGTTGAAGCTGCAAATTTAAGTTTTGCTGCAATGCGAAAGGGCCGCACATTCATTTTTTACGCAACGTGGAAGACGCAGCAGCCAATCCCAGAAACGTCATCAAACCGTTGACAGGAAGAAGTGCGAATCCAAAGCTGAAAGCAAAGGTTGAATCCAAATAGGATTCGAGGCCATAGCAGCATAAAGGAGCGACAATCGCAACCCATGGAATGAGTCGATCATTTGGCGTCATAGTCGTCGCAAGCCCAAAGGCAAACAATCCTAAAATGGGGCCGTAAGTGTAATTCGCTGCCGTGAAAATGGCGGCAACAACACTGGTGTCGTTGGCGCTGCTGAATGCCATGATCACTCCAAAAAGTATCACGGTCATTCCAAAGTGAACTTGTTTTCGTTTTCTTGAAGCCTGTGCGACGGGCATGTCCTCCGTGTGAAGTAAATCGACACATACGGAAGTCGTCAAGGCGGTCAATGCGCTATCGGCTGAGCTGAATGCCGAGGCCAGCAGGCCAATCAGAAAAATGAGGCCAAGTCCAATTCCCAATCCACCATCCAAAGCCACAGTGGGGTATAGGCTGTCTGCACGTTCGATCGAAATACCCTTCATCTCGATCCAGCTGTAGAGCAATGCACCCAGAGCCAAGAACAAAACATTGACGAATACTAAAACGATCGAAAAACTTCCCATGTTCCAGCGCGCCTCTTTTAGGTTGCGGCAAGCCAGATTTTTTTGCATCATGTCTTGGTCCATCCCCGTCATTGCCGTGGCCACAAATGCACCTGCCAACAAATGCTTCACAAGGTGATTGGATGCTTTCCAGTCATCCCAAACAACCCAGTGGTTCCAAGGAGACTCAGCGATGCGAGTCGGAACCTCCGACCAAGACCAGTCCAGGGCTTCTACAATGGCATTCGCAGAGTAGACCACAGCAATCAGCATAGCCGCAGTTTGCAGGGTGTCCGTCCACACAATGGTTCCCAGTCCTCCTTGCCGAGTGTAGCTCCATATGACAGCCAATATAACGGCGACTGAAGCGGCATAACCCAGTGGGATGTCGACCAGATTAAAGGGTCTCCACTGGAAGTTCCAGCCCAGAGGTTGGAGCACAAACAAGTCCAGCACAAGAGCGATCAGAAACAGGCGAAAAGAAGCGCCAATGACGCGTGAAAGGATGAAAAAAGCCGCTCCCGTCTTGTAGGCTTTGACTCCAAATCGAGAAGCGAAATAGCCATAAATGCTCGTCAGACCCATGCGGTAATAAAGCGGCATCAAAACCGCCATGATAAAACCGTAGCCGATCAAATAACCAAATACCATCTGCATGTAGGTAAATCCTTGGCTATCCACCCAACCCGGCACGCTGATAAACGTCACACCGCTGAGTGATGCGCCGAGCATGCCAAACGCGACTGCATACCAAGGTGCAGATTTATTTGCTGCAAAAAAATGCTGGCTTGTATCGCTCGTTTTGACCCTGCGGTTTGTCCATCGAGCAATGGCGAGCAAGGTGAGGACGTAGGCAATAAACACCCCAATGACCATTTGCGGATTCATGTGCCAAAGATGGGACAACATCGTAAATTTGCCGCATGGAACTTCCTTCGCGACTCATCGAAGCGGCCGTGGACCAAATGGCATCGCTACCTGGCATTGGTCGGAAAACTGCTTTGCGATTGGTTTTGAATCTTTTGCGTCGCTCAGATGATCAGGTGAATTCTTTCTCAGAATCGTTTCAGCTGATGCGACAAGGCGTTCGTGGATGCTCAACTTGCCACAATCTCACGGAGGAACAAGAGTGTTCAATTTGTGTCAACCCGTTGCGCAAGGAGCACGTCATTTGTGTGGTGGAGGACCTCCGTGATTTATTGGCCATCGAGGCCACGGGGCAATTTCAAGGGCGATACCATGTCCTCGGTGGTGTAATCAGCCCGATGGAAGGCGTAGGACCCAATGACTTGAACATTGAATCTTTGGTTGCAAGGGCAACTGCAATCGCTGCGCAGGAAGAGGGAGAGGTCATCTTTGCACTTCCTGCCACGATGGAAGGTGAAACGACGGCTTTTTATTTGTTCCGTAAACTGAGCCCGTTCAGTATCAAAGTCACTTCAATTGCTCGTGGTATAGCAGTGGGCGAGGATTTACAGCATGCGGATGAGGCTACGTTGGTTCAAAGTTTGAGGCAACGATTGCCGTATACCAATTGAAGCCATTATCTCGTTTTCATTCGGCTGATCGCCTCGTTTGGCTTTAAATTCACGGCGTGGACGTATCCATAATCATTGTCAATTACAATGTGGAGCACTTTTTATCTCAGTGCCTGCAAAGTGTGCGCGCGAGTGTGCACGATTTAAAATCACGTGGTTTTAAGGCTGAAATATGGGTGGTGGACAATCGCTCAGTGGATGGGAGTTGCGCGATGGTGCGAACACAGTTCCCTGAGGTGAAGCTGCTTGCCTTGGATGAAAACGTTGGATTTTCAAGAGGAAACAATCGCGCAATCGAACAGTGCAATGGTCGTTGGGTGTTGCTCCTCAATCCTGATACAGTTATACCGGAAGATGCACTGAGTAAATGCCTTGAATATGCGGATGCTTCGCCCAAATTGGGTGGAATGGGTGTGCCCATGGTCGATGGTATGGGGCGATTCCTGCCTGAATCCAAACGCGGGATGCCAACGCCATGGGCTGCGTTCTGCAAAATCTCTGGACTTTATAAGTTGGCGCCGCGTTCAAAGAAGTTGAATCAATACTACATGGGGCACCTCGGTACCGACGACAATCATCGCATCGAGATTTTGAGTGGCGCTTTCATGTGGATGCGAAAAGAGGCCTTGGATGAGGTCGGCATTCTTGATGAAGCCTACTTTATGTATGGAGAGGACATTGACTTGAGTTGGCGCCTGTTGAAAGGAGGATGGGAGAATCACTTTTTCACGAAGACTTCGATCATCCATTACAAGGGAGAAAGCACCAAAAAAGGTTCGCTGAATTACGTTCTGGTCTTTTACAAGGCCATGCAGATTTTTGCGCGCACTCATTTTTCAGGGGGGAATGCCCGAGCCATGCTGAGCTTAATTCAATTGGCGATTTACTTCCGAGCATCTTTGGCCATCTTGGCTCGCGTCCTGCGCGTAGTGAAACTGCCCGCGTTGGAATTCAGTCTGTTTTGGTCAGCTCTTTTGGTTTTCTTGATGCAATACGGTGCATTCAAAAACATTCAATATGACTGGAACTGGGCGATGCCAGCTACGGGGATATACTCTGCACTGTGGCTCTTGGCACTTAAGTTTCAGGGTGGATACGACCGGCCGTGGAAGTTGATGCCATTGGTTCGTGGTGTATTGATGGGAGCTTTGTTTTTACTGGCGGGTTATGGGTTGCTCCCTGAAAACATGCGATTCAGCCGTGCTATTTTGGTGTTTGGTACATTGATTTTGCCCCTCATTGTATTGGCTGTTCGATGGCGATGGGACAAGGGCAGGGGGTGGAACGAAGGGGGGCAGAAGCGCAGGCTTTTCATATCGAGCCCGACAGAGCTCGAAGCCATTGAAAGCTTAATTGCAGAGCTTGAGCCACCGAGCGTGTCAACGACTCGAAAGATTCGAGCGTTGCATCCGGGGGATCGCAATGCCACTGCAAATGGGCTTGCTGGAGATGGAGTTGCATTCTTGGGAGGTCTGAGTGATTTAAATGAAGTGATTCGAATTCACCGAATCAACGAAGTCATCCTCAGTGGCAGGGAACTGACAGCCACTCAGAAGATTTCGGCCATGACGGGCGTTGCTAATTCAAATATCCATTTTCGAATTGCTTGGACTGAGGGAGGCAATGTTGTGGGGGTTGGTGGTCCCGAGTTGGGCTCTATTTCGGATTGGCCTCGCGCCATTCATCTCCCTCGAGCGAAGCGAATCAAGCGCACTTTTGATGTTTTTCTGGCATTGAGTGTTGTCTGTTTGAGCCCATTATTTTTGGTGGCTGGAAGAGCAACTTGGATTTTGTCGGCTGTGGATGTTCTCATTGCAAAGCGCACGTGGGTTGGGATCCCTGACGATTTTGCGAATGATTCTCGGCTTCAGAAATACGTATTTTCCAGATCGAATTCAGGTTCCAATCGAGCCCGTCACAGAACCCTTTTGGCTTATGTTCGCGATTATAGATGGACGGTTGACCTTGGAGTCATCCGTGAAGCCTTAATTTCGCACCGCGCAATACATCGCCATGGCAAAAATTGAAATACTTCTCCCAAAAATGGGTGAAAGCGTAGCAGAGGCTACCATCACCAAATTCGTAACCCAACCAGGCGAAAGCGTCGAGGCCGACGAGCCGATGGTCGAAATTGCCACAGACAAGGTGGACAGTGAAGTCCCCGCTCCTGAAGACGGGACGCTCCTTGAGTGGCTCGTTTCAGAAGGAGACACCGTTGCAGTAGGTCAAGCAATTGCTCGATTTGAAGTCGAAGCAGAAGGCGAACAAGCCGCTGCTCCGGCTGCTGCCCCACAAGCGAAGAAGGCGCCTGCTCCGACGCCCACACCGGCACCATCTCCGGTTGAGACGCCTGTTCCAGAAATAGTGAAGACAGAAGTTCCTGAATCAACTGTTTTGGAGGCATTGCAGTCCCCGTTGTTGGAGATGCCTCCTCGACTTGGGGCATCAGGAAGGTTTTATTCACCTTTGGTACGCAGCATCGCTCAATCTGAAGGAATCAATCCGATCGAATTGGAAACGATACCGGGCTCAGGTGCGGAAGGGCGGGTGACGAAAAAGGACATGTTGGATTACATCGCTCAACGAGGTGCTTCTGTTGCCTCGCCTGCAGCCTCCGCTCCAGTGCCGGCTGCTCCGCTTCAAGCGGCACCAAAGGCCATGCCTAGCGCGCAATCAAGCCCGGCTGTATCTGTATCGGGAGGAGATGAAATCGTTGAGATGGACCGAATGCGCAAAATGATTGCCGATCATATGGTGCGCTCGGTGCAAACGAGCCCTCACGTGACGAGCTTTGTGGAAGCAGACGTCACCCGGATGGTCGAGTGGCGCAACCGAAACAAGAAAGCATTTCAAGAGGCGCACGGAACGAAGTTGACGTTTACACCGATGATTGCAGAGGCCATTGTCAAGGCCATTCGAGATTTTCCCGGTGTGAATGCAAGTGTCGATGGTGACCGTATTGTGATCAAAAAACAAATCAACCTCGGCATGGCTGCGGCGTTGCCCTCGGGCAACTTGATTGTGCCCGTCATTCGCAATGCGGATCAACTGAGTCTGGTGGGACTGGCCAATCAAGTCAACGACTTGGCAGGTCGAGCGAGAGCTGGTAAATTAAAACCTGACGATACGGCTGGTGGAACCTACACAATGTCGAACGTAGGCACCTTTGGAAACGTCATGGGAACGCCGATTATCAATCAGCCGCAGGTCGCAATCTTGGCCCTCGGTGCCATTCGAAAGAAGCCGGCTGTGATTGAAACTCCCGAAGGCGATGTCATCGGTGTGAGGCAAATGATGTTCTTGAGCCACAGCTATGATCATCGAGTTGTTGATGGCATGCTCGGTGGAAGCTTTGTGCGCCGCGTAGCAGATTACTTGGAGGGATTTGACTTGGACCGACCTATCGTATAAATGAGCTATGGATTTGAGTACACTTAGACTGAAAAAGCCGTTGGTCATTTTTGACCTGGAAACGACAGGTACAGATTTGTCCAAAGATCGAATCGTAGAGATCGCAATGATCAAGGTTCATCCCGATGGCACAGTCGAAAAAAAGCCTGAAGCTCGCGGTGAGGCTCACCGCCTGCTCATCAATCCGGGGATGCCCATTCCATTGGAAACAAGTTTGATTCACGGCATATACGATGCAGATGTTGAAGACCGTCCAACCTTCAAGCAGTTTGCGAAAAGCATGTCTGAGTTCTTGGAAGGATGCGATTTAGGTGGTTACAATTCCAATCGATTTGATGTGCCTTTTTTGGCGGAGGAGTTTTTGCGCAGTGGAATAGATTTTGATCTTGAAGGCCGCAATCTGATTGACGTTCAAAATATCTTCCACTTGATGGAGCAGCGAACGTTGCGCGCCGCTTACCGATTTTATTGCGGCAAAGAACTGGAAGGTGCCCACGAAGCATTGCCCGACACTGAGGCGACCTTGGAAGTCTTGATCGCACAGTTGGCCAAATACCCTGAGACAACCGTCAAGATCGCTGACGACGAGTCCATTGGTCCTGTCCCCACGGATATGGATGACTTGCATGTGTTTTGTCAACGGCAGAGGTTTGCCGATCTCGCGGGTCGATTTATATACGATGATGCCAATGAGGTGCTGTTCAACTTCGGTCAGCACAAGGGGAAAAAGGTGGCTGACATCTTGAGCTCCAACCCAGGCTATTTCGGATGGATGATGAATGCAGATTTTCCAGAATATACCAAGAAGGTATTGCGTCGCGTTCACGAAGAAATGAATGGCTGACTCAATGAATTCTCCGACTGGGAGGCGAATAGCCGTTCTGGTCTCGAATGATCTCAACCATGATCAACGAGTGCTCAAGACTTGCACGACGTTGAGGGAGTTGTCTTGGTCGCCCTACTTAATTGGTCGAATGATGCCTTCTTCGAATGAGTTGACCATCCCATTCGATGGAAGGAGACTGTCTTTGCCATTCCAGAGTGGATTTTTATTCTATGCCACCTGGCAGATACGATTATTGATTCAGATGCTGCGGACCCCTTGCGGTGCCATTTGGGCCAATGATTTGGATACGCTTTTGCCGGCTTATTTAGCAGCCAAATGGCACGGTGTTCCATTGGTATATGACAGCCATGAATTTTTCACAGAGGCAGCCGGTTTAACGGGCCGACCTTTGCAGCGCAATGTTTGGTTGAACCTCGAACGCTGGTTGTTTCCTCGAATTGCTTCGATTATCACGGTGAATGATTCAATCGCAGAAGCTTATGAGAAGCGGTATCCCAATGCGCGGTCGGGAAAGCCATTTGTCGTTCGAAATATGCCTCTCAAACGCACGCAGACTCAAAATCAAGTGGATTGGAGGACCAAACTCGAGATTCCGGAGGCAGCCACGTTTGCAATTTTGCAAGGCGCCTACCTCGATAAGGACAGAGGGGTCATTCAAGCTGTAGAGGCTTTGCGCTTGCAACCTCATTGGTACTTGGCTGTTGTGGGAGCAGGTGAAGAATTTGAATGGGCCCAGCAGCAACAGTCAGCGCTCAATGGACGCTTGATTTGCCTACCAAAGATGCCTTTCAATGAGCTTTGCACCTTGACGGCTGCAGCTGATTTGGGCTTCAGTTTAGACCGTGGTGTGCATGGCAATTATTGGTTCAGCTTACCCAACAAGCTCTTTGACTACATCCATGCAGGGATTCCAATCGTTGCCAGCCCTATGCCAGAGGTGCGAAGGATTGTTGAGGAGTGGAATGTCGGTGTGGTCATTCGAGACCATGGTCCAGAGAGCATCGCTGAGGCCGTTACTGAAGTGATGAACGCACCTCGAACAAAATGGAGCGATCAGTGCGCAAAGGCATCGAAAAAATTGAATTGGCAGGCGGAGAGTGATGTGATTGCAGAGGCAATAGCTAAAGCGATGTCGAATAATTAAGCCGCTCCCGATCGGCTGATTCCTGTTTTTTTAAATCCAAATTTGATCAACAACCAGAAAGGCTGAGCGAGGAGGCGCCACCCACGAATCGTTTTTCGTTTGAGTTGCCATTCTTGCCAGTAAAGGCTCAAGCTAAATCGACGTGAGATGCCACCGGCCTCGATGAGGCTCCAAGTGACTTCGTGCAAGGTGGCTTGAAGTCCGGAGGCCCAAAAATGCAAATGCACTGCATAATCCGCGAGAACGCTAAATTGTGGATCGAAGTCAGTGGCTTGAATGACAGATAACGGATAGATTACACCTTGGTGATGTGTGGTATTCCGCCAAATCAACGAGTCATCCCAACGCGGTGGATAATGCGCAGGGACTCCAGTTTCACGGTCGGCTCCGAGTTCTACTCCTAAGATGTGCAGCTGGTCATGCGTCCATGCTTCCATTTCAACGAGCATCATTTCCCAAGTGGCTTCATTGGGTAAATCTCCTGCGCCACAAAACCAAACCCATCGGCCTGTTGCACAGCCTTTTCCGTAATTCATCGCCTGGTAGATTCCAGCGTCAGCATTTGAGCGAATGTGTTGAATACGCTGCTGATTCTGAAGCAAAAATGTTGCGGTTTGTTCGCAGCCGCCTCCGTCGATGACAATCAGTTCCAACTTGTGAGATTGCTCACTCAGTCGGAACAAGATGTCAAGGGTTTTTTGGAGGCCGACCAAGTCTTGCTTGACAGGAATGACAATGCTCAAAAGCGGCCGCTCGCCTTGTTTCATGACGGACTGTTTTGATAGGGAGTGATTTTTCCGTCGATGCACTCAATGACTCTTCCGGGGTATTTATGCCATGCTCGATGGTCGTGCGTTGCCATCAAGACGGATCGTTCTTGTTGAGCCAACTCGTGCAGAAGTCCGAGGATGCCATCTGTCGTTTCTGGATCCAAGTTCCCTGTCGGCTCATCAGCAATGATCAGTGGTGGTTCATTCAGTAAAGATCTTGCGATGGCTAGGCGCTGTTGCTCACCGCCAGACAGAGCGTGCGGCATTTTGTATCCCTTGGTTTCAAGCCCAACAGATTTGAGACAAGTTTGAATGCGAGATTCCAGAGCAGCACCTTTACTCCAGCCAGTTGCAAGCAACACAAACGCGAGGTTCGCTTCGGCTGTTCGATCCTGGAGCAAGGCAAAATCTTGGAAGACAATGCCCAAGTCTCGCCGCAAGAGGTGCATGTTTTTACGATTTACTTGTGTGAGATCATGTCCGCAGACTGCTCCCGTCCCGGATGCGATGGGAAGGTCACCGTAAAGTGCCTTGAGCAACGAGCTTTTACCCGAGCCAGTTTTGCCGATGAGGTAAATCAACTCGCCACTTTCGATGGTTAAATTGACATCTTTGAGCACCGTATGCTCCGCTTGCTGAACCGATATTGATTCTAATTTGACAAGTGTTTTTGATTCCATAAGGGTCAGTTTCGCTCGAAGATATCTGAGTTGATTCGGACATTCAGTCGCATTTCTTCCGTAACGAGTTCAACGGAACGACCATTGGTCGTTTGGGTGATGCGTGAGGGGAAAGTTAAACCATCGTACGTTTTGTATTCATCGAAGTCAGATGTTGTTTGATTGGGCCCCGAGGCTCCCATGCGTTCTACAATTGCCTTGATGAGCATGGACGAGGTTTGATCGAAAAACAGGGTTTCAACTACGTTGTTGGCGAACTGAATGCGCACAACATACTGAAGTGTGCCATTGGTTTCAAAGGTGCCCAGAACCTCGGCCTCGCCCTGGAGTTCATCCAAGTGCAGAAATCTCGCAGCATAAAGTTCTGGCCTGAGCCGCCTGTATTCCCTGCTGCTCATGGCTTGATTGACGTCCATTTGACGCTTGAAGCCCTCTTCCATGGTGACGATATTTTCCATCACCACCTGGCCATTGGCTTCGAACGAGGAGGCAAACCTTATTCCGTATTGGTTCTCGGTAGTGACCGTAAAAACCGTTCCGCCTTCCGCGTCCATGCGCACAACTGAGCGTGATGTGTTCAAGTCTTCGAATGCACGCTTTCCACCGCAAGCTGCGTAAAAGGCATCAAAGATGGAGTCAGGTGTGAGCCCGGGTACGGGCGAATAGGGCTCGATCAGCACACCAGCGGATGTATACTCGTCGATGTTTCCGTTTCCATCGATGGATTCCCCAATGGCCAATCCAATTTTTTGCGGTCCTGTGCCGACGATTTGCAGGCTTTGGGGACGAAGAAGATTGTTCGCTACACGGCGCACATCATTGGGGGTCACTGCACTGAGGCTATTTCGCATCTGTTCTTCAGATTTGAGGCGCTCATTGCTCGGGCCCGATGCAGCCACCTGTGCAACAAATGTCGCATCCATTGAATGGCTATGCTGTTCTTTTATCCATTGTTCATGCGCTTCTGCTAGTTCCTCTTCAGACGGAAGTTCTTCTGTGATCAGCTGCAGCACGTTAAGAATCTCTTGAATGTTGACGAGAATGCGGCTCCCAGCAATATGACTCCCACGAATGATGAATTGCCCCATGCTCTTGTCGTATTCGAAATTTACTTCGATTTGAGCGCTGGATTCAAGCACGGATTGAATACGCTCACGAATGACATTGGCCAAGCTTGTTAAAATCCATTCGTCGTCATTTTCGGGTTTGAGCCTCATGACATGACCCACTTGAAATGTCAGAAATTCAGTGTTGTCGGATGTAATCCAAGAAACTTCATTGTAGCGTCCAACACCCGGGCGTGCCAGACTTGCTGCAGGGACAGATCGTGCTTTCCAATCTTTGAAGAAGTTGGTTGCATTTGCCTGTAAATTTTGAATGCCTGCAGGGGTGCAGAAAACAAGATGGCAGTTGTTGGGTAGGTAGTATTTTCGATGGAATGCTTTGATGTCTTCAAGCTGGATGGCGTTTACCGACGAGGCGCTGGGACGCTCACCATAGGGGTGTTGATTGGAAAACAACCGATGCTTCATCAATTGATCGATGGGATTTATTCCAGAAAAAGCACCGCGCTCTTGCAATTCATTTTTCATTGCAGTCGCGACTTCAGACCAGGTGGCGGCTTCCAATTCAAATGATGTTATCGTGTTGGCCAGCCATTCTAGAACCTCTGGAAAGTCTTCTGATGTGGGTAGAAGGGTGAGAAGGTCACCGTCTGCGCTGACTTCGAGCGTTGCCCAATCCAATGCTGGATATGCAGTGATTTGATTCTTGAGAGTTTCCAGCAAACAGCGCATGTGAGCAGAGCGCAATCCCGCAAGATTTTGGGCCACGCCTGGCGTGTACTCCCAATGCAAAGCGAGGGCATCGTCTTTGGATTCAGAATTTTGAATGAAGGATAGAGTCAGCCCGTTGTCAAGTGTTTCACTTGAGATGGCATCAAAACTGAAAACGCTTTGCTGTTCTGAATCTAGGGTTTTTTGCCCTTTGAGTGGGTGTGATTGCGAGAAGAGAAAGCATGTGCACAAGCAAAAGGCAATCGCTCGAAAATGGGGGGTCATGGCTGGCATTTTTACAGGCTCGAAGATAAGACGCCTTGAACGGTGACAATGGCATTATATTCGAAGGGTGAAAGTAAATGAACTGAACCTTAATCATTGGTCCCTTGAGTCGGTTTGGGACGCGGTGGATTCCACAAGTGAAGTGGTCCTCTCTGAAGAGGCTAAACAAGCCGTCGTCGAATGCCGGAAATACCTCGAAAAACGATTGGATGATTCTTCAGAGCCAACCATATACGGGGTGAATACAGGATTCGGTGATTTGGCTCACACCCGCGTGAATTCGGACCAACTGAGCGAACTGCAACGCAATCTGCTCATTTCTCATGCTTGTGGGGTTGGCGATGATGTCCCTGAACAAATCGTCAAGGCGATGTTGCTCCTCAAGGTCAAGGCGCTTTCAAAAGGACACAGCGGAATTCAACTGCAAACGATTCAACGTTTAATCGATCATCTTAATGAGCGTGTTTTTCCTGTGATTCCAAGCCAAGGGTCACTGGGAGCGAGTGGCGATCTTGCTCCACTGGCGCACATGGTGTTGCCCCTGATTGGTGAAGGTGAAGTGAAGATTGATGGTGTTCCAGTGCCGGCTGTAGATGTTTTGGCGGCCAAAGGTTGGTCGCCGTTAAAGCTTGGTGCAAAGGAGGGTTTGGCCTTGATCAACGGAACGCAATTGATGTTGGGCTATGGCGTCATGGCCATCAAGCGGATGGAACGCATCGCTCAGTGGGCGGATGCCTTGTGCGCATGGTCGCTCGAGTCTTGGATGGGTCGACCGGAACCATTTGAAGCTTGCATTCATCAGGTGCGCAACCAAGCAGGAGCGGAATTGGTCGCCGGGAATGTGCGCCAATGGTTAGAGGGCAGTGAATGGCAAAAGAAACCGAGACAACAAGTGCAAGACCCCTATTCCTTTCGGTGCACACCGCAGGTGCACGGGGCTTCTCGCAACTCACTGCTCGCGGCACGAACAGTTTTTGAAAATGAAGTGAATGCGGTCACCGATAACCCTCTGATTTTTCCTGAGTTGGATCAAATTCTGAGTGGGGGAAACTTCCATGGACAGCCTCTCGCATTGCATTTAGATGCTCTCGCTTTGGCGGCTCACGAATGGGGCAGCATTTCTGAGCGTCGTACATTCAAATTATTGTCTGGAAAACAAGGGTTGCCGGCTTTTCTTTCATCCAATCCAGGTCTGAATAGCGGTTTGATGATTGCTCAATACACTTCCGCTTCGCTGGTCTCACAAAACAAGCAACTCTGCACACCCAGTTCTTCGGATACCATCGACAGCAGCAATGGACAAGAAGATCACGTGAGTATGGGAGCCAATGGCGCCCTAAAATTGTGGAAAGTCTTGGATAACGTGGAGCAGGTGTTAGCTGTAGAGTGTCTCACCGCTGCTCAAGCGGCTAGTTTACGCAATGAATCGGGAATGGCTCCTCGTTTATTGAAGCTGCAAGAAGCGTTTCGAACGGTTGTTCCTTTTTCAGGGACCGATGTATTTCTGCAGCCGCAGATGCTTGGGGCGCGTGAATGGATGTTTTCACAGGATTTGGATTCTTGAATGGAGCTGTGCACAGCGACCAACCTATCTTCGGGGCGTGATTTCTCTTAAAGGCATTCGAAAATCTTACCAGATGGGCAACCAGTCCATGGAGGTGTTGAAGGGCATCGACTGCGAAGTGTCAGAAGGCGAACTGGTTGCGATCATGGGGTCAAGTGGCTCTGGCAAGTCGACTCTTCTGAACGTTTTAGGACTTCTGGACGATTCAGACGAGGGTTCTTACCTGTTGGATGGCCAGAAGATGAATGGCTTGACTGAGCGTCTAGCCGCCCGCTACCGAAGTCAATTCTTAGGATTTGTCTTCCAAAGTTTCAATTTGATTTCATTCAAAACAGCGCTTGAAAATGTGGCCCTTCCGCTATACTATCAGAAGGTTCCTCGAAAGGAAAGACAAAAACAAGCGATGCGATATTTGAAGCGTGTTGGCCTCGAAGAATGGGCAAATCACCTGCCCAATCAGATGAGTGGAGGACAAAAGCAACGCGTTGCGATTGCACGGGCACTGATTGCTGAACCTCGTTTGATATTGGCAGACGAGCCCACGGGTGCGCTGGATTCTGTCACTTCCAATGAGGTCATGGAGCTATTGCGCGAAATCAATGGTGAGGGCATTACAATCGTGATTGTGACACATGAAAATGAGATTGCAGACCAATGCGATCGGGTCATTCGGCTCAAAGACGGCTTGATCGAAAGCGCCAAACCAGCGGATCATGTTTGATCGTGATTCCTGGCTGGAAATTGCGAACACAGTCCTCAGCAATCCATTGCGTACAGGGCTCACAGGATTGAGCATCGCACTCGGGATCTTTATACTTGTTGTGATGCAAGGCCTCGGAACGGGCCTTGAAAACGGAGTGCAATCGACCTTTGGTGATCGTGCTTCGAATTTGATAGAAGTCAGGACTGGCCGAACGCAATTGGCGTATCGTGGACGCAAACCGAATCGGCAGGTGCAATTGCACAACGCCGATGAAAGTGCCCTCAAAGAACAGTTGGATACCATTCCCGCGTGGTCACGGTTGCTTTTCCGATGGGGAAGCACCGTGCAATACGAAAATGAGCAAGGATCTTACGGTCTCCGCGGGGTGGATCCCGATCAAAAGGACATTGCTGCGGTCAACGTGACAGCTGGACGTTTCGTCAATGCGCGTGATTTGCTTGAGAATAGAAAGGTTGCTGTAATTGGTGGTCAGGTCCTGCGTGATTTGTATCCGCGCGGCACGAAGCCCGCAGACGCGGTGGGCTCGTTTGTGATGCTCCGTGGCATTCAATTTGCGGTGGTGGGGGCTTTTGACCAAGCTGGGTCTCGTTGGGAAAACCGCAGTGTGTACGTGCCTTTTACCACCGCACAAAGTTTGTTTCAGAATTCTGATGTCATCAGTCGGTTGTCGATTGGCACCGGGGCAGCAGAAATCGAAGAAACCCGCGCCACATCAACAGGGTTGTTGTCTTGGTTACAGAATCGACTCGCAGTGCATCCCGAGGATTCAGAAGGGGTTTGGGTGGAAAATAGAAACGAGGACGCAGAAATGTTCCGATCCATTTTCCAGGGCATCAATTTGTTTGTTTGGTTCGTTGGATTGATGACGCTGTTGGCCGGAGCCATGGGTGTAGCGAATATCATGGCCATTGTAGTGAGGGAGCGCACCAAAGAGATCGGAGTTCGCAAGGCACTGGGCGCAACGAGTGGAAGCATCGTAGGACAAATTGTACAGGAATCGGTGGTGCTAATGCTTGTGTCGGGATGTGTTGGATTGGTAGCAGGGGTTTGGACGTTGCAATCCTTAGCCCCATACGCAGACCACGAATTTTTCTCCAATCCTCGTGTCGACTTTGCTTCAGCCATTCTGGCTTTGGGCATTTTGATGTCTGTAGGAGTCCTCAGTGCTCTCGGCCCAGCTACCCGAGCCGTTTCCATTCGCCCAGTAGAAGCGTTGCGCGATGAATAGGCGGTTCAAACACTTCTTTGACCGCGATCATTTTTTGGAATTGATCCAAATATTGATTCAACGACCTCTGCGCACAGCTCTGAGCGGTTTGGGTGTGGGTTGGGGATTGTTTATGATCATTTTGACCATTGGATCTGCCAACGGCCTGGAGAATGGTGTTTCACAGGACTTAGGTGATTCGGCGAAAAACAGCATGTTCATGTGGACCCAGTCCACAAGCATTCCGTACAAAGGATTTCAACGCGGGCGAAGCGTTGATTTGACCATCTCTGATGTCGAATACCTGAAAGCTAACAGTCAGACGTTGGTCGTGACAGCTCCTCAAAACCAGCTCGGCGGCTGGCGGGGTTCCAACAACGTTACCCGCGGGATCAAGACAGGGGCTTTTACCGTTTTTGGGGAATACCCGGAACAGAGACTGATTGAGGCCAAGCCAATTGAGGTCGGACGGCACATCAACAACCAAGACATTGCTGATGGTCGAAAGATTGCGGTGATTGGTAAGCGGGTACGCGACATTTTATTTGCCGCCGATGAAGAACCCATTGGCGGGAGCATACGCATCAATGGTGTCAATTTTGTGGTGGTTGGTGTTTTTGGTTCGTTGCGTGACGGGGAGGATGCTGAGGAGGATTTGCAAAGTATTTTGATCCCTTTTTCAACTTTCAATCAGGCTTTTCACTATGGTGATGAGGTGAGCTGGTTGTGCCTGCTGTTTGACGAAAATGTGCATGCAGATTCGGCGGCGACCGAGGTGATGTCTGTACTGAAGTCCAGATTGTCCATTCATCCCGATGATGATCGTGCGTTTGGTCATTGGACAGTTGCGGAAGAATACGAGCAGATTCAGTCCGTTTTTGGAGCCATCCGATGGGTGAGCTTTGTTTTTGGCGGTTTGGCACTCTTGGCCGGAATCATTGGAATCATGAACATCATGCTGATCACAGTCCGAGAACGAACCAACGAATTGGGTGTGCGTCGCGCACTTGGAGCATCACCGGGAATGATTGTCAGACAGATCATGGGGGAGACGTTGTTTTTAACATCGCTCTTTGGCCTCATAGGAGCAGTGTTGGGAGTCGCGACCATCGAAGCCATCGATGCGTTTCTTCGTGCGAGTCCAGGCATGGATGGGGGGAGTTTTCGCAACCCAGAAGTTTCAGTTGATATTGTAATTAAATCATTGGCCATCATGGTCGTAATGGGAGCAGTTGCTGGTGTGTTGCCTGCGTTGCGTGCGGTCTCCATTCGACCTGTTGAAGCCATTAGAACGGAATAATTCATGAAAAAGGGAAGAGTCATTGCCTTGTTGATTTTCATCGTTTTGGTATTAGGTGCAGCAGCGTACACGCTGAATCATCTTTTTCAACAGGAAAAACAAGCTGAAGCGGAGTTTCGCACAGAGCAGCCTCGTGTGGGAGATATCGTGATCAAGACAGTTGCTGCTGGATCCATCCAGCCAAGACAAGAAATATTGATCAAACCTCAAATTTCTGGTATTGTCAGAAAGGTTTTGGTGGAAGCGGGGGATCAAGTAAAAACCGGGGAGGTAATTGCTGAAGTGACCGTAGTTCCTGATATGGGAGCGCTGAGCAGTGCAGAAACACGTTTGCAGCGAGCGAGGATCAGCTTCGAAGATGCTCAGATGACCGCAGATCGAAACGGCTCGTTGCTCGAGCAAGGGATCATCGCTGCGGCGGATTACCAAGTTTTTGACATAGCATTGAAACAAGCTCAAGAAGAAATTTATGCCGCGGAAGACAATTTGAAAATCATTCAGGACGGTGTGGCTGCGCGCAGTGGTCGGACTTCAAATACGATGATTGCGGCAACCATCGATGGGATGGTGCTGGATGTTCCCGTGAAAAAGGGAAACAGCGTAATAGAGGCCAATAATTTCAACGAGGGAACCACTGTTGCCGCAGTCGCAGACATGAAAGACTTGGTTTTCTTGGGCAAGATTGATGAAAGTGAAGTTGAGAAATTATCGGTGGGGATGGACATTCAATTGACCATTGGTGCCATTGAAGGTTTAACCATTCCGGCTGAGTTGGAATACATTTCCCCCAAAGGGGTTGAAGAAGCAGGAGCCATTCAATTTGAGATCAAAGCTGCAGTTCAGTTGTCTGAGAATCAGTTTTTGAGAGCAGGGTATTCAGCCAACGCCAATGTGGTGTTGGACGAACGGCGAGAAGTGCTCGTGATTTCCGAATCCCTGGTTCAATACGAAGGGCTCATTGCATTTGTTGACGTGGAAGTGGCTGCAGGAGTCTTTGAACGTCGTGATGTCGACCTCGGGTTGTCGGATGGCATCACGGTAGAGCTACTTTCTGGAGTCGAAGAGGACGCGGCCATTAAGGTTTGGAATCAGCCGCAATACCGCTGATTCATCAGTGCAACGCGAGTGTTGATCAGGTTACGGCCGCTTTTCGTACGATACGACGCATGAGGTTGGGAGCGAATCGATGGAGGTACGCTCCGATGATCTCAAACCTGCCGATCAAAACTTGAGGCTTTCTGCGTTCGATGGCGCGAATCATTTTCGCCGCGCATTGTTCGGGGCTTAATCCTTGACCTGTTTTGGCATCCATTGTGCCTTGATTGCTGCCGTCACCAACCACTGCATTGAGCGAAATGGAAGTGTGAATGAAACCTGGGCAGACCATGGTGACACCGATTCCGTCTTCGTGATGTTCTGCCCGAAGTGCTTCAAAGAATCCGTGCAACGCGTGTTTTGCAGCGCAATAACCAGATCTCAGGGGAGACGAGAAGAGCCCCATCAAGCTGGTGATGACCGCGAACTGGCCTTTCTTTCGTTCGACGAAATGGGGCAACAATGCCTTAGTCAAGGCAACCGTTCCGAAGTAATCGATTTCCATGACCCTGCGATCGACTTCCAAAGCGGTCTCGATGGCAAGGGACCGTTGGCTGATTCCTCCGCAATGCACCATGACGTCTACATGACCTTGCCACGCAAGGGCCTGTGAAACATGAGCTGTCATCGCTTCCGACTGGCTCAAGTCAAGTGGTAGAACGAGGCTGCGTTTCTGCGCTTCCTTGTTCCAGCTCGCAACAACCTTGTCCAACTCTGGCTTGCGGCGACTGGAAAGGATTACATAAGCACCCTTTTTGGACCAGGCATTCGCAGCGGCTAGACCGATTCCACTGCTTGCTCCCGTGATCCAAACGCATTGTTGATTCCCGTTCATGGCGTGATGCGTTCGCTGAAATCAGATGTCGATGTTCGCGTACTTGGCGTTCTCTTCAATGAAGGCTCGTCGGGGCGGAACCTCGTCACCCATTAACATCGAGAATACATGGTCACACGCTGCGGCGTTATCGATCGTTACTTGGCGCAATGTGCGGTTTTCGGGATTCAAGGTGGTGTCCCAAAGTTGCTCGGCATTCATCTCGCCGAGACCCTTATAGCGCTGAACACCAACCTTTGCATCACTGCCAGCACCACCTTTGAATTGTTCGATGAAGCGATCGCGCTCATCGTCGTTCCAAGCATAGACTTGACGAGAGCCTTTCTTGACCAAATAGAGTGGAGGTGTAGCGATGTACACATATCCGCTTTCAATCAACTCTTTCATATGACGGAAGAAGAAAGTCAGGATCAACGTTTCGATGTGACTACCATCAACGTCGGCGTCGCACATGATGACAACTTTGTGATAGCGTAGCTTGGTCATATTGAGTGCCCGCTCATCTTCCTCTGTTCCGAGGGTTACACCTAGCGCAGTGTAAATGTTTTTGATTTCTTCGTTTTCAAAAATCTTGTGCTGCATGGCCTTTTCAACGTTCAAGATTTTACCCCTGAGCGGCATAATGGCTTGCGTCGCACGGTCTCTTCCTTGCTTGGCTGTACCGCCTGCCGAATCACCCTCGACGAGGAACAATTCACAGATGGCCGGATCCTTTTCCGCACAGTCCGCAAGTTTTCCGGGCAGTCCGGAGCCACTCATAACGGTCTTGCGTTGAACCATTTCGCGCGCCTTGCGTGCGGCGTGCCGCGCTTGAGCTGCAAGAATAACTTTGTTGACAATGGTCTTCGCTTCGCCGGGGTGCTCTTCGAGATACGTTTCGAGCATATCCGAAACGGCTTGGCTCACAGGCGCACTGACTTCAGCATTTCCAAGTTTCGTTTTTGTTTGCCCTTGGAATTGAGGCTCAGCTACTTTCACGCTCACGACTGCGGTAAGACCTTCGCGAAAGTCGTCCGCTGAGATGTCAAACTTCAATTTGTCCAACATGCCACTGGACTCAGCATACTTTTTGAGCGTCAAAGTCAACCCACGGCGGAACCCCGTCAAGTGTGTTCCACCTTCATAGGTGTTGATGTTGTTGACGTATGAAAATAGATTCTCTGAAAACGATGTGTTGTACGTCATAGCCACCTCGACAGGAACGCCATTTCTTTCTCCGCTTACATGGATCACCTCAGAGATGAGGGCTTCTCGGTTGGAGTCGAGGTAGGAGACAAAGTCCTTGAGGCCAGCGTTTGAGTGGAAAGTTTCATTGAGGAATCCTTCTTCTTTGCCTTCTTCGTCGTAGACGGTCTCACGCTCGTCAACCAATGTAATGGTGAGGCCCTGATTCAAGAATGACAACTCACGCATGCGGTTCGCAAGCGTTTCATAGGTGTAGATGAGCGTCTCAAAGATTTGCTCATCGGGTTGGAACGTGACAATTGTTCCATTTCGGTCGGATGTGCCTGTTTCACGAACGGCATAAGATTCCTTGCCGCGGCTATATTCCTGTTCATACGATTTGCCATTGCGATGCACTTCTGCCTTCAAATGGCTTGAAAGTGCGTTGACGCAAGAAACACCGACACCGTGCAATCCACCTGACACCTTGTAGCTATCCTTATCGAATTTTCCACCGGCACCGATTTTTGTCATGACAACTTGCAGCGCAGAAACCCCTTCTTTTTCGTGGATATCGACAGGGATTCCACGTCCGTTGTCTTCTACACGGATTCCGTTTTCCGGGGTGATGGTGACGTGAATAGTGTCACAATGTCCTGCAAGCGCTTCGTCAATGGAGTTGTCGACGACCTCGTAAACAAGGTGGTGCAATCCACGAACGCCTACATCGCCGATGTACATTGATGGACGCATTCGAACGTGCTCCATCCCTTCGAGCGCTTGGATATTGCTCGCATCGTAATTCCCGATGTTGGGTTTGGAGGCTCCTTGCTTGCTTTCTTCCTCGTTCAGATTTTCTTCCGCCATGGTTTCCGTCGTTAAAATTTGGTTCGAACACAGGGTTCGAATTAGATTTTAAAAATAGCACGGAACGCCTGCGAATGCTCGTTTTAGGGTGACTTTTTGAGTGTCAGTTTTCCACAAAAAGTTCAGGGTTGCTCACATAGTGGCGTACGCTTAAAACGCGTAGATCGCACCCATTTGGAAGCGAAGTCCTTGGCTGTCGTATCCCGTCAGGAATGGATTGGCTTGATTCAATGCATTGTTTAGCTTGAACCAACCGCTGAGCCGAGCATTGTAGAGGTATTCGGCCTGTATGTTGAGCAGGGCAATATCTTTCATGGAGCGAACAGTGCCAAGGGCAATGTTGTTTGATTGCACGGTGACGATTGATTGAAGACCAGTTTCATCGTTTGTTGTGAGACCTTGTCGTCCCGACTGAATCAGCAGGTCAGCCTTCAAGCGTAATTTCTCTTTAATCGTATGTTGCACACTGGCTTCCAATTCTAGTCGGGGCAGGAACCATGCCTTTTGAATGTTTGTGAGGCTATCGCGAATGCGATAGTTGTGCTGGGCTACCCGACCTAGAAGTTCTGTTGAGTTTCCAAGTTTCCAAGCGACGTCGCCATGCAATGAGGCGATGCTGATATCTTGGTAAAACGGTACAAAAGATTGTCCATTGCCGTCTGCGTCTTGCTGCACCCAGAAGAGATGTTGGTCATTGCGCTTTACCTCTGCGTTGATGTGGAAGGAGAAACTACGTGTGATGGATCCCTTCATTCCTGCGGTCATATGAAGCCTTTCGTAGGTGTTGTGCCACGTTTTGCTGCTGTCCATGATTGAAGTCATCGGCAGATTCATGAAGGGGTTACTGCGCAGGGCTGTTTGGTATCGGTTTTGACGGACGCCACCGTCAATTCGAATGTAAGGGATGAATAAGTCGCGCAAGAGGCTCACAGAAGCTTCAATTTCGGGTGCAAAGAGGAAGGGTTGTTGGCCTTGTGCATCAATCCAAAGTCCAAATCCGAAAGATGTTTTGACGGAACCGAAATGTTTGCGAATTTGAGGGTGAAAATCGAAAATTGCCTGCCGTTCGTTTTGCGCAGCGAGGCCTTCCTCCAATCGATTCAGTCGATCGATATTTACGTGCAGTTTGGCGCCAACAGGAATGGTGTCAATCAATCCCGATAGGCTCGCAGTGAGGTCGAAGTTGTGCTCCTGCGCGAGGTTGCTGGACCAAAGATGTTCGTGGCTTAAAGTCAGGTCGTGTTGCCACTTCGCGCGTGATGATTGCCGATTGCCGAGGTGCAATCGATTGGAGATGACCTGGTAGTTGTAGGTGTTGGATGCTGCAGTTGGCGAACTGTCATCATTGTGTTGTCCGCCGTACAGGCTGATGTTTTCGCGGTTAAAAGAGGATGAAAAAGTGAGCGCTTCAGTCTTCCAAAACTTTCGGTAATATCCATCGACGTGATTGGTGCTAAATGCTTGTTCGATGGCATCGTTCTCCACGTAGCCTCCGTCGGTTGATTCGTGTTTGAATTGAACGCCCCAGGATTTGCTTCGAGAACGCACATCAGAGTAACTCACGTGCAGTACCGGACTCAGAAAATTGCCCATGCCGGCATTGACGTAGCCTTTGTAGAGTCGTGGAAGGGGATCATTGATTTTCAGTCGAATGGGACCGTTGCGAGTCCATTCCGGTTCGACATTGAGTCGTTTGGGGATGATTGGGTAGCTAAAGCTGGGTTTAGCGCTGCCAATGTTTGCTGCCTCGGGCCAGTGCAGTTGCTTGTGGGCGTCTTGCAACAGCACTTCACGATCGCCGATGAATGTGACGTCCAAATCCAATGTATCATTGACTGAAGTTGCAGCTTGAGCAAGGTTCAGTCCCGAAAATCCAATGGCGGTAGCGGCCAAGAAGGTGGTGAGTGAGTTTGTTGTCATATCAGGGGGCTTCAGACGTGGATGGCGCCGTGTTTGTGCTGTCTGTGGGGGAATTGAGTTGCAATGCAGCATTTTCCAATCGTTCGATGTCTACCAGACGCGTGTTGGCTTCATCGCGGATCGAAGGATCTTCTACAAATTCCAGAATGCTCTCTGCTGTGGTCTTTGCTTGAAACCAATCTTCCATTCCGATGTAAGCATCAATCAAAAGCAAAAATGCCTTGTGTTTCCATGTGTCAAATGCAGCGAACTTATCAATCAGTTGGAAGATTGCTGCTTCTGTCTGTTGGAAATCTCGTGCGCGAAAGGAGTAGGTGCAGAGCAGGTATTCACATTCAGCACCTCGCTCGCCGCCAAAGGATGCAATGTGCATGAGGTCTGGTCGAGCAGCGTCGTATGCGGCGTTGGAATAATTTATTTTTCCGTTCCAATAACGTGCAGTCCGTCGTATGTCTTCGGGGGTTTGGTTGTCGGATATTACTTGCTCTGCATATCCTTTTGCCTGTTCAAAAGCTTGCTGTGTGAAGTAACAGCGCATCAATCCGATTTGCGCCTCGAGTTTGTTGTCTTTCAATACACTGACGGCCTCGAGTGTCTTGTAGTGTTCCAATGCTGCGGACACATCCCCGGCATTCCACGCAATCGTTGCTGCGCCCAATGCGGCCGACTCGGTAAAGTCGCTAATCGGTTGCTGGAGGACATATTCGAAAGCCCGACGTGCCTCTGCTACATTGCCCTCATCGTACTGGCAGTTTCCGAGGAAGAATTGTGCTTCCGCCAAGAACCTTCCTTGATCATAATTTCGAAGGTATTCTGTCAATCGGAGTATGGCCTTTTCACAATTCCGCTCCAGTGCAAAGTTTCGAGCAGCATTGAAGAATCGCTCTTCGATTTCGTCGCCATCCAAGCCCACGCCAGAAGGCAAGTCGTCTAGAAGTCCTCGGTCAATCAAAATGGGCTCGACCACGTTGAACGCGTCTCCTGCGATCGGGTCTTGTCCGTATTCGCTCCGCACCTCATTCCAAAGAGTCAAAACGTCGTCGGTGCGGTCTTGCTTTACGGCGACTAGACAAAGATCGACAAGCGCATACTTTGTCCTTGGCGAGCTCGGAAACTCAATTCTCAATTGTTCCAGTACTGCTTTTGCTTCTTCGAGTTGGTTCGTTTCGATGCAGGCTCTGCCCAAGGCGTAAAGTGCCTCAGGTATATAACTTGATTCAGGCGCAAGCGATACCAGCTCTTTCAGCGCGGCGATTTCATCCGCTGTTCGGTTCAACGATCCAAAGCAATCTGCGCGTTGAAATCGGGCATAGTCTTCTGGGTTCTCGCTCGCATTGATGACCTCGCTGTAGTAACGAGCGGCAGATTCGAAATCTTTGTTGGAGTAATAACAGTCACCAACGCGCAATTTGGTATCGCGGGTTTTGGTCGTTTCTGTTTCGCCAACTTGTTTGAGGTAGGATCGAAATGCACTCAGAGCGTCAATGTATTTCTTGCGCTTGAATAGAGCATAACCGCGGGCGTAGATGCCATCGTTGTAATGCGGACTTTGATAAGCTCCGGGCGAGGATTCAAATTGAGCGTAATGTGAAGTCGCTTGGGTGTACTTCCTCAATAAGTAGCTCAACTCTCCTTGCCAGAAATGGGACTCTGCGGTCATCAGTGGATCGACAGGGTATTCACGCACTCGTTCAAAATAGGCTTGTGCTTCTGCATACGAACCACTTCGGAACAGTTCTACTCCGCGGTTGTACGAGACGAGTTGGTAAGCCGATTTGACAGGGAGAGTTTTGTCTTTGATGAGCGAAAGAGCAACGAGGGCACGGTCGTAGTCTTTGGATGACATGTAGACTTCAAGCAAAAAGCCATACGCTTCATCTCGCCGCTGTGATTGTGGATATTCTCTGAGGTATCGTTCGATGGCTGTGATGGCATCGTCAAACGGGTTGTAGGTCAGTTCATAGGCCAGTTTGGCGTAATTGAACAATGCATCCTCACTCACCTCTGCATCGAAATCAAGTTCAGATGTTTTTTTGAAGGTGGTGCGTGCTTTGTCGCGTTCCCCCAAACTCAAGTAACAATCTGCCATGTGGTAAAGGGCGAGCTGTCCCATTTTATCTTCATCGCGGACTACAATTGTGAAGCAGTTCAGGGCCTTGCGAAATGCTCGTGCGCTGTAATATGTGAAGCCCATTTGATAGGAGAATTCCCGGGTTCGGTCACGCCCTCGGCTGAAGCGATAAGCTTCCTCGAGGTACGGCAGTGCATCTTCAAACCGCTTCAGTCGGTAAAGTGCGTCGCCTACAAGTCGAGCAACGTCTGCCCTTTGGGCTTCACGAATTTCAAAGTCGGGATTGATCACCTTTGGTGCGTAATCAATCAATTCTTGGTATTGCTCTGTTTCGTGGAGAAGCTGAGCGATGTAGATGGGCACAACGTTTTGAAACTTTGCCTCGTTTTCGAGGGATTGAAAACCTTCTAAGGCGACTTGAGGCTGTCCCTTGAGGTAGGAGATGTGACTGAAATAATATTTAGCGGGCAACTGATATCCACCAGATTCTTCACCTCCCTCCATTACAGCGAATAAATCCAAACGGGCTTGATCATATTCTTCTAATTCAAAAAGGGCATGACCTCTTTTGAATTTTTGTTCGAGTTTTTCAGCGGGTTTCATGCGCAAGGTGTTCAAGCCGTTGTAGACTTCTATGGCATCTTTCCAATCGCGTTTGCGGTAGAGGTAATTCGCGAGTTCCCATTGAATCTTTTGTCCTAACGGGTTCTCAGGGTATTGCGAGAGGAATGCCTCAACACGTTTCACTGCATCATTTTGCTGCAATTGAATGGCGCAGAAAGCGATTCGATACTGTGCAATTGCGCATCGGGTTCCTTCGAGGTCAGACTGTCCAGTGAGCCATTCTTCATATCCGAAAAGGGCATTGCTGTACTTTTCATGTTCCCACAAATCGGTTGCGTTCTTCCATTGTTCGTCTTCCAACGTCCACGGAGTTGATGCGAAATCTTGGGCAAGACTGAGTTCATGAGAAGCGAAAACGAGCGTCCCAAGAAGGAGCAATCGGTTGATGTAATGATGCATGAGGTGCTTCAATTGTGTCCATCGAAGTTAGTTTTGGAACCAACTTTTTGTCAGACAGTTTTGCGAAGTTCTCAACGCTTTGCTGTGCCTTTTTCTTCCTTTTGGTGTCACAAAAAAAGCACAATGCACTTATTTGCGCTTCGCTGTTGTTCCTTTTTCTGGAGCATCGACGATCATGACGCCTGCAGCTTCGAAAGCCAATTCGAATGCGGGTTCTTTTATGGCGTTGATTTTTTCGGCTGATGCGCCTTTGTTTCGAAGCAGCTGCTTCTGGAGGTCGATGGATACCGTGTCATGAAAGGCTTGACCGAAAAACATAGTTGACTTGCCTTTCAAGCCGTCTTTGGGGATGAAAAAGGCATGATCTTTCATGAAGACTCGCAGCGCCTTGCCTTCTGCACCTTTGACCAACATCCAGCATCCGATTGTTTCACAGCTTTGAACAATCTCTGCTTCAAATAGACCTTGTGCAGTTCCGGTGTTTTCAACCATTTCAATCAAGTGACTCACCGGAAATGACTGGATATCGTTGGGGATTTGGGCTCCATAATGAGACCAAATGGCATTTGAATGTGCTCGTTTTTGATTGGCGTCTTGCGGATTGCAGCCGAGGATTATCAGTGCGAGAACAAAGACGAAAAGTCGGGTCCTCATGATTCGAATAAACTACTTGCGTCTGTCCCCCAATTCATCAGTCCAATCGAATTTGAAATTCAGTTCGACGGTTTCGTGAACGACCTTCTTCTGATTCATTGCTATCGATAGGAGCGGATTGACCCTTTCCTTCAAAACTGATACGATTGGCATCGACACCGTTCGATTGGATCGCCCTTGCAACGGACTCTGCACGTAGTTCTGATAAATCTTGATTTTCTTCGCGGTCGCCCCGATCATCTGTATGACCGATGACGTGGACTCCAATCGCTTTGTTGCGAAGGAGGTAAGCTGAGAATTGTTCGAGCATCAATAAGCTCGTGCGGTTGATGGAGGAGGAGTTCGATTTAAATTGAATGTCTCCAATTTCGAATCCTTGACCATTTTCAGCGGCATCAAGTTCAATGGATGTGATTTGATTGTTGGCCGGAACACGATCACTTTCATGGTCATAAAGGACTTGAGCTTCGAAGGCAATCCCGTCTGCTTCCGCAATCAGTAGAACGTCTTCTCCGGCTCCCATTTTCACGACCGAAGCAAAGCGACCATCTCCACTGTTGATCTTTACTTCTTCCACGTTTCGGGATTGCGCGTATTGGAGATAGAGTTTAGCCCCGTCTGGAATGTTGCCTTCCGCATTGCTGACCGTGCCTTTAACCACGAAAACAGGTTCAGGCTTGAATTCTTCTGGCACAGGAAACTTCAAGATGTCCAGCCCTTTGGTTCCCATTCGTCGACTTGCAAACATGGCTTCTGTTCCATCTGCACTGACCACTAAACCATGCTCATCGCCATCTGTATTGACAGGTGATCCCAAGTTTTTGGCCTTTCCCCATGCTCCTGTTGAATCTCTGCGGCACACCCAAAGGTCATATCCTCCGCCGCCTGGTTGCCGGTCACTTGCAAAATACAGCGTGTTTCCATCTGGATGAAGAAATGGAGCTTTGTCGTTCGTAGCCGTGTTGATGGGGGCGGGCAGTAATTTTGGTGTGTCCCATGTTCCTTGGCTGTTTAAGGTGCTGACCCAAATGTCCATTGTGGCATTGCCAGAGGCGTCGGTGATGGACTGAGCGTTAACAGCGCTGAAGAATAACTCTCTTCCATCGGCACTCAAAGCGGGTTGAGCTTCCCAGCCATCAGCCGTGTTCAGCGATTCGATAGGTGTAAGCTCTCCCCAATAATAGATGTACGAGCCGTCATCCTTGCGATCAAGCACTTGGTATTTGGCGAGGAATAAATCAATGTTATTGGGATAGCCGCTCACTGGGTTTTGAGCGGCGATGTACAAATCCAAGTTGTCGACAGAAATGCTCACGCCTCCATAGTTCAGCCCTTCTTGAAAGGGATATTCCAACGGCAGGCCTTTCTGAAACGGTGTTCCTTTGGTGCGTTCGCTGAGCATGAAAGTTTCTACTTCTCGTGAGACCACGTCTCCTTTGGCTTTGAATGATCCTTTCCGGGTGAAAAAGAGGAGGGTTCCATCGGGTGATAAAGCAGGTAGATATTCGTCAGCAGATTCACTGATTGGTGCGATTGGGGATGGAGTGAAGGCATTTTGGTTTTTCCAAAAAGCGAGCAGAAAGTCGATGGTGGGTAAGACCTCGATCACTTCCTCTGCATGCTGCTCATACCGTTTTCCAAGGGCCGATTCGGGCTTTGACGGAAAGTCCAGAAATGAATTGAAATACTCCAGTGCTTCAGGATAGCGTCCGTCAGCATATGCCATGGCTCCGAGCATATACGTCGCATCTGCATTGTAGAATGGGCAGAGGTCGAGCAGCTGCAGCAGTGGTTCTTCTGCGCTTCGAAAACTTCCCCGTGACCGTTTGATTTCATTGAATTCCAGGCGTCCCCATTCATACAGGCATTCCATGCAGTTCTCTTCGCGGTCATAGCCTTCTTGGAGAAATGCGACTCGCTCGGATCTTTCGTATTTCGAGCCGTTTTTTCCTTTCTCGAGCAACTTTGCGGTTTTTCCATTCAGGATTTGTCGACAAGGGTCATCCTCATCGAAGCCCTCCGATTGCCCGGACAAAACAACCGGACTGTACATGAGTATCCCCAGAACAAGCAGCCGAGGAAGGAGCGAGGAAGGAGTGCGCGTCATGGATTGGTTGTCCCCGGTGTGGTGGGGTGTAATTCACCTTCAGAAGCGGCGATTATCGAAGAAACAGCTCCATCACCAGTAACATTGACCACTGTGCGGCACATATCCAGTATGCGATCAACGGGGAAGATCAAGGCGATCCAAGCTGGGTTGAGGCCAACACTTTCGAGCACAATGATCATGAGCACAAGACCGGCAGAAGGCACGGCTGCAGCGCCGATAGATGCAAGTGTTGCCGTGAGAACAATGACTGCTTGCTGTGACCACGCTAGATCGACCATGTGAAATTGAGCAAGAGCAACCACGGCAATGGCTTGGTACATGCTCGTGCCGTCCATGTTTACGGTTGCGCCAATGGGGAGCACGAAGGATGAAGTCCGTGAGTTGACACCCAGCTTTTCATTGACGGATTTCATGGTCACGGGCAGCGTTGCGACCGAACTCGAGGTAGAGAAAGCTGTCAATTGCGCATCACGCATCCCCGAAGAAAAGCGTTTCCAGCTGAGCTTCTTGACCGTAAGACTGACGAGCAGTGGGTAGAATACGAAAACCATGATCGCGAGACCAAGGACAACAACGAGGCTATACCGCAGGAGAAAACTGAGCAATTGCTGAAGCATTTCAGGTTCGGTCCCGGCAGCTTTGACCACTTGCCCCGCCATCAGCGCAAAAACAAAAAAGGGCATCGCCCGCATGACCACCCAAACCATTTGAATGAAGACCTCATTCAGCGAATCCACGGCGCGTACAAGTGGTGATTTCTTTTCCTCCGGCAGCCCCACGATGACGATGCCAAAAAAGATGGCAAAGAAGATGATTTGCAACATTTTCATATCAACCAGCGATCCGAAAATGTTCTTTGGAACAACATCCACAAGCGGCTGCAAGGGACCGCTGTTTTTGGTGTTGGTCGCTTTATTCAGTTTATCGTCAACCCAATCGTTGTTTTTGGCTTCTTCTGCAGTGATGCTTCGAACCAATTCTTGTCGTTCGGGGTCTTTTGAAAATTGAACGTCGTCCAACGTCTGAATGCCATTGGCGTCACGCCACAATTCATACCTAATCCGGTTGGATTCAAGCAAATCAGGATGCGCTCCGCTTCCGGGTGAAAAGAGGTTCACCAAAGCCAATCCAATGAGCACGGCAGCCATGGTTGTGAGTACGTAGGTGACGAGGGTTTTGAGGCCGAGCCGACCAAGTTTTTGGATGTTTCCAAGGCTAGTCACGCCGCTGATGATGCTGAAGAGCACGAGCGGAACCGCGATGAGCTTGAGTAGGTTGATGAAGATGTCGCCAAACGGTTGGATGTAGCTGAGGGTGAAATCATTCCAACCTAAGGTCACACTCAGCCAAGCGTATGCTACGCCCAAGATGAGACCAATGATCACTTGCCAATGGAGAGCCAATTTCGTCATGCTACGAATTTAGTTCCATTGCGCTGAGTTTCGGACGAATCAGGCGAGTCGAACCGTGCGGTTTTTCAACCATTCATCCACCAATACTAACATTGCCATGGCTTCGACAAGTGGCACAGCGCGTGGAAGGACACATGGGTCGTGCCGGCCTTTTCCAATGATCTCAACTTCAACGCCATCTTGATTGATGGATTTTTGAGGCTGCATGATGGTTGATACGGGCTTAAATGCGATGCGAAGAACGATGTCTTCTCCATTTGAAATGCCTCCTTGAATGCCTCCGCTGTGGTTGGTCTGGGTGCGAGCTTTTTCACCTTTATTTTGAAGCCAAACGTCATTGTGCTGGCTGCCAACCATGCGCGAACCTTCGATGCCGCTTCCAATTTCCATGGCTTTTACTGCAGGAAGACTCCACATGGCGTGTGCCAAAACCGCTTGCAGCTTGTCGAATACGGGTTCGCCCCAGCCTGCGGGCACGCCATTGAGGACTGCGACGACGCTTCCGCCAACGGTATCTCCTTGTGCACGCACTTCGAGTATGCGTTTCTCCATCGCCTCGGCAACTTGAGGGTCCGGGCAGCGCACTGATGCTTGATCGACGATGTTTCGTGGGTAAAACTGAGGCGCGCTTGTCATTGCAACGTCTTGCACACGATCGACATAGGCGGATGCTCTGATGCCTTCCGTTGCCAGCAGCTGCCGGGCAATACCTCCTGCCACGACGCGGCAGGCCGTTTCCCTCGCAGATGCTCTTCCACCACCCCGGTGGTCGCGGAATCCATATTTTGCATCGTACGTGTAGTCCGCGTGTGATGGTCGGTAGGTTGATTTCAGGTGATCGTAATCCGCTGATTTTGAATCTAAATTTCGAATTTGAAAACCGATGGGTGTTCCTGTGCTTCTGCCTTCAAAGATGCCGCTCAACCACTCGACGCGATCAGTTTCTTTTCGGCTCGTGGTCAATTGGGATTGCCCGGGCCTTCTTCGATCCAATTCGGATTGAATGGCATCGAAATCGATTTCTAATCCTGCGGGGCAACCGTCAATGATTCCTCCGATGGCAGCGCCGTGCGACTCCCCGTAGGTCGTGAGTCGAAAAATTGCACCGATTGAGTTTCCAGCCATGAGGTAAAGTTACGATACCCGACTTGCGATTGCTACCTTGCGTCCATGCGTATGTTATGGAAGAACATCAAAGGTCTCGTAGGAGCATATGAGCAACCTCCAAAGTTTCTGCAAGGAAAGGAGATGCGAAATTTCGCATGCATTGAGGATGCGTGGTTGGCCATAGAGAATGGGGATGTGGTCGATTTTGGTGCCATGTCAGATTTCCCGGGAATCATCGATTGGTCGGGTTTGGATGTGGTTGATTGCAGTGGACGCTTCGTGCTGCCGGCATGGTGCGATAGTCATACGCACTTGGTGCATGCTGCGCCACGTGGAGGTGAGTTTTTGGCTCGTTTGGAAGGAAAGAGTTATCAGGAGATTGCGGCGGCTGGCGGTGGTATTTTAAACTCTGCTAAGGCTTTGCAACAGATGCCAGAGGAGCAGTTGCTTGATGATGCTCGTGCGCGTTTAAATCAAGTCATTCGGTCAGGCACAGGAGCAATCGAAATCAAAAGTGGTTACGGACTGACGGCTGAAGCAGAGTTGAAAATGCTGCGCGTGATTTCGGCCTTAAAGAAAGAGTTCAATATTCCCATTCGTGCGACGTTTCTGGCGTGCCATGCTGTTCCGGAGGGTGATTGGACAGCTGAAAGTTGGACAGATCATGTCATTCGTGAAATCCTGCCGAAAGTGGCCGAATTGGAGCTAGCAGACTATGTGGATGCATTTTGTGAGAAAGGATATTTCGATGTTAAAAATGTCGAGGCATTATTGAAGGCGTCGAATGCGTTGAGTTTATCAGGCAAAGTCCATGTCAACCAATTCAATGCCATAGGAGGAGTTCAGATGGGCATTGACCACAGTGTTCGTTCGTTGGACCATTTGGAAGAGTTGAGTGGAGAAGATTTGGAAGCATTGTCGAACCATGCCTGCTCTGGGGGGTCGCCTGTTTTCGCTTGTGCGCTTCCAGGCTGTTCATATTTTTTGAGCATTCCTTACAGTCCGGTTCGAAAGTTGATGGATGCGGATGTTCCCGTTGCCCTGGCGACAGATTTTAATCCAGGTTCTGCTCCTTCGGGCAATATGGGGCGTGTTGTGCAAATGGGCATGGTGAAAATGAAAATGCATCCACTTGAGGCAATTGCGGCTGCCACCATCAATGGTGCTGCGGCAATGGGACTTGAACATGCCGCGGGAACAATCACGCCAGGTCGCTCAGCCAATCTTATTTTGACAAAACCCATGGATGGATTGGAAACCATGGGATATGCCTTTGGTGAAGAATTGGTTGAAAAAGTCTTCATTGGTGGACAGGAACAATGACGAAAAGCGATTGAAGTCGGTATAATTTAGGGCTTCGATTGAAATGGCTAAATAAATTTGAACATGCAGCAAAGACTGGTAGAGTGTGTGCCCAATATTTCCGAAGGACGGAGAACGGATGTCATCCAAGCGGTTGCCGCAGTGGTGAATCAGGTGGAGGGAGTGAAGCTGTTGGATGTAGATCCCGGCAAATCAACCAATCGCACGGTGATCACATTTGTGGGGCCACCGGAAACAGTTGGCGAGGCTGCTTTCCAGTTGATTAAAAAAGCAGCAGAGTTGATCGATATGCGCAACCACCGAGGAGAGCATCCACGGATGGGGGCCACAGATGTTTGTCCCTTTGTACCTGTGAGCGGAGTGAGCATGGAGGAGTGTGTAGAAATTGCTCGCCAATTGGCACAACGGGTGGGCGATGAATTGGGAATCCCTGGCTACTTATATGAAGCAGCTGCATTGACAACGGAGCGGCAGAATTTAGCGGTCTGTCGCAAAGGTCAATACGAAGGGTTGGGGAAATTGGAAACCTCAGACGGTAAACCAGATTTCGGACCTGCGGTTTGGAATGAACGAACTCAGCAATCAGGCGCAACGGCCATCGGTGCCCGGGACTTTCTCATCGCTTACAACATCAACCTCAACACCACGAGTTCTCGACGTGCCAATGCCATCGCTTTTGATATTCGCGAGTCAGGTCGTGTGAAGCGCGAAGGCGGTCCAGGCAGTCCGATTTTGAAGGATTCGAGTGGCGAACCTCTTCGCCAACCAGGAACATTGAAGGCTGTGAAAGGGATTGGCTGGTACATCGAAGAATATGGTGTTGCCCAGCTTTCATTGAACTTGACCAATATTCGAACGACGCCAGTGCATGTCGCGTTTGACGAGGCTTGTGCGCGAGCGCACGATCGTGGCATTCGTGTTACGGGCTCTGAGTTGGTCGGATTGTTGCCTTTGCGCGTTTTGACGGAGGCAGCAGATTACTTTCTCAAAAAGCAACAGCGTTCTTTGGGGATTTCGGATGCGGAGAAAGTTAAAATTGCGGTGAAATCTTTAGGCCTGGACGATTTGGCGCCTTTTGACTCTTCTAAACGGGTCATTGAGTACGTGATTGCCGAGTCAGGTGTCACGCCGCTCATTGACATGAGTTTGCGTTCATTTGCGGAGGAAACAGCATCGGAATCTCCAGCTCCAGGCGGCGGTTCGGTAGCAGCCTATGCCAGCACGATGGGAGTTGCACTCGCAACAATGGTCGCAAATTTGTCGTCGCATAAACGCGGATGGGATGAGCGATGGGCCGAATTTAGCGATGTTGCCGAACGGGGAGTGAGTCTGCAAGCCCAATTAGTTGCACTCGTGGACGCTGATACAGCGGCGTTCAATCGGATTATGGAGGCATATGGCTTGCCGAAATCAACACAAGAGCAGAAAGGCATTCGCCATCAAGCCATTCAAGACGCTACAAAACACGCAATTGAGATTCCAATGCAAGTGGCGCGTTTGTCTATGCAGGCGATGCAAGTAGCTCAGGAGATGGCCGCCTCTGGAAATCCGAATTCCATCACAGATGCTGGAGTAGGGGCGATGGCCATTCGCACCGGAGTGAAAGGGGCCATTCTCAATGCGCGTGTAAACTTGGCTGATTTAGAAGACGATCAATTCGCGGCAAAAACAAAAGAGGAATGCGCTCAGATGTGGCGCGAGGTGGAAGAATTGGAATCGGCTGTATTGATGCGAGTGGATGAGGTTCTTGGGGCCTGATTCATTCGGCTGATCGTCGATGATTTTGAGACACAAAAAAGGCCCGCATTGCGGGCCTTTTGAATATTGGTTGCTCAAATAATGAGCAGGTCTTATTTTTAGCTTGCTGTGTTTCGGCGCTCCTTGATTCGAGCGGCCTTTCCTGTCAAAGCACGGAGGTAATAAATACGCGCTCGACGAACTTTTCCTCGCTTATTGACTTCGATTTTATCGATGAAAGGCGAGGATGAAGGGAATACACGTTCTACTCCAATCCCTGAAGCCATTTTACGTACCGTGAAAGTTGCGGTGTGTCCTTTGCCGCGGCGTTGGATCACGACACCTTGGAATTTTTGCAAACGCTCCTTGCTTCCCTCACGGATTTTAATCGTGACGGTTACGGTATCACCAGCGCCGAATTCTGGCCATTCTGGCGTTTCCACTATCTTGTTTGCGATGTCCTGAATCCGATCCATTGTCTTGACGTTTTCTACTCCCGTGAATTGGGGTGCAATATTACGAAGAATTACGGTAGGATTTGAACTCTCAGTCAGGAATCTTTTTCAAACAAATCAGGGCGCAGCGCTTGGGTGCGTTCAATGGCTTGTTCTTCAAGCCAATTGGTGATGGCCTTGTGGTCTCCGGACCGCAATATTTCGGGCACTTCCCAGCCATTGTAGACAGCTGGGCGCGTGTAGACTGGAGGAGCCAAAAGATTGTCCTGGAAACTATCGGTCAAAGCACTTTGTTCGTCACCAATGACGCCAGGAATGAGTCGAACAATGGCATCGGTCAAAACAGCTGCAGCCAGTTCACCTCCAGAAAGCACATAATCTCCAATCGATATCTCACGTGTGACCAAGTGTTCTCGGATGCGCTGATCGATTCCCTTGTAGTGGCCGCAGAGCAAAATGAGATTGCCTTGCATGGATAAATGATTGACTGCTGCTTGTCTCAACTGTTCGCCGTCGGGCGTGAGAAAAACCACTTCAGCGTAGTGTCGTTCGCTCTGGAGTGATTCGATGGCATCTGCAATCGGTTGAATCTTCAATACCATGCCCGCCGAGCCGCCGAAGGGCTCGTCATCGATCTTCTTGTGTTTATCGGTGCTCCAGTCTCGAATATTATGCACCACAATCTCCACCAAGCCTTTTTCTTGGGCCCGTTTTACAATGCTGTCAGAAAAAGGGCCTTCCAATAAACCAGGAACCGCAGAGAGGATGTCGATGCGCATGTTGCGAAGTTAAGGGGGGCAGGCTTTGGTCCACCCGTTTTGTTTTTTTACCGCATAGGAAGTGCACGAAGCGTCGTAAATTTGCACATTCACCAACGGAGGGGCCAAGCATTCTGAGTCATGAAGGATCGAAAAGATTACAAGACGGTTGTTAGTCACCCGTTTCACGTGTTCAACGGTATATTTTTAACGCTTCCGCTCGATGGCATCCGACAAACGGGTTTGCGCGTTCCTCTGTTGCAGGAAAGTTGTGATTTGGGGCTGGCCAATTCAAAAGAACCCAAGGAAATCTTGGGCGAATTCTTTAAGAATCAGGGGTTAAATACGCAGGAGGAGCAGGCGGATTTATTGTTTCGCATCATTCAATATGTCGAACGTCAAGTGGTTCTCGTTGATGCGTTGGAGGATGCTCGGTATGCGCAATTGAACGACTTGGGGGGGGTGGAGTCGCTGCAGAGTTTTATGCAACGTATTCGCCGACATGGTAAAGAGGAAGAACTGAAAGAAATATTAGGCGATTATGCCGTCCGTGTCGTTCTTACTGCCCACCCAACTCAGTTTTACCCTGGTAACGCGCTTGCCATCATCACGGATTTGGCGAAAGCCATGGAAAACAATGATTTGGTCAGCATCAGAAAATTGTTGCACCAGTTGGGCTTGACTCCATTTTTTCAATCGGAGCCACCATCGCCATACGATGAGGCGGTGCGACAATCGTGGTACCTCGAGAATGTTTTCTATCACGCTGTCCCGGAATTGTATGCCCGCGTGGCTCAAACCCTCGACGATGCCTCAGCAGCCGCTCTCAGTGAGCAATTGATCTCCATCGGTTTTTGGCCTGGAGGTGATCGTGATGGCAATCCCTTCGTTGATTCAAAAACAACTTGGCATGTTGCCGAACGATTGCGTGCAACGTTGCTGCGCTGTTATCGAAGAGAGATTCGAGACTTGCGTCGGCGCATCACGTTCAAGCATGTATCATCACAGCTCGACCAGTTGCAAGATCAGATTGAGTTTGCGATGCTGCATCCAGACGATCAGCGTCTTTCTGTGGTCTCGCTTTCAGAGAGATTGGAAGAAGTGGCGGTATGGGTTGAGGAGCATTCCAATGGCCTGTATTTGAGTAAAATTCGAGGGTTTCAATTCAAACTTCGCTTGTTTGGACTGCATTTTGCCAGCTTGGATATTCGACAGGACAGTCGGGTCATTCAAAGCGCGTTGCGCAGTGCGCTGTCTTCAGGCGGTGCGAACTTGATCGCGTTTGACGCAATGACTCAAGCGGATAAGATTGAATTTTTGATGACTTCTGATTTGCCGGTGGAGGTTGCGGGGTTGGAGGAAGAGCGTCATCAAGATGTGATCGATTCGCTGCGCGTGATGATGCGCATACAGGAGCAGAATGGCCCACGCGCTTGCCATCGCTTCATCATAAGCAATTGCAGGGGGATGATCGATATTGCCGCTGTCATTGGGCTTGCTCGTATGGCTGGGGTTTGGCAGCGGATGGAATTGGACGTTGTTCCGTTATTTGAGACCATCGATGACTTGGCAAATGCTCAGTCTGAGATGAAGTTGATGTATGGCCATTCGACGTATCGCAACCACCTCGGCACGCGCGCAGACAAACAAACGGTCATGCTCGGGTTTTCGGACGGAACGAAAGACGGCGGTTATTTACAAGCCAATTGGTCAATTTATCAGGCCAAACGACGGCTGACTCAATTGTCACGATCTGCGGGAGTGACTGTCTTATTCTTCGATGGCCGAGGCGGGCCACCAGCGCGAGGGGGTGGAAATACGCATCGGTTTTATGCTTCGTTGGGATCGGACATTGAAAACACAGAAATTCAAACGACCATCCAAGGCCAGACCATTAGCTCCAACTTCGGAATACCCAAATCTGCTGGATTCAATCTTGAATTGCTTTTGACTGCTGGATTGCAAAGTCGATTGTTTGATGATCCACAGACCGAGCTTTCGGATGAGCAGTCAGATTTGATGGAAGAGCTTGCCCGACTCAGCCATGCGCATTACGAAAAATTGAAGGCTCATCCGCAATTCATGCCCTACCTCTCGACCCGGGGTACGTTGAAATATTATGGCGAGACAAATATTGGAAGTCGACCCACGAGCCGCGCCAAGAAGGGTGAACTAACCTTCGGTGATTTGCGTGCAATTCCGTTCGTAGGGTCTTGGACTCAGTTGAAGCAAAATGTTCCGGGGTTCTTCGGATTGGGATGTGCCCTAGCGCACTTGGATTCGGCTGGCAGACTTCAAGAAGCGACTGAATTGTATGCGAACAATTCATTCTTCCGTGCACTCGTGGAAAATAGCATGCAGAGCATGGTCAAGAGTGATTTTAGACTCACCGCTCACCTCGAGAATGACGAGCGATTTGGGGGCATTTGGAAAATGATTCAGGAAGAGTTTCTGCGCACCAAACGTTATGTACTCCAGATTACAGGCCAGAAGGAATTGATGGAACGGAATCCGCATATCCGTGAGAGCATTGCCTTACGTGATGGCATTATTCGTCCACTGCTGGTCATTCAACACTTTGCCTTAGGCGAAATTGATCGCCTGAAGGAAAAGGGCGATTGGGATGAGGAGGTGCTGAAGCGACTCGTGGTTCGCTCGATGTTTGGAATTATCAATGCCAGTCGAAACGCTGTATGATCAACAGCGGAAGGCGCTTTCAAATTCAAGTAGAAATGAAAAAGGCGGACCATTGGGTCCGCCTTTTTGTATCTCAAAGCATAGCGATCAACGCAATCCTTTGACCAAGTCCATTTCAGCAATGAGGTTGTCTGCGCCTGCAAACTTGTCCAAGATCCATAGAACGTAGCGTATATCAACTGAAATAGTACGTTGCAATTCATCCTCAAATGCAATGTCCCCGCTCATGGCTTCCCAGTTGCCGTCAAAGGCACAGCCGATGAGGTCGCCATTGGCGTCCATGACGGGCGAGCCTGAGTTTCCACCTGTGATGTCAGTGCCGTGGATAAAGCAAATCACCAGTTCGCCAGACTCATCCGCATATTGTCCGAAATCTCGGTTGCGGATCAACTCGTCCAAAGCGTCTGGTACGACAAATTCAGGATTCGAATTGTCTTTCTTTTCGAGCACGCCATTGGCGGTGGTGATGAAATCATAACTCACGGCGTCGGCAGCATTGTATGGAGCAACGGCTCCATAGGTGATTCGCATGGTGCTATTGGCGTCAGGTGCAATGGCGCGATCTGCATCCATTTCTCGTAAGCCTTTCACAAACAAGCGGTAGCCGCGGTTGAATTTTGCCTCAGCAGGATTCGCCATGCCTGCGAAATACGTTTGAATCGCACTGTTTCCAACAGTGATGGCCAAGTCTTTGTCCATTGTTTTTTGCGACGGATTTGCAATGAAGTCTGCGCATCGATCGGCATCAACGAGAAAGCTTTTGGCATACATCTTATCAGCATAGCGGCTGAAGTCATTTTTGTATTTATCGGCCACTATTGAAAAGAAGGACGGGTGGTACGCTGCATCGATGTCATCGCGGAATTTGGTCATTAAGTTGACAAATAAATCGCGATCAGTTGCCTGGTCGTACTCACGGAAATGTCCGTTTGCGTATTCTGTCATCGCAGCTTGAGTAGCAGCCACCTCTTCGGGATCGTCACTGAATAAGCCGGCAGCCATTCGGTAGAAGCGAAAAGCAAAGAGGCTGATGTCGCAACCGATCAGTCCCGCCTCGAGGGCGTAGACTTTACCCCGCACGGAAGCATCGGTTTCATCGTAGTATTCACTGATCATCTCGAGTGTGCCTTCGTATTCTTTGGCTCGGGCTGGATCCTCGTTGACCCATGTGGTGAATCGAGCTTCCAATTGTTGTTTTTGGGTTTGCACATCCAAGCGCTTCAGACCTTTGGATTGACCGATGTAGTATTTCCAATAGTTCGCGGTTTGGGCATATTTCGCTGCGTACTGAATTCGAACGGCGGGGTCGGCATCCATATGGGATTTCATTGTTTTCAACTTCATATCCCGCACTTCAACGACAGACGGGTTGTACAAGTCAAGAGCTTGTTCAATGCCCCAACTGCTGAGGAATCGGTCAGTGCTCCCTGGATATCCCATGACCATCGTAAAATCGTCCTCAGAGACGCCGTCCATTGAGATGCGCAGGTGTCGCTTCGGTTGGTAAGGAACGTTCGTATCGCTGAAATCCGCGGGTTCATTGTCTTCGCCAGCATATATGCGAAGCATTGAGAAGTCACCTGTGTGACGCGGCCACATCCAGTTGTCAGTGTCTCCACCGTATTTACCTACGCTCTCTGGTGGAGCGGCGACGAGTCGAATGTCCCGATATGTCTTGTACTCGAACATATAGAACTCGTTGTCATAATAGAAGCTTTTGAGATCAAGTTCTTTGTCTCCGTCTGGATTCATTTCAGCGAGAAGTGCTTTGCGGGCTTCTCCAATGGCGGCATCGCGTTCATCTTCAGTCATCTCACTGGTGACATCGGCAAGCATTTGCTCTGTAACATCATCGATTCGCACCAAGAAGCTGATGACAAAATTGTCAATGTGCATTTCTTGATCAAAGGCCTTTGCGAAAAAACCGTCAGTCAAGTAATCATTTTCAGTCGAACTGAATCCCTGAATAGCATCATATGCGCAGTGATGATTGGTCAATACGAGTCCCTGAGACGAAATGACCTCACCTGTGCATGAGCCTCCGTTGAGACGGACAATCGCATCCTTCAAAGAGGCGTTGTTGATGTCATAAATTTCTTCTGCCGTGAGGTTCAAGCCCATGCCTTGCATTTCTGCCATGGTAATGCGGTTGAGCATGTTGACGATCCACATTCCTTCATCGGCTTGTGTAGTCAGTCCCGGAAGCATCATGCCGATGACCAGGAGAATGGAGGTGATTTTTTTCATTTTGTCAGGTTGGTTTTCATTCAGTAGGAGCCCAGCTGGTTTCATCGAGGATGATTTGAAGGGCGGTATAAAGGCTGTTCAAGTCAGGGCCACCGTAGCGGGCCTTGACACGTTTTCCATTGATTTCTGTAATGGTGGAAGGCAAGTCTGTGACCCGCGGATTATCATACGCATCATCCAAAGATTTGTATTGACACGAATCCGCCGCTTCGTTGATTGATTGCATGTGCTTTCTCGCCTTTCCAGGAGTCATTGTTCCAGTGAAGTGTCCTGGAGAAAGGGAGGATAGTGGGCCTTCATTGAAGGGCCGTGTAATGGTCAACGCGAGGTCAGAACCTTCGTTCCAAGTGAACTGAAATGCTGGACAAGGACCGAAGCAGGCGGTTTTTTCAAAATAGACGCTCCCCATTGGGGCTTGAGAATCGAGCTGTTTTTCGCCATTGACTGCAAGTGCGTTGTCCAGGGACCGTTGCATGCGATATTCAATGCAGCTGCACAAGCTCATGGTGAATGAAAGAAGTAGAACGATTTGTTTCGTCTTCATTTCTTGCGACTCTTTTTTGTCTCTTTGATTTCTTTCGTCTTTGCTGCCTGTTCTTTTTGCATTTGTTCAAGACGTTCTTGAAACCCTGATTTCTTTTTCGGTTTGGCTTTATTCTCCTCAATTTTATCGCGAATCTTGCCTTCGTCTATGAAGAACGCCTTGATTGCGAGCATTTGACCCATGCTGATGACGTTGGCTGCCAGGTAGTAGAGGCTTAATCCAGAGGCGAACCGATTGAAGAAAAAGAGCATCATAAAAGGAAATATCTGCTGGATGACCTTCATGTTCGGCATTCCCGGTTGCTGCGGCTGTGGTGGCTGATTGGCCATGGTCAATCGCATGTAAAAGAAAGTGGAGGCCGACATCAAAATGGTAAATCCACTGACGTGAGCTCCGTAAAATGGAATGCTAAATGGAAGGTCTAAAATGCTGTCGAAGGCACCAAGATCATCCGCCCACAAAAACGACTGCCCGCGCATATCGATGTTTGCCGGGAAGAAGCGAAACATGGCATAGAGAATCGGCATTTGCAGGAGGCCAGGGAGGCAACCCGCCAGCGGATTCACGCCTGTCTGACGATACAAGGCCATGGTCGCCTGTTGTTTCCCCATCGCATCATCTCCAAATTTTTCAGTTAGCGCATCAATTTCCGGGCGCAGAACACGCATTTTGGCGGAAGACTTGAAATTTTTCCAAGTGATGGGCGAGAGCGCCATCTTAATGATGAGCGTGATGATGAGGATGATGATCCCCGCTGAAACAAAGTAGTTGCTGAGCAATTGATAAAGCGGTAGGATGGCATTGCGATTGACCCAACCAAAAATCCACCACCCATAATCGATGATGCGATCTGCTTCGTTCAAGCCCGTGGCCACGAGAGCATCTTGTTCGTTGGGACCGAAGTAGAAATTGAAAGTCGCTGCTGTCCGGTCACCAATGGTCTGTGCTTGAAAAGGCAGTAGCGCAGCATATTGCATGGTCACCAGTGAGTCCTCTTCAGGGACGAGGGTGGTGAGCATCGATCCAGAGTCAAAACCAGATGCTGTTGATACGATGGCGGAAAAGAAATTCTGTTTGAAAGCAACCCATTCCAACGAGGTTTCGGATTCGAATTCATCGGCCCGTCCATCGTTCAGGTAGTATCTTCCTTGGCCTTCTTCCTTGTAATAGATGCTGCTGTGTTGACGTTCCCATTCAAGGCCTTTTTCGTTGGAAATCCCCTCGGCATTCCAAGAAAGAGCATATTCGTCTCCGAGATCATAGCCAAAGCCTTCAAAACTCAAGTTAGATTTGAGCTGGCTGCCATTGAGTTGATGGCTCCAAATCATTCGTTTACCATCGGAAGTGCTTGAAACGAGCACGAGTTCTTTTTCGTTCTGACGCTCCACGGTGAAGTGAAATTCGTTCAACGATAATGGACGATTGACTTCGTTGAATTCAAAAAGGATACTTATCTCGCTTTGGTCCGGTTGCCAGAGGACAACGGGTTCGTCAGAACCATATCGTTTGTAGTTGGGCAGCACTGCTGCATGCGGGGTTCCCCCTCGGCTGCTAAATTCGATTTGAACAACTTCGTTGCTGAGTGTGAATGTCGCGTCCTGTCCCACGGCTGCTGACGCAAGAGATCCAAAGCGCTGTGTCAGCTTAGGATCTGTGGCTTCTCCTGTCGTTTCTGGGGTGCTTGTTGCTTCTTCTTGTCGCAGAGTCGCTTGGAACGCTTCCTCCTCGATTTTAAGTAAACTGTCCTGGCGTGCCTCGTCTACCAGACGTTCTTGTTCGGCGATGGCAGCGTTTCGTTCTTCCTCAGAAGGTGTTGAGTACCAAATGTATCCGACGTACAGGGCCACCATTAAGATGATGCCAGTGATTTGATTTCTATCCATGATCGGGGACGAAGTTAAGGGGATTCAAGCGGAAGTGGTAGGGATTGTGGACTCAGTGTTTACCATTGTTCGTGCCCAGGAGCGAGCCAAAGTCCGTGGTGCTTCATGTAGGACTCAACCACATCTCTGACGCATCCTTTGCCTCCTTCTTTCGGACTGACGTAATCGCATGCTTCAAGCACTTCAGAAGCGGCATCAGCGGGACAGCACGCAAGACCGACTTTGCGAAGAACAGGAAGATCAGGCAAGTCATCTCCCATGTAGGCCACTTCGTCAAATGTGATGTTCATTCGCTCACAAATCTCAACGAGCACTTCCATTTTGTTATGGCTACCCATGTGCACCTCTTGCACGCCTAAATAGCGCATGCGAACACCAACACTCTCTTCTTTTCCGCCGCTGATGAGTGCAATTGCAACATCTTGCTTTCTCGCCCATTGGACAGCGAAGCCATCACGGGCGTTGGCCGATCGGAGCATGTGTCCTTCGGTTGTGATGATGATTTGTCCATCGGTGAAGACACCGTCATAGTCGAAGGCTAAAAGTTTGATGGACTGGAGTTGCTGATTGGAGAGGCTCATGGCTAAGGGGTCTCAGTTGCTTGATGTAGAGATTGAATGCTCTTGGTCATTGCCGTGTAAATAGGCTCAAATTCAGGACGTTGTGCAAGTAGACCGAGATGCGCATCGATTGCGGATTGATCTTCCCGTATCGCTGGTCCGGTTTGGCGTTGCTTCGAAGTTCCTTCTACAGCCTGTTCGATGATTTGCCGAGCGATGGGTTGAAACAAATTCCAAGGCAGCGCAGCCCGTTGACAAAGTTCTTGGGCAATGGCAAAGCAATGATTCGTAAAGTTGGCTGCGAAAACGGCGGCAAGATGCGCTGTCTGGCGTTCTATTTCTGAAAGCTCATGCAGCTCAGAGGCAATGAGCTTGGCAAACTTGGTCATTGCTTTATGTGCAGAGTTTGAGCAAGAAAGCGCGATCGGGAAGCCATTGTGCATGGACTTTGAATTCGGAACGATGCTCTGAATCGGCCACAAGACTCCTCCGGCTTGTACAGGGTCTGGTAGACAACCACTGAAGTGAATGACGAGAGGCCTCGAAGGAAGTTGTTTCATGACTTCGAGAATGGCATCGTCAGTTACTGCAACTAAGATGGCATCAACATCTGAAGGAATTTGGCCGGGGTCTGATATGATCTGAGCGTCTTTTCGCTCCAAGCCGACCGGTAGGGTCGCTGAGCGGTTGCAAAATGCTGCGAAGTGGATTCCTTGCCTTTGCCAAGCGGATCCAAGGACCATTGCGACGTTTCCGTTGCCAACGAGTGCTACCGTTTCAATGTCATTCATGAGAAGGTCATCTCGATGATTTCACAGTGGATTTCGCATCACGTTTCCATCGGGCGTACACTGCCATGCCAGATCCAATGGCCATCAGAATACAACCGAGCCATAGGACATTGATCATGGGGAAGAGCACCGCCTGCATCACCACGAAGTCCCGCCGCACTGAAATGTGCTCCCAAACGGTCATTTCGAGCGTTTCGTCTTGTGGATTGAAAGACTCAATCCGCATTTTAATTCCGTAGTTTTCTGCTTCGAGCATGTCGGGAATGACGAGGCTATCACGCACAATGTAGAGTGGCTCGAATTGCGATTGGCTTGCCTTGTTTTTCAAGTTCACGCATGCCGCCACGGCCAGGTCTTTTGACAATAGTCCGCGATCGGGCTTTTCGAAATCTTCGATGGCACGAAGGCTATCGATAGAAAGTAGGGTGTGTCCGATGAGCATGCTGTCATTTACCTGCATGGTATGCGTTCGTCCACCCATCCAACCGTCCTCATCCGTTTCAGGAGGTGTTACACGTCCCCACTTGATGTGTGTGTAAAGATCTCGGTGAAGCCAATGCCGAGTGTCGGGCTCGGGAGCATTGCCCATTTGCTCATTCAGTTGAATCCGTGGCTCAAGAGTAAATTGCTTTTCGCCGGGAACGCCTGACTCCCAGAGTCGAGCAGAATTTGCCTGGCGTTCGTTGGGGAATGGAATGAACATCCAGTGATCTTCCATATCATCTGTGAACAGCGTAGAGGCCTCGTGGCCTTCAAGTGCCTCAAAAACCATCCCATCGAAGTAAACCACTTCTCCTGGGGAGTAGACTCGGGGTTGCTTCTTGAAATAGTCCATTCGGAATTTGACATGAATGCCTTCAGAGTAACGATCGCGGTAGCTGACGAAGTATTCGCCCATGTTGAGCGTATCTCCTTCCATGATCAGCAAGTCTTCCCGATTGTTGAGCTCCTCGTTGAGTGTGCTGATGTCACCAATCTGATTCTGAGATATGATGTTTTTTTGACTCGTACTCAGAACAGCACCAAAAATGACCAGTCCAAATCCCACGTGCGCTAGCGGCGAACCGATTTGCTTCCATTTTCCCCTGCCCAATTGGACAATGTAATCTCCATTTGAAGCGGTGGCAAAAAGCGCTGCAAATAAGAGAGCAACCCGCGGCACTTCCCACCATTCAAAGGAAAATTGCCAGAGCAAGACTCCGGTAAGCAGCATGGAGATGAGCACGGGAATGAATAGCTTGCGCAGCACATTGCCAATGGCCGTGTGCTTGTATTTCAACCATTGCGCAAACCCCACGCCGAGCATGATTAGCACGGCTAGTGGCACTTGTACCAGATGATAAGTGCGGTCCAAGTCTGTCCCCGGAGCGAGGTTGTGCTCACTGAGATCTCGGAGAAAGTCACTGTTCAGACTTTCCCCCATTTGAGCGAGCAAATTGCTCCAAGGTTCCAAGAATGCATTGAATACTGGAAGGCTCGTTTGCCACGTGATGTGAGCGGCGCTCACCAGCAGAAGCAAGGCTCCTACAAACATCCAAAAATCCCTGCTCCACACTGAATCTTCTCCTTCTGTCCGCTCGATGTCTTTGCGGTAAGCGTGAACTGCAGAAGCGGCTAAAACCAACAGAAACCCAGTCAAGGCTTCAACGACATAACCTTTGATGCAGACTAGAAGAAGGAGAGCGATCGCAAAAAACGCTCGTTTACGCCAGACCCCAGGTCGCAAAAGCATGAGGTGGCCTAAGGCCAAAAACGACACCAAATAGACCAATAACTGCGGAAGAATCCCGCTGTCTACGAAGCTGTGAACGGAAGTGTCACCGAGGATGCCGGATTTGGTGAGGAACGTACTGTACAATACCAGCAAAAACGAAATGATGATGAAGTAATACGTACTGAAGAGGGCGAGCGGTTTTTTTCGATTGCGGTTGATGAGAAGCAGATGGCCGCCAGCCACAATGGTTAGCCATGGCACCAAGGAGGAATTTTCAACAGGATCCCATGCCCAAAAGCCTCCAAAGCTCAAAGCTTCGTAGGCCCAAGCGCCTCCCATCAAAATGCCTGTTCCGAGGATGCCAATGGTGAAGAAAGACCAGCGCAGAGCTGGCTTCATCCACGAACGGTCTTCTCGATCTGCCAATCCGGCAATGGCATACGCGAAGGGAACTGATGTGGCTGCGAAACCCAAGAATAAGGTGGGGGGATGAATTGTCATCCAATAATTCTGGAGCAATGGATTCAATCCTTGGCCGTCTTCAAAGAGAGGAAACGCCGTGAGGTAGTCTGGTCGTGTGGTCCAGGGAAGTCCTGCATACTGAGGCGCGTCGCGCAACAGCAAGAAAGGATCGAGGCCAAGCTGGAAATCCCCGAAATAGATTCCGAGTATCATTGAAGTCAGAAAGACTTGGATCGAGCTCAGTGTTGCCATGGCCGGACCAGTCCATTTTGTCTTTTTTCTGAGCAGAATTAATCCCAGAACATTGTGCCAAAACATCCACAACAGAAAGCCTCCTTCTTGGCCGCCCCAAAAAGCACTGAAGATGAAACGCATGGGCATCTCATTGTTGAGGTGCTTCCAGATGTATTGGAATTCATAACGGTGAGCTCCGAAGAGGACAAAAACCAATGCAATGACAGCAAACGTCGACCAAGCGTGGATTTGGAAAGCACGCTTTCCCCAGTCATTCCAGCTTTTTAGAAAGGAAATCACGGCAGCTAGTGCAGAGGCAAAAGCCAAGGCAACTAGAAATCTGCCCGTCCATGCGAGCAAGGTCCATTCTCCAATGTATTCGATGGCCATCATGAATTGGTATCCCCGGTCTCACCCAAGAGAACGTGGTTGCTTTCATTGTATTTCGAGGGACATTTCATCAACATTTCGGTTGCATGGAAGTCACCGTCGATCATTGATCCATACAAATCGATGGACTCGCTATTCTCGAGACCAGTTGGTTTGGCCTTGTCCAAAATGATCCGGCATTTCTGACCTTCCCGGTCTTCCATGTGAAAAACAGTTTTGGTTGGGTCAACAATGGGGTCATAGAGAACGGGCTCTTCCCGAACCAACGAGCCAGAAACCTTGCACTCTTCACCGGGTGTTTTTGCAGCGTCAGCAAATCCTACGGAGCGACTTGTGCTGGTGAAGGTCGCGATGAATGTTCCCACCAAAATGGCGATGAACAGCAGACTCATGATGTGACTTCGTTTCATGACTCGGACTGGTTTTTGTGGTTCAATTTTGTTTCTAAGCTTTTGAGCCGGGCTTCAGCCCGCCACATCCAAAGGCCAAATCCAACCAGTAAGATGAGGGCTACAGCCAAGACCACCAGTGCTTTTCCGCTGCCAAAAAACCAACCTTCCAACGGGTGGGATTGAATCAGGATTGAGAGCAATGCGTTCATTTGAGTAATTTTTGCAAGCGCGTGAAACGCAAATTGATGCGATACATCCAGATTCCAATCAAGATCCAGCCAATGACCGCAGGATAGAATGCCGCTCGCAGCGCACTGTCGAGGTCATATGAGTTGAATCCTGGGTTTCCACCTTTTCCTGGGTGGAGACTTTCAGTAAAGCGGGGCAGGACCATCAGCAGAATGATGAGAATGATGAAGGCGAATAAATTGTAGGCAGCACTCAGTCGGGCGCGCAGCGGAGCATTGTCGATGCTATTTCTGAGGACCATGTATCCAGAGTAAACCAAAACCGTAACCAAGGCTCCATTCAGCTGTGGATCATCCACCCACCAAGCGCCCCAGGTAAAACGCGCCCACACACTGCCGGTGACCAATCCTAAAAATCCGAACAAAAGGCCAACCTTCACAGCTGCTTCTGATTTTTCATCTTCAATCAAAGTCCGCGCAGTGGCGAGTTGCTTGATGGATGCAACAAATGCAATGCCCATCAACACAAACATGGTAAACCACATCGGCACATGGAGCATGAGGTTGCGAATGGATTCTAAAATACGTGGCTGATAGGGAAAGTGAAAAGGCAAGTCGTCCTGCAATTCGACAATGGAAATGGGCGGTAAAGTGAGCGACTCGTCGATGAATCGATCGGACAAAAACAGACCGTTTTCGAGGAGGAGTGTTCCGTCGGTCGGATGATTGATCAATACATCCCACGATTTGGATGGCAAGGAGTAGGGCAGTGCAACCCCGATCCTCGCATGTGTATCATCGATAACTTCGATGACTTCGAGTTTGGCCAAGTTGGTCTTTGAGCGCACCACCACTTGCAGTTGACTGGATTGATTGCTCCAATGGGTGCCGAAACCCGTGAGGAGGTACTCTGGAAGAGCGCGCCCCGATTCTTCTGTAGCTGTGGCCTTTCCCGTCGCTCTCAGTTCTAGCAATCCCGGCCCCATGGGCACCGCGAAGACCATCACCAAAACATACGCAATGAGAGCAAAGCCTCCGATTTTCCAAACGTTGTGACCCATCTGTTATTAATCACTCCAAAGATAGGGGAAGAGGATGTAGCCCAATGCCCCAAAACCGCCACTTAATGTTGCCAAAAAAAGCAAGTTATGCGCAGTGTCAGCGAAGGAAACTCCATTCAGGATATCCAAGCCATACTGCGTGGCAATGAGGATAACGGGAATGATGAGAGGCAGTCCGAGCACGGCAATCAATCCAAATCCACCATTGGCGCGAATGGCGAGGGCTTGAATCATGGCCAAAAGAGAGGCCATCGCGATGGATGTCGCCTGCATTCCCAAGAAAAAAGAAAACGCCCCTGCCGTGCTCAAGTGTTCCGAACCTAAAAACAAGGTGAATGCCATGAATACGATGCAGGTCAGACCACTCAGGAGAAGGCCGAAAAATGTTATTCGTGCTAAAATCCACTCTTGCGGTTTTACGACATGGACGAGGTAAGTGCGCATCTCAGGAGAATCCTCTGGCCAGGGTTTGGAAACAGCGTTAAAGGCTGAAAAAAGAAGCACGACCCATGCTAGCGCATTCCACGCGTCTGCATCTGCTCGTGATCCCGCCACTTGATAACAGGTGTATACAGAGGAGATGGCAAACAAAATCAGTCCTGCCAATCCGTTCTTCTTGCGAAATTCCATTTGGAACGCATGACGCGTAAGGTGGATGTAACGTGACCAAGCGGAAGACACAAGCTTTTGTGATGGCTCGTTGTTCATGACTCAATCATTGAGATTAAGAAGTTCCATTGGTTTCGCGATGGCTTGAAAAAGCCGGGCCATGTTGCGCGCGTCTTCTATGGCTCGGTGCTGGGTGCCGCTATACGAGAGGCCTTCAAGTTCCATGGCGTTTTTGAGGCCAATTTGATTTCGGCTGTCTTTCCACTTGCTGTAATGGTGTTGCAGACAAGCATGGTAGCGCAGCCAAGGGAGTTCCATTTCGTGCAGTTTGCTGTCGTTTAGCAGCTGTCGTTTGTCGAATTCGCCCCAACTCATCAGCACAGTTCGCACTTCGCGAGGGTTCATCCAATCTTCAAATGCTTCAACCGCTTCATCAAAATGCGGGGCTCCTTCGATATCGTTTTGAGTGATGCTCGTTAGTTGCGTGCAGAACTTTGAAATTTCAGGGTGGAGCAGGGGGCGAACAAAGAGACAGAATTCGGAAATAATTTCCAGGTTTTCGTCCACTTTTACAGCACCAATCTCAATGATCTCGACTTGCTTAGGCGCTCGACTTCTCCAGCACGTAGCCTCCAAATCATAGATGATGAAATGCCGTTGATCCATGGTTTCCAAAGATAGGTGATTACGCCGAGTGTTTTTGGAGTGATTCATGGCTGCAATGGCTAGATGGTTATCTTGTCCCATGCAACGACCGCAGCGTTTGGTGATTTTATCTGGAGCGGGGATGAGCGCAGAAAGCGGCATCCCAACGTTTCGCGGAGCAGGTGGACTGTGGGAAGGTCACCGCATTGAAGAAGTGGCAACTCCGGAGGCTTGGAATGACAATGCGTCCTTGGTGCGCAGGTTTTATAATGAACGCAGAAAACATCTGATGTCATGCCAGCCCAACGAAGGTCATCGCATCATTGCCCGCTGGGCAGAACAATTCAATGTTCGCATCATCACTCAGAATGTCGATGATCTGCATGAAAGAGCAGGTTCGAAGGAGGTGCTACATCTGCACGGCGAATTGATGCGTTCGCGGAGCCTTGGTCCTTCTGGAGTGATTATGGAAATGGTCGACTGGGAGATGAAGCCTTCGGATCGTTGTCCTGATGGGCATCAGGTTCGACCGCACATCGTATGGTTTGGCGAAGATGTTCCGAACATGGATGCTGCTGTATCCATCGTTCAACAGGCTGATTGTGTGCTGGTGGTCGGAACCTCTTTGCAGGTTTATCCGGCTGCACAATTGGCCTACATCGCTGCTCCAGGCGTACCGGTTCATGTGGTTGATCCGAGCGCTTCAGCATTATCGCTTGATTCCGCTCATTGTTGGCCTTATGGCGCTTCAGAAGGATTGGGCATTCTGGATGCTCAGTGGTTCAATTGAAGCAGAGTGGCCGACGTGAAAAGGTCATCAAGACCGATGCTTGCGATTCTTCCAATTTGACACGGACTTCGCTTCTTTTCTGGTAGGCGCCGAAAAAGGTGCGGTTTGGGCTCTGCTCATCAGGCCAATTGCGAGCTTTGCCATGGCTGCGTCATCAAGCGAAGAGGTACGTTCCAATGCTTCTGAGTGAAAATGTTCGTCTACAAAGTGCGTGTCGAATTGACCACTTCGAAATGCTTCATGATCAATTGCAAAACGCCCAAAATCAAGGGTCGTTGAAACGCCGGTGATTTCATACTCATCGATGGCCATGAGTGTCCGGTCAATCGCTGCCCCTCGATTGTGTCCGTGGACGACAAGTTTAGATAGCATAGGATCGTAGTAGATCGGGATTTCTTGGCCTTCTTCTACACCATCATCCACGCGGATTCCAGGCCCTGAAGGAGTGGAGTACCGCTGAAGCGTTCCTGTGGTCGGCAAAAAACCCGCGCGGGCATCTTCAGCGTAAACCCGCACTTCGATGGCGTGTCCTCGAATCTCCAAGTCAGCCTGCTCGAAAGGCAGGGCATGTCCTTCTGCGATTCGAATTTGTTCTCTGACCAAATCGACATTAGTGATGCACTCCGTCACAGGGTGTTCCACTTGCAGCCGCGTATTCATTTCTAGGAAATAGAATCGGAGTTTGTCATCGAG
>CBFIEJ010000007.1:41437-59727 GCA_965661575.1 uncultured Flavobacteriales bacterium | reverse complement strand
CAAACATTTGATCCACCATTCTTCCATGTTTTCAGCTCTCCACCTAGCAATGACATGCTACTACCTGAAACAAACGAACCCAAATCGAAACCATCAAGGTTGGTTGCATAATCGGCATTCTCACCCCCAGCGAAATACTGACTTCCATTCCCTGAATCGAGAATAACGTAAGACTGGTATACACCCCAATCTGCCAATAGCGATGAAGCGCTCAGCAATGCTGCAACCAAAAAAGAAAACGCGTAAAGCGGAGGCCGGCAATGACTCAGGTTCGATTTCATGACACGTAAAGCATAGATTGAATGCTCAAAATACGCTTAAAGCCATTAAAACACAAACGAAAACAGCTTTTTTACACACGAAAAGACCGTGCTTTAGCCTGCCATCATCGCCTCAATGTCGTCGGCTTCGAGTGGGATGTGACCCATCAAATCGACGAAGCCATCCTCGGTGATGAGAATGTCGTTTTCCAGGCGAATGCCGAGGTTTTCCTCTCGGATATAAATACCTGGCTCGACTGTGAAGACATGTCCGGCTTGAATTGGTTCATGCCAGTGACCAACATCGTGAACATCAAGCCCAATGAAGTGTGACGTGCCATGCATGAAATACTTTTTATACGCGGGCCATGCGGGATTTTCGTTCGCAACATCATCAGCAGTGATGAGTCCGAGGTTGAGCAATTCCTTGGTCATCAGTTCGCCCACTTGGATGTGGTATTCGTGCAAACTCACACCCGGCCGCAATAGCTTCATTGCCCCGCGCATCACACGCAAAACGGCATTGTAAACTGCGCGCTGACGGTCGGTGAATTTGCCGCTCACTGGGACACATCGCGTCATGTCAGCAGCGTAGTTGCCGTATTCCGCCCCCACGTCCATCAAGATCACGTCGCCTGCCTTGCATTCGTCGCTGTTTTCGATGTAGTGCAAGACGCACGCATTGAATCCACTGCCAATGATGGGTGTGTAAGCGAATCCACGTGAACCGCGGCGCAAAAATTCATGCATGAATTCCGCCTCAATTTCGTACTCCGTGACACCAGGTTTCACAAATTGCAAAACGCGTTCAAAACCTGCTTTGGTGATGTCGCAGGCTCGCTGCATTTGTTCCACCTCCTCCTGCGACTTGATCGCTCGCAGGCTGAATAAAATCGGCGCCGATCGTTCAATCTCGTAGTTCGGATATTTCTGGCGCAAGGCGGCATTTTCGCGCGCTGTGCGCGTCTCCACGGTGATCTTTGCTCGGGCATGTGGGTTATCGTTCAAATACAGCGCCTCCGCTTCAGCCATGAGGCGATGAAACGTGCGCTCAAATCCCGGCGTCCACTGGATATTGGTGATTCCGGTGGCCTCTGTTGCTTGCTTCTTGTTCAGTTTAGCCCCTTCCCATATAGCCAACTCTTCGTTGGTCTCCGTGCTGAACAAAATTTCTCGATCTGCAGGGTTGTGCGCATCTGGAAAAAGCACCAAAACTGTGTTTTCTTGATCCACACCTGTCAACCACAAAATATCGCTGGCTTGTTTGAACGGCAAGGTGCCATCTGCACTGGTAGGATAGATATCGTTCGAGAAAAACACCGCAATGCTTCGTGGCTTCATTTGCGCCATAAAGTTGGCGCGGTTGCGCTTGTAGAGTTCAGAAGAGAGTGATTGGTATCGCATGTTACGAAGATACCGGCTCCTATGCTTTGAACCTAACTCAACCAAAAGACCTTAAAGCTGCAATACAGAAATTCGTAAATGATGAAAATCGAAGCATCTTTGCTACCACACAAGATCCAGCAATCATGAAACAAGGCCCCAAACCAGTAGGCAATTACCCCCACACCAAAGCAGTCGGAAATTTGTTGTTTTTGAGTGGAGTAGGTCCTCGTATCGCGGGGAGCGATTCGAACGACAGTGGGGTTCCGGGACTAGAGCTGGATCACAACGGAAATTTCAAAGCCTTTGATTTTGCAGCACAAGTTCACAGTGTGCTCGGCAATGTCAAAGCCATTCTGGATGCCAATGGAAGCCGTTGGGAAAACCTGGTCGACATCACCGTTTTCTTGGTCGATATGCACCGGGATTTCCACACATTCAATCGCATTTATGCGGAGTATTTTCCTGATCCGAAGACGCAGCCTTGTCGCACCACCGTTGAAATCAATCGACTTCCCACCCCCATTGCCATTGAATTAAAATGCATGGCCGTGTTGAGCTAATTCGGGAATGATGTTTGCAATGGCACAATGCTTGTGCTATCAGAATTGATGCGACTCTTCATTTTCTTTCTTGCCGGGTTATTCTACTCTCACGCTTCGTCCCAAACGGTCGCAGTGGTCGAAGAACAAAGGCCACTGGCTTTCACACCTGGTGAATCACTGAGTTATCGGTTTCACTACGGATTATTGGACGCAGCTGAAGCGACTATCACGGTTAGAGAATTGGAGAAAAACAATGACTGGATGATCGATGCCAAGGGCAAAAGCACGGGTGCATTCAATTGGTTTTTCAAAGTAGACGATCATTATCAGTCTCAAATCAATCCTGTTTCTGGATTGCCCAATCAATTCATTCGGGACATCAAAGAAGGAGGGTACGAACTTCACCAAGACTACACCTTCAATCAAGCAGATTCAAGTGTCAGTGCCATCGCATTCAAAGGCAAAAATGATCCCAAACAAACGCTGCACAAACTTCAAGGTGCGGCCTATGACATGGTGAGTGGTATTTATGCGCTTCGGCACGTACAATTCAGTACACTTAGCGTCGGAGATACCGTTTCTGTTCCCATTTTCATGGATGAAGAGTGGTTTGATCTTCAAGCCATTTTTGCTGGGAATGAAGAGGTCAAATGGCGCGGTCAAAAATGGAATTGTGCGCTCATTCATCCGGTGATCCAAACCGGTCGCATTTGGCGCAATCCAGATGACCTCGCGGTATACATCACCAACGATGTAAACCGAATTCCACTCCTCGCAGAGACACGGATACTTTTCGGATCCATCAAGATGGAATTGACAAACGCTTCAGGGTTGACAAAACCAATCGATGTCATACCGGATTGAGTAAATATTCCCGAATTTGGCGGCATGCAAGAAAATCAACCCTTTGACAAATCCATCTTAGCCAAGCTTGAGGCCCTACAAGCCAAGTATGCGGCCATGGGTCAAGATCTAAATTCCTATTTGGATGGATTGCTCCATGCGGATTACTTGACCTACTGGGACTACATCAATTTGGACACTTTGCTCAGCTTGCAACATCCCATTACGCCTTTTCCTGATGAAGAAATTTTCATCATCTACCATCAAATCACAGAGCTCTATTTCAAGTTGTCCCTGCACGAATTCCAACAGCTTCAGCATGCCGACGCGATGGACTCGGCTGTTCTACTCAAACGAGTGAAGCGAATCAATCGGTACTTCGAAGCGCTCACTCACAGTTTTGAAATCATGGTCGACGGCATGGACAAAGATCAATTCTTGAAATTTCGAATGTCGCTGCTCCCCGCAAGTGGGTTTCAAAGTGCTCAATACCGGATGATTGAGATTCATGCCACCAGCTTCGACCGGTTGCTGAAGGAGGAATTCCGTGAAGCGAGTTCAGATCACACACCCGCCGACTTGGCTGCGCTTTTTGACAAGATTTATTGGAAAGCAGGAGCCGTCGAGCTCTCATCTGGGGACAAAACGCTCACGTTGAAACAATTTGAGCAGAAGTACGATCATGAACTCATGGAGTTGGCCGAAAATTGCTTTGACGGCAACCTCCGATCTTTTTGGAAGAACCTTGGCCCCGGTCAACAGACAGACGAATTGAGACAAGCCTTGCGTTGGTTGGATGTGAATGTGAACATCAACTGGCCTCTGAGTCACTACAAAAGCGCTGTTCGGTACCTGCAAAAGAACCCCGAAGATATCGCTGCTACAGGCGGGACCAACTGGCAGAAGTACCTGCCACCTCGTTTTCAAAAACGCATTTTCTACCCGGAACTTTGGAGCGCTCAAGAACAAGCCGAATGGGGCAAAGGGTGGGTTGAAAAAGAAGTGTTTGGCCTGAAATGATTGCACGATTTCTCAACCTTCACGTCTTTGCATGCGCTCTTGCTTTCCTTGCACTGAGCTGTGGTGAAGTCGATGAATCTCAGCAAACTGCAGAAAACAGACCCGCAATCCCGGCCGAACCAATCGAACGATTCGGATTGCTCTGGGAAACATTCGAGGTCGACTCTGGAGTCGTCGCCTCCGGACAGTCGCTCTCCCACATCCTGAGTCCTGCGGGAATGAGCGCGGGAGAAATCACGTTGTTAGCCCAAGCAACTCAAAGCGACTACGATGTGCGCAACATGCGCAGCGGAAAGTCATGGTGGATCGCCTATGACCGGGACCCCTCTGCATCAGCAGCTCACTTTGTCTACCAACGCAACGCGCGCGAGTACGCTCGATTTTCCCTCCAAGAGCCCTATGGCGTGGCATTGGAAAGTCTGCCTGCAGACACGTTGATCCAGCGCACCAAAGGCACCATCGAAAACTCACTATATGTCGATTTGGATCGGCTTGGTGCGCCCACTACACTCGCATTGGCCATGGCCAATGTGTACGCGTGGACAGTCGATTTTTCACGTTTGCAAAAAGGCGATGAATTCGATGTGATGTACGAACGCACATACGTCAACGGAGAACCTATAGGCATGCCGCGGGTGATCGCTTGCCACTTCCAGCACCGTGGGCGCGCGTTGCCTGCATTCCGCTACGACCAGGGCGACGGGTTTGACTATTTCGATGAAGCCGGTCAGAGTCTGCGCAAAGCATTCCTCAAAGCTCCGGTCGAATTCAGTCGAATCAGCAGCCGCTACAATCTGAAGCGCTTTCATCCAATTCTACAAAAAACCAAAGCGCACTACGGGACCGATTATGCCGCACCCAAAGGCACCCCCATCATTTCCGTTGGCGACGGAGTCGTTAGCAAATCAAGCTACACAAAAGGCAACGGTAAGTATGTGAAAATCCGTCACAACAACACCTACGAAACCCAGTATTTGCACATGTCCCGTCGAGCCGTTTCCGCAGGCGAACACGTGAAGCAAGGCCAGGTCATTGGATATGTTGGTTCCACAGGTCTGGCTACGGGACCCCACGTTTGTTTTCGGTTCTGGAAAAACGGCAAACAAGTGGATCATCTGCGAGAAGAGTTCCCCCCGTCCACGCCCATTATGGCCAATCAAATGGATGCATTCCAAGCAACCGTGGAAAAACTAAGCACAGCCATCAGCGAACTCAACATTGCCACAAAGTGAGGTGATTTCAAGTTCATGACCGAAATACGTGCAACCATTCCGTTTCATTGCTTGTTATAACCCTGAGCCTCCTGGCTCGAGTGGCGCCGATTCCGAAAATTTTGTGATAACCTGCAAGATTTCACAACGTAAAGGAGTCTGGTGCCACTTCTATTTCGGCCCTGACAACTGAACCCGAAAAAAACATTCACTTTGCTTGAAACGCCACACCGTAGCGCTTCATCTGTTGCACCATGGAATGCAATCCATTTGCCCGAGTGGGACTGAGATGCTTATCCAAGCCAATTTTCTCGATGAACCAAAGGTCCGATTCAGCGATGTCCTTGGGGGGCAACCCGTCCAATACACGCACCATGAGCGCGACCAAACCTTTGGTGATGATGGCGTCGCTGTCGGCGTGAAACCTCACTGATTGATTCTCATCCTTGGTGGCCAAAAGCCAAACGCGGGATTGGCATCCCCGAATCAAGTGTTCATCCAATCGATTCTGATCGGGCAAAGCATCGAGTTCCTTTCCCATTTCAATGAGTTGCTCATACTTCTCCATCCAGTCCTCGTAAAAAGAAAACTCTTCTACAATTTCTTCTTGGCGGCTTTGCAATTCAGCATTCATGATTCACGATTTGAGCAGATGCAAGTCAACGCAACATTTTGAGAGCGCGTTCCACACCCTGAACCAATGCATCGACTTCTTGCAAGGTATTGTAAGCCCCAAATGATGCGCGCACCGTTCCAGGAATCGCATAGTGATCCATGATCGGTTGCGTGCAATGGTGACCTGTGCGAACCGCTATTCCCTGTTGATCGAGCAATGTGCCCAAGTCGTAAGGGTGCACCCCGTCAACAATAAAACTCACCACACCTGAGGTCTTCGGTGCTTCACCAATGAAGCGCAAGCCATCAATCTTTCCCAATTGATGACGCGCCTGAGCAGACAAGATTTTTTCGTGCTCCGCCACAGACTTCACACCAACACCTGTCAACCACTGCAAAGCAACACCTAGACCAACAGCACCGCTGATGTGGGGTGTTCCCGCTTCAAACTTGTGCGGAAGAGCTGCGTAAGTGGTGCCGTGCTCCAAGCTCACCACGTCAATCATTTCGCCTCCACCCCTCCAAGGATTCATCGCCTCCAAGATGTCCTTGCGGCCGTAAAGCACTCCGATTCCTGTTGGTCCATAAGCTTTGTGCCCGGAAAACACATAAAAATCACAACCCAGCTCCACCACATCGACCATCATGTGGGGCAAGGCTTGGGAGCCATCGATCAGGACCGTGGCGCCGGCTGATTTGGCCATTTGCGTGAACCGTTGAGCGTCATTGATGGTGCCCAATGTATTGGACACATGCATGAACGCCACCATCTTTGGATTAAGTTTCAGTTTTTTTTGAAAGTCGTCCTCATCCAAGGTTCCATCAGCAAGTATGTTCACCGCCTCAACTTTCGCTCCCCTCTCTTTTGCAAGCATTTGCCAAGGAACGATGTTCGCGTGATGCTCCATGCGCGTGATCAAAATAACGTCACCAGCTTCAATATGCTCTCTTCCCCAAGCTTGTGCAACCAGATTGATACCGTCTGTAGCACCTGCAACCCAAATGATTTCCTCAAGATGAGCGGCACCGATGTGGTATTGAACGGTTGATCGAGCGCGCTCAAACGCATCCGTTGCTTGTTGCGAAAGTGCATGCACACCGCGGTGCACGTTGGAATGATAATGGGACAGGTACTCCCGCTGTGCCTCGATGACGGCAATCGGTTTTTGCGAAGATGCCGCGTGGTCCAAATAAACCAAAGGCTGGCCATGAACCTCACGGCTCAAAATGGGAAATTGCCCGCGGATCGCCGCGGTATCTAGAACATTGCTCATGCGTTTTCTAACGTGTCATTCCATGTTTCCCAGCCGTGCTTTGTAGCCAGTCGGTGCTCCACCTCCATCCGCACCTCTTGCACCGCAAATCCATCCAAAACGTCACCGATGAAAGCATGCACCAACATGGCCTTCGCCTCTGTTTCGCCAATTCCACGAGATCGCGCATAAAACAGAGCCTCCTCGTCGAACTGACCAATGGTACAGCCGTGGCTGCACTTTACGTCATCTGCATAAATTTCCAGTTCAGGCTTTGCGTTGATCGTAGCCTTGTCCGTGACGAGGATGTTTCCGTTTTGCTGATAAGCATTCGTCTGCTGGGCGTCAGGTCGTACGAACACCTTGCCATTGAACACGCCCGAGCTTGAACCGTACAAAATGCCCTGATACTGCTCTGAACTCGTGCAATGTGCGGCACGATGATCAACTGTTGTGTGATTGTCGACAAACTCCTTATCCTTGGGAAGAAAGAAACCGTTCAATACAGCATCGCAACCTTGACCGTCTAACCGAAAGTTCAAATCGTTTCGGACCCATTTTCCTTGAATCGTCCCGGTATGTACCCGGACTTGACTTGATTGCGCTTGGTTGATCTGTTCAAAGGCCAAGTGGTGCACCGCGCCTGCTTCGTCTTGCACCTTGTCCAGCGCAACAATGGCTCCACTAGCCACATCCATGTTTGTCAGCAAATTGACCATGCCAGAAGCTGATTCATTGGCTGTGGACCATTGGATCAATTGCACTTGCGCATTGGCTTCAACTTCGATCTCGTGACGCAAGAAATTCGCACTGTTTGGTCCATGGGTGTGGTGATGTACGAGCAGAGGACGGTCCAAAACAACACCACGCTGTACATGCAATTTCATACCTTCCACCGCGAATGTTCCATTCAAAGCAGCAAACCAATCACTTGACTCTAAATTTCCTCCTGCCTTCACTCCAGAAGCGGTCATTGAAAGCGGCTCACAACGAACTCCGCCGTGCACAGGCAAGTCACTCGCTTCGGCGTCAAACTTTCCGTTGACAAATACAATCCTGTACGCATGCAACCCGGGCACTGGACACGCTTCACAGCCAGCGGCCTCAATGGTCTGCACCACGGGCTCCGAGTAGTCGGTCCAAAACCCGGAAACGGGAGTGTGTTTCCAGCGCTCCACACGGCGGTGTGGAACAGGTAAAGCCGTCAAATGCTTCGCTACAGAATCGCTGGCGACGCGCTGAGCCGCAAGCGCAGAAACCAAGGCTTCTCCTTTGGCCTGAGTAGCGGCGTGCACATTGGGTTTGCGCTGCAAATCCATGACGATTGGTTCTGCCGTGTGGCTCATGCGATCACGTCTTCTTTGATCCAGTCGTAACCCTTCTCCTCCAGCTTCAAGGCCAAATCTTTATCTCCTGACAACACAATTTTTCCATTCACGAGAACGTGAACGAAATCAGGCACGATGTAATCCAACAACCGTTGGTAGTGCGTGATGACTAAAAAGCTTCGGTCGGGTGAACGCATGGCGTTGACCCCATTGGCAACAATGCGCAAGGCATCGATATCAAGACCGGAATCGGTCTCGTCCAAGACCGCAAAGCGGGGCTCAAGCATGGCCATTTGAAAAATTTCATTTCGCTTCTTTTCACCACCTGAAAAACCTTCATTGACGGAGCGATTGCGCAACCGCCCATCGAGCTCAACCAAGGAAGCTTTTTCCTTGACGAGTTTGAGAAAGTCCTTTCCCTTGATGGGCTCCAAACCTTCATGTTCTCGCTTGCCGTTTACAGCTGCACGCATGAAATTGATATTGGAAACACCTGGTATTTCAACCGGATATTGAAAAGCCAAGAATAGCCCCGATCGAGCGCGCTCTGTAGCGTCCATTTCCATAAGGTCATGCCCATCAAAATCAACGGAGCCGCCGGTGACGTCATAATCCTCGCGGCCTGCAAGCACAGAAGCCAAGGTGGATTTTCCCGATCCGTTTGGGCCCATGATGGCATGGACCTCTCCCGGTTTAATTTCGAGGTTGAGGCCTTTCAGAATCGGGGTTTCGCCGATTGAGGCCTGGAGTTCTTTGATGTTTACCATTATCCTACGCTTCCTTCCAGTGAAATGGACAAGAGTTTTTGTGCTTCCACGGCAAATTCCATGGGCAATTGATTCAATACTTCTTTGGCGTATCCGTTGACGATCAAGCTAATCGCTTGTTCCTCATCGATGCCTCGCTGCAGGCAATAAAAAATTTGGTCCTCCCCAATCTTCGATGTGGTTGCCTCGTGTTCCACTTTCGCGGTTGGATTTTTGACTTCGATGTATGGGAAAGTGTGGGCGCCGCTTGTGTCGGTCATGAGCAACGAGTCGCATTGGGAGAAATTACGCGCATTGTCTGCTGAGGGCATCACCTGCACCAAACCTCGGTAACTGTTGTGGCTTTTGCCCGCACTGATGCCCTTGGAGATGATGGTCGAGTGGGTGTTTTTACCCAAATGAATCATCTTCGTACCGGTATCCGCCTGCTGCATGTTATTGGTTACAGCAACGCTATAAAATTCACCAACACTATGATCACCTTTCAAGATGCAACTCGGATATTTCCAGGTCACGGCTGATCCAGTCTCTACCTGCGTCCAACTGATTTTGGATCGGCGATGACAAATGCCACGTTTGGTAACAAAATTGAATACGCCGCCTTTGCCTTCCGCATCGCCTGGGTACCAATTCTGAACGGTTGAATATTTAATCTCTGCTTCGTCGAGAGCGACCAATTCGACCACTGCGGCGTGGAGCTGGTTTTCATCCCGCTGTGGTGCCGTGCATCCTTCGAGGTAGCTCACGTAACTGGCCTCGTCTGCGACGACAAGGGTGCGCTCAAATTGACCCGTCCCAGACTCATTGATCCGGAAATAAGTGCTCAACTCCATAGGGCAACGAACGCCTTTCGGAATGTAGCAGAATGAGCCGTCAGTGAAGACCGCAGCATTCAAAGCCGAGAAGAAGTTGTCCTTGGTCGGAATCACGCTACCGAGGTATTTGCGAACGAGTTCAGGGTGCTCCTTCACCGCTTCGCTCATGGAGCAAAAGATGATCCCCAATTCTCCAAGCTTCTCTTTGAAAGATGTTGCTACAGAAACGGAGTCCATTACAAAGTCAACAGCCACACCAGACAATCGCTTCTGCTCCTCCATCGAAATTCCCAACTTGTCCATGGTCTTCCTCATTTCTGGGTCAACCTCATCCAAAGAGTTGAGCTGCTTTTTTTGCTTCGGTGCGGAATAATAGCTGATGGCCTGATAATCCGGCTTTTCGTATTGGAGGTGTGGCCAATCTGGCTCCTCCATTTTTTTCCAAACAGCAAACGCCTCCAAACGCCACTGAAGCATCCATTCAGGCTCCTCCTTCTTGGAAGAAATCAGCCGAATGATGTCTTCGTTAAGCCCTGCTGGGGCTTTGTCGGATTCAATGTCAGTGGTGAAACCGAACTCATACGATTTCCCCGTGACCTCCTCCAATACCTTATCGTTCCCGTCGTATGCCATCGGTATCTGTCAAATATTAATGCCTGTGCGTTTGAGCTCTTACAATGAAAAACTCTCTCCGCAGCCACATGTTCGATTGGCGTTGGGATTGTAGAACTGGAACCCCTTTCCGTTGAGGCCTCCACTGAACTGCAATTCGGTTCCAATGAGGTACAAATAACTCTTGCGGTCTACCACAACTTTTACCCCGTTGTTTTCAAATACTTCGTCTCCCTCTTTCATGTCGTGGTCAAAGGTCATTTCGTACAACAATCCTGAACAACCGCCACCTTTCACTCCAACACGCACAAAACTCCCCTGCGGGTGCTCATCTGCACTCAGCAATTTGAGCACCTCGTCGCGCGCGCTTTCATTGACTGTAATCATCGTGTTTCCTTAGTTATGCCTTACAAATATACTTTATTTAAAATCATTCTAAACTGCACCCGCCATTGCACAACCCTCGAATAACATTGATTGGCACATCATTCGGTTTTATCTCGCATATTTGGGCTTCGAAACGATCCATGAGCACCAACCCTTCCCATTCTCAAAGGCCTACTGGCGCGCAAATCACAACAGCTGTGACAACCACAGTGGGAATGAGCCTCACCCTGCTGCTCATCGGATTGCTCATCGTGCTTGGATTCTTGGGAATGCACTGGGAGCAGCAATTGCGTCAGGAAGCACGCGTACAAGTATTTTTCCAACGTGAAGTCGAGGCCAATGTGCTCCTCGAAGCGAAAGAAATGCTGAGGACCGATCCAGCAGTCGAATCCGTTTCGTTCATTGATGCAGAAAAAGCGAGTGCCGATTTAGAAGCCCAGCTGGGAGAATCTTTCGTTGACTTTCTGGGGTATGTTCCGCTTTCAGATGTGATGGACTTGCGGATAAAGCCCGATTGGAGCACCACCGCCGAATTGCAAACTGCAGTCAGTCGCATGGAGGAAATCCCAGGCATTTCGGAGGTCGTGTGGCAATCTGAATTGCTCGAACAAATCGAAGGGACAATTGAACGGTTGGTCGCCCCACTTGCTGGGCTTGCCCTGCTCTTCATGTTTGCCGCTTTTGCCCTGATGAATAACACCATACGGTTGACCATATTTGCCCGCAGATTCATCATCAAAACCATGCAACTCGTTGGCGCTCACCCGCGAGCAATTCGATCACCATTCATCCAACAAGGTGTTTTTTACGGGGTGATCTCCGGTGGCATTGCATTCACTGCCGTGAATGGAATTCTGTCACTCGTAACCTTTCAAAACACGGATTTGCTTGAGCCCTTTAGCATCGTATACCTGGTCAGCCTTTTCGTGATTCTCACTTTTATCGGAGGTGTATTTGGAGGTGTCTCAACGGCAATCGCAGTCAATCGATTCCTGCGAAGCCGATTGGATCGGTTGCATTAAATTTGTCCCCCATGAAAGATTCCACTGAACGCTCATCCGGTTTTGCCCTGCAGAAATCAAATTACCAATGGCTCATCGCTGGGATTGGACTTTTGATCCTTGGCTACATCCTGATGTCCGGGGGCGCTGCTGAAGACCCAACTGCGTTCAGCGAAGAAATTTTCAACTTTCGCCGCATCACCCTTGCTCCGATTGTTGTGCTTGGTGGATACGGAACCATTTTCTACGCCATCCTCAAGCGCTGATGACCCACTGGGAAGCCATCATCCTTGGTTTGATTCAAGGGTTGACCGAATTCTTGCCGGTGAGCAGCTCAGGGCATCTCGAATTGGGGAAGTCGTTGTTCAACCTTGCCGAAGTCGATTTGACGTTCAGTATTTTAGTGCACGGAGCGACAGCTTGCAGCACATTGGTGGTCTTTCGCAAGGACATTGCTCAACTCATCACGGGTTCATTCACCTCAGATACGGCCCGAAGACAGACGTCACAACGCTACATTTTTTGGATTGCCATTTCTGTGATCCCCGCGGTTATTGTAGCATTCACTATGCGCCACACATTGGAAGATTTCTTCATCAATCATCCGAATCGCGTGGGTTGGTCCTTGTGTGCTACAGCGGCTATCTTATTCGCTTCAGAACGCATGAATCCCCGTAAACAAGGGATTTCACTGAAAACAGGCTTGCTGATTGGTTGTGCGCAAGCCTTTGCCATCGTGCCGGGCATCAGCCGTTCTGGATCCACGATTGGCGCAGCAATTGCTCTTGGAATTTCGAGAGAAGAAGCCGCACGTTTCAGCTTTCTCATGGCCCTTCCCGTGATTTTTGGGGCCACTGCACTCGAACTAATTGATCTCTATCAAGACGGTCTCGGACAAGGAGCATCGGTCAGTTGGCAAGCCTACGCCCTTGGGGCTGCCGCAGCATTTACAAGCGGTTGGTTAGCCTGCCAATGGATGATTCGATTCGTGAAGCGCACCAAGATGCATACGTTCGCGATTTACTGCCTGATCGCCGGCCTTCTAGCCTCCATTTTACTTGCCTAACATGAGCTTCCGTATTTTATTTTTCCTTGCTGCGGGTACCTTCCTCTGGACCGGGTGCTCCAATGTGACTTTCGAAGAACCGATGCCAATGAAAAGGAGAAATCTGGAGGATTTCCCCAACAACTGGCAAGGAACCTGGTCAGACGGGGAAAACTTGACATTGGCAATCAACGCAACATCATTTTATGATCAGAACTCGCCAGCAGACTCCATGGTGATTGGCAAGGATGTGTTGCTTCGGCGCTTTCATGGCTACCTCGTCATCAGCCAAATTGGCGACAATGGACAATACCAAGTGATTGTTGCGAGACGTTGGAAGGATGAAATCAAGGTGTACGACTTCGGGTCCACTGACGAGGCTATGGCTGTCTGGCGGGAAGTCCTACACGGATCATTCGAAGAGCGCTCAGAGAACCCGTTGGAAAAGGAAACTTACATCCTCAAGCCGGAGAACAACTTGGCTTTCAGGCAACTGCTCATGAAAGGTGGAATCACCTTGTCCAGCACCCTGACGCGAAAAGATTGAGACTCCCCGATTGGTTCAAGCCTGATCTCCTGCAGACACAACGTCCCAATTGATGCGCTCCATAAAGGCGGCGATGTATGCCTTTCGGTCGTTCTGATAATTCAGGTAATAAGCATGTTCCCAAACGTCAATTCCCAGGAGAGGTCTTCCTGTTGACTCAACAATTCCGGTCATCAGAGGATTGTCTTGGTTTGGAGTACTGGTCACTTTCAAGGCGCCGCTGTTGTCTCGCATGAGCCATGCCCAGCCTGAACCAAACCGCGTTGCAGCAGCCGTGGCAAATTCTGTTTGAAATGCCTCCAACGAGCCAAAAGTATCCACCAATTCTTTTTCCAAATCACCTTCTGGTCGAGGAGAGCCCCCGGGTGTGAGCGTGCGCCAGTAAAGCGTGTGGTTGTAATGGCCACCGCCGTTGTTGCGCAACGCCGTATCGCTGGGATTTAGTCCCTGTAACAATTCAACCAAAGAAACATTATCAAACTTGCCTTCCGTGGAACGCAGAGCGCGATTCAATTTGGCAACATATCCGGCATGATGCTTGCCGTAATGAATCTCCATGGTGACTGGATCAATCGCTGGCGACAAGGCCGCAAAATCATACCCCAACGGCTCCTGTTCAAACAAGAATGGCTGGGGCTTGCTTCCCTTCACCTTTGGTGCATCTGCAGAATTCTTGCCCCCGCAGCTCGCTAAAGGTGCAATCATCATTCCAGCACCTACCGTGCCCGCTAATTTTATGAATGTGCGCTTTTTCATGTCACAAAGATGCGTCTTCCACGGCAATGTGTGTACATCCCGCACAATGCTTGTGCACGAGGCATCGTTCAAGTCTGTAGCTTCGAATGGCTAATCATCATGCAAAAAGTAAAAACCATTGTCCTTTTCCTATTCCTTGCCAGCGCACTGGCAATAGGGAGCGGTGCCATTTGGTTGTTGCAAAATGAAGACAAAGTAGAGGCCGCTGTTCTCAGCGCTTTTTCCGAACGATTGAAAACAAATGCACACATTGAATCCATTCACCTCGACATCTGGTCTTCTTTTCCGCGTGTCTCGCTGATCCTTGAAGATGTCTATGTCCTCGGTTCGGGAGTTCGTCCCGACACCTTGCTCAAAACGCCCCATCTTGCACTCGAGTGCAATGCTTGGAAGTTGATGCAAGGTCAATATGAATTGCAGGCTCTTCGCCTTGAAGACGCCGAAATCAAGCTGATTCAGAATCCGCAAGGGAATTGGAATACAGACGTTTGGAAATCTTCCGGAGACTCCCTTTCCACCTCCATTTTCGCCATTGACGAGCTCGCCGTCACGGCCTCAACTGTCATCGTCAACGACCAGCAAATTGATATCGAGGAGGCCTTGGCTTCGCTCGCCTGGTCCGGTGAAATTTTAAATGCCACAGGTGTCGGTCAGATCAATGCTTTCAACTCTGCTGATTGGAGCACCTCCATGCCGTTAAAGTGGCAAGCCTCCTGCGCCTATGACGGCGAAGCCAAACAAATGGATGTTTCCATTGAAAACGCTGAATGGCTCAGTGCTTCCTGGAGTGCGCAATTGGCTTATTCAGCATCCAACTGGAACATTGCGGGCAATGTCCAAGGCCTATCTGTGAATGAAGTCATGGTCCTGGTAAAATTGCCTAGCCCATGGGATGAATTGAAGTCTGATGCTCTGGCAGATGGAAAGTGGTCCTGGGAAAATGGAGCCTTCAAGTCCAACTGGCAAATTGATCCGAGCGATTGGCAGGTACCATTCGCTGGTGACCCCGCATTTTCAATGGATTTGAATGCAAGCGGTAAGCTGTGGTTGAAATACGAAAACAGACTTTGGAGGGCGGACCTTCCTGCGTTGCGCATCGCCACGAAAGGATTGCAATGGCATGGGACCGTCAGTGATCTCCTCGTGGACCAAGGCACATTCAAGGCCGACGGTACTGGTCAGGTCGACTGGAAAGCTTGGGACGCGATGCCCTCGCCCCTTCAGTGGTCGGGCAAACGTCCGCAGAGCGGAACAACCTCATGGACCGGAACAATTGCTGCGACAAAAAACAAGGCTTGGATCGTGGATGGCGAATGGACCGCGAGCGATTGGATGGGTGCCGCAAACGGTACCCCATGGAAATTCAACGGCAAAGGCGAAATCAGTGAAGATGAACTCTTTGCCAAGGATTGGTCGGCTGAATGGGATGCATCACCCATCACGGGTTCATTCGTGTTTCCTGAACCCATGGAGCAACTTCGCAACCAAACAATGCGCCTGGAATGCCATGTGGAAACAGAACACTGGATATTTGACGCAAATAAGAGCGATTCGGGCACACCCATCCTCCTTGAAGACCTCCGTCTTCCGAGCGGATCGGACTTGAACATCCACGCGCGCATCGCTCGACTCCAATACGGCCTTTGGGCCATGCAGAATGCAGAGTTTCATGGTCAGCTTACCAGAGATCACTGGAGCGTAACCGGTTTTTCAGCCACCACCCTGAGTGGTGAAATGATGGGAGATGCTTCTGTTGCATTTCTATCACCCGAGAAAGCGATTGTACTGGCGCATCCAACATTTTCGGGATGCGATTTGCACGAGCTGTTTTTTGCCTTCGAAAACTTCGATCAAAAAACCCTTCGCGCCGAGCACCTCACCGGGATGTTTGAAGCATCAGGATCGATTCAATTCGAATGGCCTCGTGATCTGAGTTGGCAACCGAAAACGCTCGATGTGCTCGGGACCGTTTCCGTTGCAGATGGCACTTTGAAAAACCTCGAAGCCTTTGATGACATCGCCGATTACCTCACAGAAAATCGCATGATGGCGCCACTCGTCGACCCCGATGATTTGCGCAATCGTCTTCGATATGTGGAACTCGAAAATCTTGAGTCTGCCGTATACATCTCCAAGGAAACTGTTCAGCTTCCTTCGGTTGATGTCCGTTCTTCGGCGATGAATATCTCATTGGAAGGTGCATACGGATTCGACGAAAGCTTGGATTACACGCTCGGCTTCGCCATGCGCGATCTGCGCAATACCCGTAACGATGAATTCGGCCTCATTGAAGATGATGGTCTTGGCCAACGGTTTTTCATCGCCATGGACGGCACGCTGGACGAACCCCGTTACAGCTGGGATCGTGATGCTCAAAAAGATCACCGCCGAGAAAATCTTCAACGGGAGAAAGAGCTGCTCAAAACCTTGTTCCGACGATCCTCAAACTGATCCTAATTTTAAGTCCATGAATTTCCATACAAAAGCCCTCAGCCACATCGATGCTGCGAAGCAAGCATTGGCACGTAACCCGGCGAATGCTGATGCGTGGAAACACTTGCGCAATGAACTGCACTGCGCGCTTGAAGCGGTGACACTCGCCCAACATGAGATCGTCGAAACCGCACCACCTGACCCCCCCGAAATGAAACCTGACTTCGAGTCTCATCCCACTGTTGAGACTGCCGTTGAAATGCCAAGCGAAATCCCGAGCGAGATCCAACAACATCGAGAGCCAGAAATTGAGACAGAACGGGAGGCTGATCCTGGAAAAAGCCTTGCAGAAGCGTTGAGCGACCAACGCATTGCATCCATTCAAAATACATTGAGCATCAATGACCGTGTTCGATTTGCCGGTGATTTGTCCGATGGCGACGTCAAGGCTTTACTCATCCTTTGCGGCGAATTGGAACAGATGACTTCTTTTGCTCTAGCAATGGAACACCTCAACAAACAAGTCACTCCAGGCATCGATTGGGAAGATGAAGAAGGTGCGCCGTTTGAGTTTTTACAGCGTCTGCGCCGTTTATTTGCCTGATCATGTCAGATTTTGAAATGCAACAAGGCGCGGTTTACCTCGTCCCCACTCCCATCGGCAATCTGCAAGACTTCGCACCCAGATCCATTGAAACACTGAAGCGTGTGGACTTCATCCTCGCAGAGGATACGCGCACCACGGGAAAATTGGTGAGGCATTTTGGAATCGAAACCCCCTTGAAGGCACATCACCAGCACAATGAGCATCGTGGGATACAAGGTTGGATCAGTGCCCTTCAAGCTGGCCAAACATTAGGTGTCTGCTCAGATGCCGGGACACCAGGCATCTCGGATCCTGCATTTTTGTTGGTGCGCGCATGTGTCGAGAATAATATTCCGGTCATATGCTTGCCTGGTCCAACCGCATTCGTTCCTGCCTTGGTCGTGTCTGGAATTCCGTGCGATCGATTTGTGTTCGAGGGGTTTCTGCCGCACAAAAAGGGGCGTCAAAAACGATTGACCACACTTGCCGATGAGGAGCGCACCGTGGTCTTCTACGAATCCCCGCACCGGATTGTGAAACTGCTCGAAGAGATTGAAACACATTGCGGATCAGATCGTGCCGTTTCATGCTCCCGTGAAATCAGCAAGTTGCACGAACAGACACTGCGAGGCACGCCTCAAGCACTGATGGAACATTTCCGCTCCCACGAACCTCGTGGAGAGTTTGTGGTCATCGTTGCCGGTAAAAAGTGACGGAAAATCGAGCGACTAGAACAGTTTTCCGTGCAAGTCGCTGACTTGCCGAATTCCAATCAACTCCATATTCCCTGTTTTTGGAGTTTCTAGATTGCGCGCATGTCCACTGTAAAACATCCGTTTCATTCCCAATCGTGATGCCTCTGCCATGCGTTGGTTCATCCGAG
>CBFIEJ010000007.1:0-41427 GCA_965661575.1 uncultured Flavobacteriales bacterium | reverse complement strand
ATCCGAGGAACAGGACGAATCTCGCCCGTCAAACCGACTTCCCCGGCAAACACTGTTCCATATGGCAACGGAACGTCCAGCACGCTGCTCAAGATGGCCGCCACAACTGCTAAATCCAAGGCTGGATCCTGAATGCGAAGCCCGCCTGCCATATTGAGAAAAACATCTTGCGTTCCAAGTTTGAATCCGCATCGTTTTTCAAGAACCGCAAGCAACATGTTGAGCCGACGCAAATCAAAGCCTGTTCCCGATCGTTGTGGGGTGCCATAGACCGCTGAACTGACCAGCGACTGAACTTCCACCAGCATCGGTCGAGCACCTTCCATGGCCGCTGAGATGGCCGTTCCACTCAAAGCGTCTTCGTCTGAGCTCTGTCCAAGCAAAGCGTTGGATGGATGTTCAACAGGCATCAATCCCGACCCACGCATTTCATACAAACCCAGTTCTGCCGTTGTGCCAAATCGGTTTTTTGCTGCACGCAGCATGCGATAAGCATGGTGCCTATCTCCTTCAAACTGAAGCACTACGTCAACCATGTGCTCGAGTACTTTAGGACCCGCCAGCGAACCCTCCTTCGTGATATGCCCGATGAAAAAAACCGGGACATGGTGTTGCTTCGCAAACCGTGTAAAAGCGCCAGATGTCTCTCGAATTTGAGAAACCGATCCCGGAGCTGATTCAACTTCAGGCAAAAACATGGTCTGAATGGAATCGATGATGACGACGCTTGGCCGATTGGCCTCCAACTCCCTCAACACCGCTTGAGCATCTGTTTCAGGGAATACATAAAGCGCAGGAGAGACTTCGCCAAGGCGTTCTGCGCGCATACGCACTTGCTCTGGACTTTCTTCACCCGCGACATACAAGATGCGTTCCGACTTTTTAGCCATTGCGAGCACAGACTGAAGCATCAGCGTTGACTTGCCAATTCCCGGTTCTCCGCCCAACAAAACAACCGCTCCCGGAACCACACCTTTGCCCAAGACACGATCCAATTCAGGATCTCCCGTGGACATTCGATCGACTTCCAAGACTTTGACGTCAGCAAGCGGCTTGGCTTGAACCGGTTGCAGGCCTTTGCCCGATGATTGACTGGCACGTTGAGCAGGCGTCGCAGATTTTACCGTAAACGCCTCGAGTGTATTCCAAGCTTTACAGCTTGGACACTGGCCCACCCACTGTATGGATTCATTTCCACAAGAGGTACAGACGTAATGCGTCTTTGACTTGGCCAATTGAGTAGGTTTGAGTCCGTAAAATCAGTCTCGAAGAATGGTCACAGAGCCTTTGTACTCTCTTCCGTTCTCCGGCAAGTACATGGTATACCAATAAGTTCCAGTCTCGTCATTGTTTGGTCTCCATGCATCTTCATTGTCATAGGCATTGCTCGTGTAAACGACTTGGCCCCAACGGTTGTAAATGCGCATGTAAACATCTTCGTAAACTTCCAGTCCTGTGATGTAAAAACTTTCGTTCATGTCATCTCCGTAATCCGGAGTGAATACATTCGGAATGGTGAGTTCACAGTAATCAACAAGCACCTCCCACTCCTGGCGAATGCCTCCTACAGCGCATGGGTTGATTGCTGAACCGACCAATGTGATGCCATACTCCCAACAGTTTTGATTCAACATTGAACTCACGACCGTCATCGCATCTTGTGGATCACCGAAGTAAATGGTGGTATCCGGGCACTCCACCCACCACTCATACTCTCCGGCTCCGTCCTGGTAGGAAGTTCCGTTCCACGTTTGTGCACTGAGATCGAAATCATACTCAACCTCTGGACATAAAGTCAAAAAGTCGCCGTCCTCCAGGATGGGCTCTGCGTCAATCGTAGGTGGCAAGCCGATGTACAAGTAAGTACAGGCCGTATTGGTTTCACATCCGTACGGATCCGTATAATCCAAACAGATCTCTGTGCCGTCATAGGAACTTCCGTCGGCTACTTCCCAATTGATGTCCGTTGAACCATCAGGCCATTCAACCGTGTATCCGTCGGGTAAATCTGGTACGACCGCTGCAACACCATCTCCAATGCAGTCCACGGTCATGCTTTCAAGTGGCAGAGGAATTTCACCAACAATGGTGATCAAAGCACAAGCCTCGCCCTGTCCACATTGATTGCTTACCTCTACGCAAAACTCCCCCGTCGAAACCGCGGTGTATTCCTCAGCGATTTCGCCCGGAATCAAATCCCCGTCAATGAACCATTCAAATTCCAGATCAGGTGTGTCAGGGCTGGTGGGATCGAGGTAGACTTCTCCACCATCACACAAACTTTCGTCTTCCAACTCAGGCTCAGGGGTGTATTGCGAATACAGCGGGATCGACGCATTGGCGGTACCACAGCCGTTGGTGACAACCACCGAGGCGTTGTAAGTGGTCGGATTTGAGAATGAAAAGTCATTTTCAAACACGTCGTCATTTCCAGGAGCAGACCAATTCAACCCGGCCGTTCCGCCGATGTCAGTGACATCCGCAAAAACCGTTGTTGTTGCACCATTGCACAGCACATCATTGGCTGTCGACAACGTCACTGATGGCTCTTCCGTGATCTCCACGTCGTAGCAGTAATCCTGCTCGCAGGTTTCCTCGGTGAAACAGATTTCATACAATCCATATCCCGTCGGGAAAAAGTCTGTGTCATACTCATCCGCATTCGAAAACGACCATGGCTCAGGTCCGGAAAGGCAATTCCACTGACCAACCGCTGGAGATGCCTCACAGTCAGCAGCAGCTGTCAAAATGGTGCCCGCGACCAGATCATTCAATTCAATCCCGTTTTCATATCCACAGTTGTAAACGGTTACAGAAAGGACATCTGAATCAATGTTGGCGTCTTCGTAGAAAATCAGCTCCATGTCATCTCCAGCCGCAATGTCAAAGTCGAATTGAGTGAAACTAGCCGAAGAAGTCAGAATGTAACTGTCTGTCCCATTGATGATCAACTCCAAATAACTTCCACCCCAACCAGAATCCTCATTGGAACTGAGGTAAACATAAAAAGTTCCCTCTTCCGGGCTAGAGTATCCGCCGTCGAAAGTCACTTCATTCGGTATGCCGTCGCAGTATGGCTCCACCGTCGTCTCAGGTATGTAAGAACCTACGGTCTCGATGATAAAGACTCTTTGACCTTGGCAGCCTTCGTCGTCCGTGACCAGCAAGCGAAAAACTCCAGCGGTCAACTCAGCACCAGCTTCTCCTATGGTTCCAACCACTTCACCTCCAAGTCCATTCCAGTCTCCCTCCCACTCGTAAACGTTGTAGCCTTCTTGCTCCAGCGAATCGACGATTGCAACAGTGGTTTGACCCGGACAAACCGACGGTGGATCCACTTCAACGTCAGGAAGAAAGTAAGGGCTCTGATCCACGTAAAACTCTTCGACTTGAGTGCACTGGTCCAAATAACCAGTTACGAAAAACGTTCCGCCGAATGTGTAAGTGTTGGTGTTGCCAACGACTCCGTTCGACCACACAATCTCATCAAAAGCCCCGGTGGCTGTTATTTCCACTTCACCCCCTGCGCAGATTGCGCTGTTGCCTTCCAGCACCAATTCCGGCAATTCGATGTTGAGGACTTCGATGATCACAGTGAGTTCTGTCACTCCAGTGGGTGTGCCGTCATCCGTCGCAGAGATGTTGATCACATTGGTACCTACGTTCTCAGGCAACGCCGTGAACAGGCCTGTGATGTTTGCCGTCTCTCCGTCTGTCAACGCGTACTCCCAACCTGTCAAGTCATTGGTCTCAACCGTAATGTTCTGGTTGGGTTCCGGACCCAAGAAGCTCATATTGATGTCGTACGTATTGCCCAAACAAAGGACGAGCGTGTCACATCCCAGGCTTCCCGTTGGGAATGGATTGATGTTTTCGCTGTCCTCAGAGGCGTCCATGTTGAAAATACGGTAATCCAACCAATTGACTCCGTCGTCGTTTCCGTCACCTGTGCCTTGCGGGCCGTTGTACGTATCGTCCAATGTGTTGAATCGTCCAAACTGCAGGTACGGTCCGTAGTCAGGTGCTGCATCCATACCAACCGTTGCTGGGCTATCTCCACAACATCCACCAGAACCACCGACATCGCCATGCGCCCAGTTCATATCAAGGTAACACATCTGTGTATTTGCGCCGTCAGGAAGCGCGCCCGAGGCATCACTCGTAATGACGATTTGGTATGAGTTTAGCAAATCGGTGTTGTCATTGTAGTACCCAACGTCAACGAAATTGATGTAAACTTCTTCCTGAGTGACTTTGTAGTAAATCTCTCCTGACGTCGTGTAGTCCGAATCTGCCCAAAAGCCGGCAATTTGAGCCACTTCATCTGTGGTAACCGGAAACTCTTCTGGCGTCCAATCAATCGTGTAGCCGTCGAACGAAACAGATCCCTTCGAATTCAAATGAAAACTATTGTAGACGATTCCGTAAAGCTCAAAATCAAAGCCAATTTGGATGGGAAGAGTTGAAAAATCGACGAACTCACCCGCTCCCGCAGTGTATTCCATGTCGTCAACTGTAATTTGAGTGTAAGACGCATCAGGTTCAACCCAGCAATCACACCCGTCCGTTTGTTGCATTCGGGCCTGCTTACGAGCCTCTATTTCATCGGCATGGTCTAGTTTCCATTGGTCCTTGCGCTCTTTCAGAATTTTGCGGGCTTCATTCTTGTCAAATCCATCCCATGCGCGGAGGACAATATGCTCATCACGCGTCATGTTCAAAACAGCTCCTTTGAAGGAGCCGTATCGATCAAGAATGTCTTCAGCCGTGGTCATTGACGGCTGTTCATATGCTTCGTTGCCCATGGAAAAATCAAGTCGGTCATTGATCAGGTTTTGACCCGTTGACAGGACCGAAACAAGCATTGAGGCGAGGACAAAACAGAATTGCTTCATGTAAATCAGATTTTCATTTTCAGAACCTAAAATTTGCCAAAAACGTTGCGTTCTCAACAATTTTCGATTCGAGAAGTTTGTAAATATAGTACATCGGAGCGCCATTAGAAATAAGCATTGGAACATCCGACAAAACGAATCCCTTGAGCCGTATTTTTGCGGTACACGAACGATAGATGAAGAACATCCGTAATTTTTGCATCATTGCCCACATTGACCACGGCAAAAGCACCCTAGCAGACCGTCTTTTGCAGACGACAGGAACCATTAGCGAGCGTCAGATGCAGGACCAAGCCTTGGACGATATGGACCTCGAAAGGGAGCGTGGAATTACCATAAAAAGTCACGCCATTCAGATGACTTATACCGCCAAGAGCGGGGAGGAATTTGTTTTCAATCTGATTGATACCCCAGGGCACGTAGATTTCAGTTACGAGGTTTCACGTTCCATTGCAGCATGCGAAGGTGCTCTGCTGATTGTCGACGCCACTCAAGGAATCGAAGCTCAAACCATCTCCAACCTCTACTTGGCCTTGGAGCACGATCTTGAGATCATTCCCATTTTGAACAAGATGGATTTGGATTCAGCCGACCCGGAGGTGGTAGGAGATCAAATCGTTGACCTCATTGGCTGTACCCTTGATGACATCATTCCCGCTAGCGGAAAAAGTGGCCTCGGTGTTGAAGATATTCTTGAAGCCGTCGTGGAACGCGTGCCAGCGCCTAGCGGCGACGAGAATGCACCTTTGCAGGCCATGATTTTTGACAGCGTTTACAACTCGTTTCGCGGAATCATCGCTTACTACAGAATCTTAAATGGACGCCTCCGAAAAGGAGATCGCGTGAAATTCTTTGCCACCAACCAAGTTTATGAAGCGGATGAAATTGGGACGTTGGGGATGGAACTGGCGCCCAAAAAAGAACTGTCTACAGGCAATGTCGGCTACATCATTTCAGGCATCAAGGATGCCCGAGAGATCAAAGTCGGTGATACCATCACCCTCGAATCTTCACCGTGCGATGAATCCGTGCAAGGTTTTGAAGATGTGAAGCCCATGGTTTTTGCGGGTATCTATCCGGTTGATACTGAGGATTACGAGGAATTGAGAGCCAGTATGGAGAAGCTTCAACTGAATGACGCGTCTTTGGTCTTCGAGCCTGAATCTTCAGCTGCTCTAGGCTTTGGATTCCGTTGTGGATTCCTGGGCATGCTCCACATGGAAATTATTCAAGAACGACTCGAAAGGGAGTTCAACATGACCGTCATCACCACCGTTCCCAACGTCAGCTATCACGCTTACACCAAGACGGATGAGATGCTCATCGTCAACAATCCATCGGATTTGCCGGAGCCGAACCACTTGTTGCATGTCGAAGAGCCGTTCATCAAGGCGCAGGTCATCACCAAAAGCGAATACATCGGCCAAGTGATGAATCTGTGCATCGAAAAGCGAGGTGTACTCACCAATCAGGTTTACTTGACTTCTGACAGAGTGGAGCTTTCCTTCGAAATGCCACTTGGTGAAATTGTCTTCGATTTCTATGACAAACTGAAGTCAGTTTCCCGAGGCTACGCGTCATTCGATTATTTCCCCGATGAATACAAGGAGTCGAAGCTCGTTAAACTTGACATCATGCTCAATGGCGATCCTGTGGATGCTTTGAGTGCACTCATTCACAAAGACAATGCCTTTGACTTGGGCAAGCGCATCTGCTTGAAGCTCAAGGAACTGATTCCAAGGCAACAATTCATGATTGCACTGCAAGCCGCAATTGGGGCAAAAATCATTGCCCGGGAAACCATTAAGCCCGTGCGAAAAGATGTTACGGCAAAATGTTACGGCGGTGATATCACTCGAAAACGTAAGCTGCTCGAAAAGCAGAAGAAAGGAAAGAAGCGAATGCGGCAGGTGGGGAATATCGAGGTTCCACAGTCGGCGTTCCTCGCTGTTCTGAAGCTAGACTGATCCGTTTTTCGCCTGGGGAACCGCGATCGCGTTCTTGTTGGCCAATTGTCCGCAAGCGGCATCGATGTCTTTTCCCCTTGACCTTCGTACGTTCACGATGATGTTTCTGGATTCCAGTAAGTCCACGAACGCATCAACGCGTTCGGTACTGGCCATTTCAAATTCCCCCTCGTCAATGGGATTGTACTCGATGACATTGACCTTGCACGGAACGTGCTCACAAAATGCCGCCAACTCGCGCGCGTCCTCCAGGTCATCGTTGAAATCCTTGAAGATGATGTACTCGTAGGTTACTCGCGTGCCCGTTCGCTCGTGAAAATACTGCAGAGCTTCCGCCAGCGCTTCAAGGTTGTTGGACTCATTGATGGCCATGATGCGATTGCGTTTTTCATCGTTGGCCGCATGCAGTGACAGCGCCAAATTGAACCGCACCTCATCATCTCCCAATCGCCTGATGGCCTTTGCAATCCCGGCCGTACTGACCGTGATCCGTTTGGGCGACATGCCGAGTCCTGGTTCTCCACATATACGATCGATGGACTCCAAGACCGCACTGTAATTCAGCAGAGGCTCCCCCATGCCCATGTAAACAATGTTGCTCAGGTTTTTATCGTAGTGACGGTCTGCCAACCCTCGAATCATCTCAACCTGATCGTAAATTTCCGCTGCACTCAGGTTTTTCAGCAGTTTCAGCTTTCCAGTAGCGCAAAACTTACACGCCAAACTGCATCCAACTTGGGAGGAGATACAAGCCGTCATCCGCTTTGACGTCGGTATGAGAACCCCTTCGATCACCTGACCCGCTCGCACATCAAATGCGCATTTGATGGTTCCATCTCGGCTGATTTGCTGATCGGCTAATTCAATCCTGCTCAAATCAAACTCCGCCTCCAACTTGGACCGAAATCCTTTTGACAGATTGCTCATTTCCTCAAAAGAGGATGCCGATTTTGTCCAAATCCACTCCTCAAGTTGCTTCGAGCGAAACGCCTTTTCGCCCATTGCAACAACCGCTTCCCTCAATTCTTCTTGGCTCAATAGCCTGATGTCACGCCGTTTCATGTGGGGCAAAGATAACCCTCGACGGTGGCGCTACGTTTTTTGGAATGTCCCTTGGTCTTCTGCCGCCAAATTAGATTCCGTTTCAGGCAATTCATTCACCATCAACTGGATCAACTCTTGGCGCACTTCCTCTCGTTTCCGGACAGCCACCGGGACTTCCTTTCCGTTGGGCAATTGCAGAACACCCTTGCGGTGGTTGAAAGCCTGAACCGAAGCGAGTCGCACTAGAAACGAGTTGTGAACGCGTTTGAAGAGTGAATCTTGGAGCATCTCGGCGATGCGTTTCAAATTTTTAGAGACGGTGATGCGCTTTCCCGTTTCCAGGTACAAGGTGGAATAACTTCCGGATGCCTCAACGTATAAAATGTCTGCATGACGCACAAAATGCCTTTGACCCGAAGTGATGAGTTCTATCCGACGCCCTCCCGGTTTGGGCGTCTCCTCTTCCGGCTGAACCCGCAATTTGTGCGTGATTTGCTTTGCACATGCAATGAGGTCTTTTCCGTCAACAGGCTTGAGCAAGTAATCAAACGCTCGTTTGCGCAATGCCTCCACGGCATACTCATGGTAGGTCGTGCAAAAGACCACGTAAAACGATCGATCCTTGAATCGATCCAACAATTCCAATCCTGATTCGTGTGGCATTTGGATGTCCAAAAAGACCACCTCTGGCGCGAGGTCCTTGATCAATTGGTAAGCTTCGGAAGCGCTGCTCGCTGTCTGAACAATCTGAAAATGAGGGCAATGCTTCTCAATTTGACGGCAGATGGCCTGGCGTGCGTGCATTTCATCATCGACAACAAGGCACCGAATGGGTTGATTGTTTTGATTCATCGTTCTTCGTTATTGCCGCAAATCAATGGGTCAATGTGAGAAGCAGTACGTTCGATTCACACACGGATATTGATAGTTTACAATTGATTTTCAGCTGTTTATAGATTAACCAACCGAAGACCCATGTTCAATACACGAAGAATATCCGACGGCAATGGACCGTCTTTCCGCTTGTCTTTGTCGTAGCCCGTGCGCACCACCACCACATCAAGGTCAGGCACAGCGATGACCATTTGACCTCGCAAACCTTCCATGCAACTGAACGGCATTCCCGATTCCGTTTCACCCAGCCAAATTTGATATCCATAATGCTCGGCATCACATTCGCTCGTCATCTCAGCAATGGGAGTCACCATTTCTGTCATAAACGTTGAATCAATAAGCTGTTTTCCATTCCAGTTCCCTCGGTGATTGATCAGCTTTCCAAATCGAGCAAAATCACGGGAAGTCGAATAATATGCGGCAAAACAGCGTTCGATTCCGCCCTCACCGTCCGGTGCGTCCAACCCCCAAAACGCATCGTGCTGAGCCCCCATGGGCTCCAACAGACGCTTCTCAACCCAGTGGCTCAGGGAGCCTTCATCCAAGCCCGCAATCAATTCTCCCAAAAGCATTGTGTTACCGCCCTCGTACTTCCACTTCGAACCCGGTGTCTCTGGAACGCGAAAGGGTTCAAGCAGCTCCTGCATGTCCTTCCGGTAGTACGCTTTTGCCATGAAGCCGAATGGATTGGCGTAGTCCTCGCCAAATGGAATGTGACTCCGCATCTGGAGAGCCTGTTGCACCGTAAGCCCTCGGCCTCCTTCGCCCTCAAAGCGAGGCAAGTAGTCAGCCAACTGATCCGTTACGTTGACCTTTTTATCCGTCACCGCCAGGCCGATTGCCAGGGCGACAATTGACTTGCACGCTGAGAACGAATTGGTAACTGTAGTGTAATCATGCCCCTGCCAATATTCTTCGAAAAGCAATGTGTCACCCTGCAAAACCAAAAAACTCGCCGACATGTATTCTTCGTGCCAAGCCAATTCATCTTCTGTAAATTCAAGCCCCCAACTGTTCTTGGCAATCCATGGGGACGCACTGTCGGACGCGGAAAGCGTTCTCAGGTCTCGGAATTCAATGTCATCGATGTTTGAATTGTTCCAACCCCTCGCATACGTCTCAACAAGACCGCCCCAGATGTAACCATGGCCCGTGATGTAACTCAAGGCCACTACCGCTGTAACGATGATCAAGATTGTACGCGTCGTTTTCATATTCCGAATTTTGCACGAAGGTCAGGAAAATTCGACGTTTTCAGTCCGCCGAAACCAAATTCCAGTCGAACAAATCAGTGAGGTGGCCAATCATTCGATCGGAGACCTCTTTCGCTTGAATTTCCCTGCCACATTCTTTTGCGAGTGAAGTGACCCCTCTGTCATTGATTCCACACGGAACAATGAGGTTGAAAAAGTCCAAGTCCGTGTTCACGTTGAAGGCGAATCCATGCATGGTGACCCAACGGGAACATTTGACACCGAGTGCGGCGATCTTCCGTGCGCTCAAGCCCTGGTCTGCATCAATCCAAACACCTGTCAAACCTTCGATCCGTCCAGCTTCTACGCCGTAATCTGAACACGTGCGAATGATGGCCTCTTCCAACATCCGCATAAACTTGCCGATGTCCGTGTAAAATTGATCCAAATCTAAAATGGGATAACCCACCAATTGTCCCGGACCATGGTACGTAATATCTCCTCCTCGGTTGATGGGAAAGTACTCGACCCCCAATTCTTCCAAGCGAGCTGGAGTGACCACAACATTTTCCGGGTCTCCAGATTTTCCAAGGGTTAAGACGTGCGGGTGCTCGACAAACAACAAGTGACTCTCTGGTAAATCCAATTCCGGGTTCTTCGATTCTTCACGTTCTGAGATCCCCGCTTTTTTACGTGCAATCTTTCTTTGCACGATGCCTTGCATCAATTCCTCTTGTTGCTTCCAAACAGGGGCATAGGACACCCGACCCAACGATTGAAAGTGAACACGCGGCTTCATCAAGCAATCAGTTTACCTTCGAAAGGGCGTCTTTCAAGTGATCGATGTTCTTGATGTCGACTGGGTCCCAGCCCAAGTGCTCGGCCAAGAGCAAGCTCAACCAGTCGCCGAGGTGCACCAAATCGAAGAAACGCAGAATCTCATTCGATCCGTCGCCTTCAACCACCACAACATCTGCGCCCTGATCTCTGAAAATCTCCATGCAGACATTCATCCGCACGCGCGTTCGCTCATGATCTTCGGGGGTTTGGATGACCAATGCGACTTCATTCTCACCACCACTTTCCCAGCCGACCAATTCGTTGTGATTCATCTCTGGAAAGACATGGTGATTGCAAAGTGTTTTGCTGTTTTCATTCAGTTGTTGCCTCCAACGGATGATCAATCCTTCTTGAGCAGCATCAGAATAGAGCATGATGCGACGACCGTCTACAATATCAAGGAGTGCCGAAGCGCGATCAATCGTGTTCTTTTGATTGGCTTCGAGATGCGAGGCAACATCCCCAAAAGCAGAGTGCATCTCATCAGGAACCAAGCCCGCTGAGTGAAGCACGTGCATCACAGAGGTGAATGCATAACCAAACTGAGATCGGGGTGGCTGACCTCCTGGAAAACGAACCGAAGGCCAACCGTGCTGATCGCATCGCTTGCCCAACTCTCCACCTGAAGTAATCGCCGCAATCCTCGCATTTTTGCTGACAGCCGCGTCCAACGCCATGAGCGTTTCCTCCGTATTTCCAGAATAACTGCAGACCAGTACAAGCGTATCACTTCCAACCCATGCTGGAATGGTGTAATCCGAGTTGGCTTGTATGAATGCTGCGCTCGAATTTGCAAGCATTTTCGAGGCGATGGCTCCACTGATGCCGCTTCCTCCCATTCCCAAAATCAATGCACTGGAGGGGGTCCAACCCTTCCAATCCAACGGCGTTTCTTCCGCGATGCGCCATGCATCTTTCATTTGATCCGGAAATCCGGAAATCAATGCTCTCATCTGTTCCATTTTCACTTCGTTTTTTTGACGGGCGAGCAATTCAATCAGCCCACTCAAAGGTAAGGCCAAATCTCACCATTCGCCCCGGCTGCAGGACCTGGCCACGATCGGCAAACTGCACATCAAAGATGTTGTCCATTCTCACGCTCCCCTTCCAACGCAATGTCCCGCCATCGCCACCTTTAAAGTTCGCATCAATGCCCCAAAGATGGGTAAATAATCCCTCTGATATCTCCGATTGGACATTCCGGTTCTGCGCACTCCCTCGGACTGAAAAGTCCAATGGTCCCGCAGCACCAAAATTCACCAACAGGTCGTACTTGTTGCGCATATAATCAAAGACATAATTCGACGTAAAGCCCGTTGCAATGCGATTTGCTTCCAGCCATGAAGCTCCGATACGAGCTGATTGAACATGCCACTGACCATTGGTCTCAGCACTCTGATAGAGCATGGAGACATCCCCCCCAGAAAAATCAACCTCATCTACATTCGTCGCCTCATAGAGGTCACTCCCGTCCCGTCGAATCCAATCGATCAAGTCGCGGCCTTGACGAATGAAGCGCGTTGTTTCAATGGAAAATTGATGCGACGATTGCTGTGCTGAGATGTTCCAACGAACTCCGATTTCTCCTTGATCTGCGTATTCCGATTTCAAGTCCTCACTCCCAATGGCACCTCCCAACGTGTAATACAGATCCGTGAATGACGGATGCCGCACCGAACGTCCCGCCGAACCAAAGACCACCACCTGGTCGCCCTCTCCGAACGCCATTCGCGCATTCAATGCGGGGAGCAAAGAACTCCCAAAACGACTGTTTTCATTGATAGCCATGGTGGCAGTTAAAGCCAGACGGTCTCCCATTCCGAAGTACTTTCCAGAGACGTAGGCATCCAAGTTCAATCTTTCGTCCTCATAGGCATAGACCGCATTTGAATCCACGAGCAGTCCCAGTCGATTGCTATTGATCGACTCCGAACGAGCATCGATCGCAGCTGTCCAAGTCATTGCATCCCCCAACCAACTCAGCTGACCATTTAAGGCGCTTACCGTCGAGCGGTGCAAATTGGCCCCCTGGTACCAACCTGCCGCCGTATCTGGCGAAGCAAAAAGAGAAGGCGCAACATAAAGGCCGTCATCCGTCAACTCATACCACCCTGCTTCTTCTCGGTACAACTCGAATCGATCGCTGTGAGATCGCACATGCCCCGATGCTAAAGCATTCCAGTTGCCCTTCTGTCGGGACCAAGACAATTGCACAACCGCAGCAGTGGTTTCCTCGTGCTGATTGGGATAAGACGAAGAGTAGAAATTTTGAGCGCCAAAGGATTTGGATTCTGCGGCAAACAATGATTTCCACTGACTGAATCCCTTCTGACTTCTTGCGCCCCAGAAAAAACGATTGATTTCCATGTCGGAGTTGACAATGTAACCGTCTGTTTTTGCTTGAGATAAGCTGAAGCTGTGTCGGATATCCCCCGTTGCAATTTGGGCATTGCCCCGCAATCGTGTCCAATTGAAACTGCCTAATTCTGCAGAAATGCTCGCTTTCGTTCCCATCTCCCCAACAGCAGTCTCCATTACAATGCCTCCAGCAAAAGCCCCTATGCCTGCCAAAGGCCCTGAGCCCGAGCGAACGACCTCGACGTGTCCTAAATCTTCGGGATCAATCGGAATGTTCATGAGGTGATGACCTGTGTGAGGCGCTGACCACCGCACACCATCGATGCGCAACGCTGTTTGCTCGTAGGAACCTCCTCTGATGCTGATGTCTGTTTGAACCCCCCAAGCCCCCCGGGTTCGCACATCGATGCCTGGGACAATTTCCAAGGCCTCGCTAATAGAAGCCGTTCCTCGCCATTCAGTAGGCATGAGTACGGTCGCTGACTTCGGTGAAGAAAGAAGTGGTAGTGCATCGAAGCCTACACCCAAAACCTCAGCTTCTGATAAAGCAATCGTAGTTTGACTGGAATCAATCACGGCAAGATTCGCAGCGAAAGCGAGTTGAGAAACCATCAACCCTAAAGTGAAAACAACAGAGAGTGTTGTGCGCATGGAAATGCAGATTTATGAATCACTGCAAAGCTAATCGTTAGAGTTAAAACAAGCGTCGTGATGCGGTTTTCACGATGTAACTTTGGCCCATGCAACGATCGGAACAAGAGCGCGTAAGGCGCGATTCATTGGCCACACTCCGGAAGATGGGCATCGAGCCTTATCCAGCGGCAGAATTTGTGGCAACCCACAGGTCCATTGCCCTGGCCAGAGACTTTCAAGATGACATGGAAGTCACATTGGCAGGACGTCTCATGAATCGCCGCATCATGGGAAAAGCTTCATTTGCTGTGTTGCAAGACAGCGAAGGCACTGCACAACTTTATTTCAATCGGGATGAAATGTGTCCGGGAGAAGACAAGTCCATGTACAATGACGTCTTCAAAAAGCTCCTCGATCGGGGAGACTTCATTGGAGTCCAAGGCACCACCTTCACCACAAAAACAGGAGAACAAAGCGTCAAAGTGAAAACCTTGACGGTATTGTCCAAATCACTCAAGCCTCTGCCCTCGGTCAAAGTCGACGAAGATGGGAAGGTCCACGATGCCTTCACTGACCCTGAATTGCGATACCGCATGCGGTATGTTGACTTGGTGGTAAACCCCGAAGTGAAAAAAACCTTTGAAGCTCGGTCACAAATCATCCGAACCATCCGCGATTCATTTGACCAACAAGGCTGGTTGGAAGTCGACACACCCGTGCTTCAAACCATTCCAGGCGGTGCAGCGGCGCGGCCCTTCATCACCCATCACAATGCATTGGACAGCGCGCTTTATCTGCGAATTGCCAATGAACTGTACTTGAAACGGCTCATCGTCGGTGGCTTTGAAGGAGTGTTCGAGTTTTCTCGGAACTTTCGAAACGAAGGCATGGACCGCACCCACAATCCAGAATTTACGGTGCTGGAACTGTACGTCGCATACAAGGATTACCATTGGATGATGGAAACCACGGAACAACTACTGGCCAACATTTGCCAAGCGGTTCACGGAGGTACCAAAGCCAACTTGAACGGCGTGGACATTGATTTTGCGCCGCCATACCAGCGCATCAGCATGCGCGACGCCATCAAAACACACACCGGCATCGACATCGATGGAAAGAATGAAGAACAGCTTCGGGCCGCTTGTGAAAGCGTAGGACTCGAAACCGACGCCTCCATGGGCAAGGGAAAGTTGATCGATGAGTTGTTCGGAGAGAAGTGCGAACATCACTTTATTCAGCCAACCTTCATCATGGATTACCCTGTTGAAATGTCTCCTCTGACCAAAGTACATCGCGACAATCCGCATTACACTGAACGGTTCGAACTGATGATCAATGGCACTGAGGTCGCTAACGCTTACAGCGAATTGAACGATCCTGACGACCAACGTCAGCGCTTTGAAGAACAGTTGTCGCTTGGCGAACGTGGCGATGATGAGGCGATGTTCATCGACCAAGACTTCCTGCGTGCGCTCGAATACGGCATGCCGCCCACCAGTGGCATTGGAATTGGCATCGACCGCTTGGTGATGATGCTCACAAATCAAACCTCCATTCAAGAAGTGTTGCTCTTTCCTCAAATGAGGCCAGAGGTGTTTGAGTCAGGTCCAGACATGGCAGGACTCCAGGCCATGGGCATCTCAGAAGCATGGGTTGATCATGTCATTGCAGCTGGTTATGAATCTCCAGCGGCATTCGAAGGCTTGAAGCCATCCGGATTGCGTGAAAAACTGAACGGCTTCCGAAAAAAGAACAAATTGGACTTGCCCGCACTTTCTATTGAGGAAGTAGAGGGTTGGTTAACCCTTGCGAAATAAGCATAAAAATCATGTCCGCTCCCTTTCCACAATCCACCGTCATCGATGTGCTCAAGTCCATCTTTGACCCGGAAATTCCAGTCGATATCTATGAGTTAGGCCTCATCTATGAAGTCAAAATCACAGAAGATGGCTTTGTACACATCGAAATGACGCTCACCTCGCCCAATTGTCCTGTTGCCGAAAGCCTTCCAGCTGACGTCGAAGAAAAAGTTGGAAAAATCGAAGGAGCTACAGGAGCAAAAGTCAACATCGTATTTGAGCCGCCCTGGACGCAAGACATGATGAGCGAAGAAGCAAAACTCGAACTTGGATTCCTGTGAGCGACAACATCAACACCCGTGGCATCGCGATTTTGGGCAGCACTGGTTCCATCGGAACCCAGGCCCTCGACGTGATTCGCGAACAAAGCGATCGACTCCATGTCGAAGTTCTGTCCGCACATCGCAATGCCAAATTGCTCATTGAACAAGCCCTTGAATTTCAGCCCAATGCCGTTGTGATTGGGCAAAAGGAACTTTTCCAAGAAGTCAATGGCATTTTATTTGATGAAGGCATCAAGGTTTATGCTGGCCCTGAAGCCCTGGAACAAGTCGTCGAGATGGAAGGCGTAGATATGGTTTTGACCGCTCTGGTCGGTGCTGCCGGGTTACGCCCTACCCTCAAGGCCATTGCAGCCAAAAAGAACATTGCGCTCGCCAACAAAGAAACGCTGGTGGTCGCTGGAGAACTCGTCATGTCGGCGGCTCGCAAAGCTGGTGTCGATATTCACCCCGTAGATTCAGAACACAGTGCCATTTATCAATGCCTCGCAGGTGAGGTCCTCAATCCGATTGAGAAGATCATTTTAACCGCATCGGGAGGACCGTTTCGTGGAATGAATCGTGCTCAATTGCAAGAGGTAACCAAAGCCCAAGCACTCAAACATCCCAATTGGGACATGGGTGCCAAAATCACCATCGACAGTGCGTCCATGATGAACAAAGGTTTAGAGGTCATTGAGGCAAAATGGTTGTTTGATTTGCGCATGGACCAAATCGAGGTGGTGGTGCATCCACAAAGCATCGTCCACAGCTGCGTTCAATTTGAAGACGGTTCCATCAAAGCACAATTGGGTCTTCCGGATATGAAACTTCCCATTCAGTATGCGCTTGGTTATCCTCACAGATTGCCAAATTCATTCGAACGCTTCAGCTTCATGAATTATCCGCAACTCACGTTTGAACAACCAGATCTAATGGCGTTTCGCAACCTTCAATTGGCGTTTGATGCTGGAAATAAAGGAGGGAATGCGGCCGCAGTTTTGAATGCGGCCAACGAAATTGCAGTCGCACGTTTCCTCAATGATGAGGTCTCGTTCACAGGAATGACCGCTGTATTGGAACATGCGCTGGCTTCCGTCAGTTGGCAGGAAAAGCCTGATTTAGAGGCTTTGATCGCCTCGGACGCCGAAGCACGAGCCGTGGCTCGAGAATTCAACGCCTGACCACATCACAGAACCAAAGCGTCAAACGGTCATGATGTCCGCCTCCTTTGCAGACAATACTTCGTCAATCTTCTTGATGAATTGATCGGTGAGCTTTTGAACCTCTGACTCACCGTCTTTGGCTAAGTCCTCGCTCAGTCCGTCAGACTTGGCCGATTTGATGAAATCGTTCGCCTCCTTTCGAGCATTTCGAACCGATACTCGCGCATGCTCACCTTCTGAGCGGGCTCGCTTGGTGAGGTCGCGGCGCCGTTCCTCAGTCAGTGGGGGAATGTTGATGAGAATGGACTCTCCATTGTTCATGGGATTCAATCCCAAATTGGCATTGATGATCGCAGTAGCTACCGGATCGAGCATGTCCTTTTCCCAAACCTGAACAGTCAAGGTTCGAGCATCAGCCGAGTTGACATTGGAAACTTGGCTCAGCGGAGTCAAAGAACCATAGTATTCAACCTTCACGCTATCCAACATCGCTGGATGTGCCTTGCCGGCGCGAATCTTTTGAAGCTCCACCTCCATGTGTTTGATTGCCTTGTCCATGGACTCGCGCGCCATGTCCATTGCCATTTGAATTTCCTCTGTCATGACCTTGCCATTATTGGTTTACCAAAGTACCTACATCTTCGCCTGAAATCAAGCGTTTGAGGTTGCCTGATTTGTTCATATCAAAAACGACGATGGGAAGGTTGTTTTCGTTGCACAACGTGATCGCCGTCAAGTCCATCACTTTGAGGCCCTTCGAATACACCTCATCGAAGCTAATCGTATCGTATTTCACTGCATTCGGATCCTTTTCGGGATCTGCACTGTAAATACCATCCACCCGGGTGCCCTTCAAAATCACATCTGCGTCAATCTCAATGGCGCGCAACGAGGCTGCAGAATCGGTGGTGAAAAATGGGTTTCCCGTTCCGCCACCAAAAATCACCACTCGTCCTTTTTCCAAATGCCGCACCGCTCTGCGGCGTATGAATGGCTCCGCGATTTGTTTCAACTCAATGGCCGATTGCAATCGCGTATCGATTCCAGCGCTCTCCATTGCGCTCTGCAAGGCCATTGAATTGATGACCGTCGCAAGCATTCCCATGTAATCACCTTGCGTTCGTTCCATTCCACCCTCCTCCGCCTGGACACCTCGAAAAATATTGCCCCCGCCAATGACGATGGCGACCTCGAGCCCTGCATCCACTACCATTTTGATTTCTTCCGCATATTGCTTCAGTCGATCATTGTCGATGCCAAACTGCTTTTGGCCCATGAGGGCTTCGCCGCTCAGCTTCAGGAGAATTCTTTTGTACTTCATTGCTGGTGCGAATATCCGAATATTCCTTCAAGTGGAGAACAGAAAAAACAGAAAGGGCAACCCTTTCGGATTGCCCTTCTCAAATCTGTTGTCAACTCGAAAGATTAATCAAGCGCCGATCGGCAGAATCCCGTGGCTTTCGAGCCGCTGCTCAATGAGTCAACGTACTGCGCAACGTTCATCTTTCCGTTCTTGATGAAGGCTTGATTGACCAATGTAGATTCTTTGAACCACTTCTTCAGTCGGCCTTCAGCAATTTTTTCAGCCATCTCCTCCGGCTTGCCCTCCTGAATGGCAAGCTCCTTGCCAATTCCGCGTTCCTTTTCAATGAGGTCGGCAGGAATCGATGATTCATCCAAAGCAACGGGTGCCATTGCAGCTGCCTGCATGGCAACATCACGTCCGCCCTCTCCAACGTTCCCATCAAATGCGACCAAAGACGCGAGACGGTTTCCAGGGTGGATGTAAGCTGAAACGCTTGCGCCTTCCAACGTGTCAAATGAACCAATTTCAATTTTCTCACCAATTTTACCAATTTGCTCAGTGATTTTCTCAGCAATGGTAATGCTCTCTCCAGGGAAAGTTTGTCCTAAGAGTTCGTCTTTTGATGTGAGTCCCGCGTTCAAGGCAACATCCAAGATGCTCTGAGCAACGGCCACAAACTCATCATTTTTGGCAACGAAATCGGTCTCGCAGTTCAGCGCAATCAGTGCTCCGAAATTGCCAGCCGCGTTCGTACTTGCCAAAATCGCTCCTTCGCCTGTTTCACGGTCGCCGCGCTTTGCAGCAACTTTTTGTCCCTTCAAACGAAGGATTTCGATGGCTTTTTCAAAATCGCCTTCTGCTTCTGTCAGGGCTTTTTTGCAATCCATCATGCCTGCTCCCGTATGCTTACGGAGCTTGTTCACTTCTGCAGCTGTAATGCTCATATGAAATGTTATTTGCAACGGTTATTGCAGCCGTCGCGGTTTCTAAATCAAAAAGGGTTAGGCCTTCTTCTCGTCCGCCTTGTCTTCCGCTTTTGCTTCCACTTTTGCTTCCTCGGCAGGTGCCTCTTCAGTAGCTGCAGGTGCTTCTGCAGCAGCCTCTTCTTTCACCTCAGCATCTGCCTTTGCGGCTTCTGCTTTCGCTTTCTTTGCTGCTGCCTGTGCGTCTGCTTGGTCCTTGTCTGCTTTTCGGTCCTGGAGACCTTCAGCCACCGCTTGAACCAATACATCCAATACCAAACCAATGGATCGGCTTGCGTCATCGTTTGCCGGGATTGGGAAATCCACTGGACGAGGGTCTGAATTTGTATCGACCATTGCGAAAACAGGAATGCCCAGCTTTCGTGCTTCTGCGAGCGCAATGTTTTCTTTCAGTACGTCAACAATGAAAATGGCAGATGGGATGCGCGTCAAATCGGAGATTGAACCGAGGTTCTTTTCGAGCTTTGCACGCTGACGGCTCACTTGGAGACGCTCACGCTTGGACATTGTGTTCAACGTACCGTCCTGCTCCATCTTGTCAATCTGAGACATCTTGCGGACTGCTTTGCGAATGGTCGCAAAGTTGGTCAACATTCCTCCTGACCAGCGCTCAGTGACGTATGGCATACCCACTGCTTTCACGCGTTCAGCTACAATTTCTTTGGCTTGCTTCTTCGTTGCAACGAACAAGATTTTCTTTCCGCTTTTTGCGATTTGCTTCATTGCCGCTGCCGCTTCGTCAAGCTTTACGCCTGTCTTGTGCAAGTCAATGATGTGGATGCCTTTCTTCTCCGTGAAGATGTACGGCGCCATGTGTGGGTTCCACTTGCGCTTGAGGTGGCCGAAGTGCACTCCGGCTTGGAGCATTTGCTCGAATGTAGTCTTTTCCATGTTTACTTTCCTGGTTTAAGCAATCCGATGGTAGCCGCGTCGATCGCGAGTCCATCGAATTTGGATGCTAAACGAATGATAATATTCTGTTGTGTGATTAACGCTTCGAGAACTGTGACTTCTTACGCGCTTTCTTCTGGCCAAATTTCTTTCGTTCAACCATGCGTGGGTCACGAGTTGTCAGGCCGACTTGCTTCAAAGCTGGCTTCCACTCGGGATTGATTTCAATCAAAGCCTTCGAAATAGCCAAACGGACTGCCTCTGCTTGCCCAGTGATACCTCCACCGTCTACGTTCACCTGAACGTCATATTGTCCGATTGTTTCGGTCAACATGAAAGGCTGGTTGATTTTGTACTGCAACACAGATGTGCTGAAGTAAGCGGCAACGTCACGCTTGTTGACGGTAACGTTTCCTTTTCCGGGCTTCAAGTACAAACGCGCTACTGCGGTCTTTCTTCGGCCAGATGTATTGATGACTTCCATTCGATGTGATGATCAAGCTTGAATCAAGCGTTCAATTTGAATTGCTCAGGTTGCTGAGCTTCATGTTTGTGGTCCGGTCCCACATAAACATGCAGGTTTCGAAAAATCTCTCGTCCGAGTGTATTCTTTGGCAACATGCCGCGAACTGCGTCCTCGACCAAAGCAAAAGGCTTGCGCTTCAATTGCTCAATGGCGGTGCGCTTTCGCTGTCCACCGGGATAACCCGTGTAGCGGATGTATTCCTTCTGCTCCCACTTGTTTCCGGTCAAAACCACTTTCTCTGCATTGACGACGATTACGAAGTCCCCGCAGTCAGCGTGTGGTGTAAAATTAGGCTTGTGCTTTCCGCGCAATCGCTTGGCAACTTCGGATGCCAAACGGCCCAAAGTTTGGCCTTCAGCATCAACGAGCAACCACTTCTTGTCGGCGTTCTCCTTATTGATGGAGCGGGTTTTGTAGCTCAAAGTATCCACAGCTCAGTGTTTTGAATGTTCGAATTCTCCCCAAAATTGGGGGTGCGAAGATAGCAAACGGATGTTTACAACCCAAGACATCTTGTGGACAAAAATGATTAGTCCGTCAGGTCTGTCGGGTCTGTTTGACCTGGCGACGGAGTTGAAAACCTCGGATTACCAGCAAAATCAAACGACACAGAGTGTTTGTCATCGTTAACCTTGACCTCCCACGACCGAACCTCTCCCAATGAATTTTTCAAATAAATTGTTTCTGCTTCCGCCGAAATCCCAAAAGAAAACGACCCCTTCCCTTCTTGATATCCCAACCAACAACCTCCTGGAGGCAAGATTGTTGAGCCAAAAACCAATCCCTCCTGATCCAAATCATCCGTGACTGAAAAACCGCTCAAATCACAAGCGTTGGATGAGCCATTGCGCAATTCAATGAAATCTGCTGGCCTTCCTCTGGGGTGAACCTCAGAAACGTAAATCTGCTCCACGGTGCATTGTCCAAAGCTTTTTCTCGGTGGCGACCATCGTTTTCCCTGCATTGAATAAACGCGCGCAGGCGGAACCGATTTTTTTCGTTTGATGGCTTTTAAGTCTGAGAGACGCCAATTGACGTTGAACCGCACGACATGCTCTGACCAAGGGTCAGTTGTTTGCCATTCATCAGACCAAACATAGGCCGCGCCAAAACTCAAATGTTGACCCGTTTCATGCCTCAACTGAACCTGGAACCGCGTACTCCATTTCACAGCACCCGACTCCATGTCTTTTGCGAAAAACTCGTAACTCGGCACCAATGCCCATCGGTCGAGCAACTCCATCGCATACCCCAGGCGAAACCGTTGAACAAAATCTTCGGTGACCGCAACGCCTTCATTGTTGCCCAGTGGATTCCATGCTTTTGTCGCCATCAATCGCCACTTCAATTCGCCCGGTCCACTTTTGGCTTTGCCATCCAGCCGAAAAGCAAAGCGACGACCTGACTCGTAAAAACCTCCAACGCGTTGTTTCTCAATCCAACGGTACTGAGCGCCAATGCGCCACGTTTTGTTCAATCGGTAGCCAACGCCCGCATTTACAAAACCCCGGTCGTGCCACGTCCCGCCCAGCGCCCAGCGGTTCTCCCATTTCAAAGACCAACTCCAATCCTTGGCTACTTTTTGGTCAACCGATAAACCGACCCAAGCTCCAGCGTCGGTGTACTGAGCCCGCGCAGTCACAAGCCCAACCAAGAATATGATGAAGATGAAGGCCTTGCGCATCGATCAAACGTCCTTGTAAATCCGCAACGTGTCCATTTCTAACGTTTCGTCACCCTTCTCAATGGTGATTTGCCGAATGATTGCGACATCAGGGGCGTTGTTGCTCGTGGGCATCGTGTCCTCACTGTAAACGTAAATTGTATAATCTCCTGGACGCAATCCATAAAAGGCGAAATCGCCGTCGTAATTGGTGCGCACGCGATCGTCAGGCCCAACGCGATCTCCATACGTGATGTACACATCTTGATCAATCGCAGGGACAACCGTAGCGCTCAATGGATTGGTAATGACGATGCGCTGCTCAAGCTCGACGTTCCCTGATATGGTGGTAGATCCACCTTCACCAGCTGTTCGGGTACACCCTGAAAGGCCAATCAAAAAACAAGCGAATAACACCTGCACAACCCCCTGATTCGTCGAATATTTTATCATTTGAAAAAATTGCATGCACTCCATGAGGTTGCAAAGTAATGCCTGAAGTAATTTCGAGCACTATCATGATGGTCCCACACGAAGAACATTCTCCTCTGCAGCATACCGGCCTCGGAGAAGGCCGCATCGAAATCATTTGCGGCCCGATGTTTTCGGGGAAAACCGAAGAACTGCTTCGACGCGTACGACGCGCTCAGATTGCGCATCAGCCTACTGTAATTTTCAAACCCGCCACGGACACCCGTTACAACAAAGGCGCTGTGACTTCGCACGACTCCAATGCTCTGCCGTCCGTCACTGTTGCAAACAGCGCCGAAATAATGAATTACCTCGGCAGCCAAGCGCGACCCATCACGGTCATTGCCATTGATGAAGTTCAATTCTTTGATGACGCATTGCCCGAGACATGCATGAGGCTTGCTGACCAAGGCATTCGAGTGATTGCAGCGGGTTTGGATTTGGATTTTACCGCCAAGCCGTTCGGCTGCATGCCAGAGCTGCTCTGCTTGGCCGAAGAGGTCACCAAACTGCATGCAGTATGCATGGAGACGGGTCGACCTGCGCACTTTTCCCATCGGATTGCCGGGGGCGAAAACACGGTTGAAATCGGCGAGAAGGATCGTTACATCCCATTGACCCGCCAAGCTTTTGTGGCCGCACGCAACGAGGAAAACAAACAATGACCGTAGGCGACTGGAAAAACTGGTTGAACCATGTGTCTCAGCTTGATGATTTCAAGCTGCATCAATCGCGCAAAGAAGCAAATAGCCACGACAGCTTGCGCGCCATCCAAGACTCCCGTCAACTTCCACTCGCTGCTCAAGAAACACTGTTCATCGCCATCCGAGGCAACTGGCACAATGGGCATGATTATTTAAAATCCGCTCACGGAATGGGTGCCCGGTACTTCATCGTCGAAGAAAATGCGTCGTTGCCCGATTTGCCCGATTCCGACGTCTTGATCGCTGCCAATTCCCTGCATGCATGGCAGAATTTTGCGCGCCATTGGAGGATAGCATGCAACATTCCAACGATTGGTATCACAGGAAGCAATGGCAAAACAACGGTGAAAGAGTGGCTGATGCAGCTCTTTGCCAAAGACCACAATGCCTGTGGAAGTCCGCGGAGCTACAACAGCCAAGTCGGTGTTCCACTCGCGCTTGGCGACCTTTTGCCAGATCATGACATAGCGTTTATTGAAGCCGGGATATCAGAGTCCGGTGAGATGAAGCGGCATTGGCACGCCATACAACCCACCCATGGCATCTTGACGCACATCGGAAACGCGCACGTGCAAAATTTTCAAAATGTCGAAGCGCTTACAAAGGAAAAAGTTCAGCTCTTTGCTGGGTGTGATTGGGTCGTGATGCCCGGAACACTTCCCTTGGCAAAGCAATTGATCAACGATCAGGGCATCCTCGTCAAAACATGGGGTGAAACAGCAGAGGATACCCTGCGTGTTAGCAGCCAAGTGAACAGCCATGGTCGAAGCGTCTTCATCGCTTGGAACGGGATCAGATCCGCCTGGCAATTGCCTTTCACTGGTGAAGCCGGGTACCGAAACGCTATGACGGCAGCCCTATTTGCACTCGAGTGGGGGTTGGACGAGTCCCATATTCGCGATAGCCTCATGCATTTTCAAGACCTCGATCATCGCATGCAAAGGCTTCAGAAAGCCGATGGTTCCTGGCTAATCTCGGATGCTTACACCAACGATTGGGATGCACTCCAATTGGCCGTGCAAGACTTGAATCGATTGCCAGGTCCATTTAAGACCGCTGCCATCATCGGGGAAATTCCGGGCATGGACAAGGAAGGAGCCCAAGAAGTCGTTTCATTGATCCGCAGCAATGGGATGAGTCCCATTTGGCTGATTGGACCCTCATTTGAATCGCTGGTTTTGGCCGATGAAACGGCCCTGGCTAGTGTTGAAGAAGCCCTCGAATTACTGGCCTCAAACCCTTTGGATTTTCAAGGCAAAAACACCCTTCTCAAGGGTGCTCGGGCCGAGCAATTCGAACGATTGATTCCAACGCTGATGCACCGCAGCCACGCAGCTCGGTTGGAATTGAATCTGACTGCTCTGGCCCACAACCTTCGCCAAATCCGAACCTTTGTGCGAGAACGAGCACAGCCCGCCACGGATCTGATTGCCGTGATCAAAGCGTCGGGTTATGGAACCAACGGCCCCGCAATTGCCCGGCAGTTGAAATTCCATGGTGTAAGCATGCTCGCCGTGGCCTGCACCGAAGAAGGGGTGGAGTTGCGTCAGCATGGGGTGGTTTCCCGAGTGATGATCCTCAACCCTGAACCGTCCACATTTGCTTCGCTTATTCAGCATCGATTGGAACCGTGCATTCACAGTTTGCAGCAGCACGATGGGTTCATCGAAGCCCTGGGACAGTGTGGCATGCGAAAGCCTTGGCCAATTCACCTGAAAGTTGACACCGGCATGCACCGATTGGGGTTCGGATACGAGGAGACAGCCATTCTTTCTGCGCTCGTTTCAGATTCACGAACGGAGGTGAAAACGATTTTCAGCCACCTCGCCAGTGCCGATCGGCCCGAACAAGACGAAGCCACTCGCATGCAAATCCATCGCTTCGAAAAGATTGCGCACACACTCCAACAAATTCAACCCCGCATCAAAACGCACTTGCTGAATTCCGCGGGGCTCCTCCGATTTCCGGAACACAGCGGTGATTATGTGCGGGTAGGCATTGCACTTTTTGGAGTGCAGATCAATGGCACTGAACCCCTCGAATTGCAACCCGTGGTGCGCTTTCACACGGTGATTTCCTCGCTGCACGACATTCCCGCAGGAGAAGGTGTTGGTTATGGATTGGAAGACGCGTCCAATCGCCCACGTCGCGTAGCAACCTTACCACTGGGCTACGCCGATGGTTTTCCACGCAACCTTTCCAATGGACAGGGAAAGGTTATGATTCATCAGACGGACGCGCCCGTTGTTGGAAAAGTGTGCATGGACATGGTCATGGTAGACGTCACGAACATTCCACTCGCACAAGAAGGGGACGAGGTAGAGGTGTTTGGCTCCGAACAAAGCATCGAAGCTTTCGCTGCTGATGCCGGAACGATTCCCTATGAAATTCTCACCCGAATCCCGAGCCGCGTGCAACGCGAACAGCGAGGCGGCTGAGCAACTACACCGCCTCTTTCAATCGGTATTTGTAAAGCATTCGATTGATCCACCAGTACATCACCGGAACGATGATCAACGTAAGGAAGGTCGCAAACGTGAGGCCGTAGATGATGGCCCAACTCATCGGTTTCCAGAACACATTGTTATCACCTCCAATGTAAATGCGTGGGTCGTACTCCGTGACCAAAGTCACAAAGTCGATGTTCAAACCAATGGCCAACGGCAACAACCCTAGAATGGTTGTGATGGCCGTAAGCAGAACAGGACGCAGCCTTGTTCGACCGCCTTGTACGATGGATTCTTCCACCTCTGCAAACGGCAAGTGACTTTCAGAACCCAATTCTCTTCGTTTTCGCTCACGAATCAAATCCGTGTAGTCAATCAGTACAATGGCATTGTTCACCACCACACCAGCCAAGGAAATGATGCCAATCATCGTCATGATGATCACGAAATCCATCTGGAAAATGACCAGCCCCAGTAAGACTCCAATCAAACTGAAGAACACACTGAAACCGATGATGAATGGCGTTGTGATGGAATTGAATTGAGCCACAATGATGAGAATGATGAGGAACAGCGCCAGCAACAAGGCTTGCGATAAGAAGGCAAGCTCCTTTGCTTGCTCTTCTTGTTGCCCCGTGAAGGCGAATTCCACGCCACGAGGGGCATTGAACTCCTTCAAGGATTCCTGCATATCCAAAACGATTTCGTTTGCATTTGCCCCTTCCAAAACGTTTGAACTCAACGTAATCAAGCGGTCCAAATCTTTTCGCTTCACACTGCTGAACGTCGTGCTCCGCTCTGCGGTGGCCACCGCGGAAATCGGAACCTCCTTGATCTGTCCATCAGAAGCGCTTCGAAAAATCACTTTTTGATTCATCAATGCGTCAACATTGTTTCGGGATGCCTCCTCAAAACGAACGTTGATGGGATAATCATCTTCACCGTCTTTGAACGTGCTTACTTCTCGCCCAAACAGAGCCGTTCGGATGGTGTAACCAATGTTTTGAGTGGACAATCCGTAACGCCGTGCTTTTTCGCGATCGATGGTAATGGGCAGTTCAGGCTTGCGTTTATCAACATCAATTTTCAGCTCCTCCACCCCTTCAAAATCCAGGTCACGCAGGTATTGACGCATCGAATTGGCGGTGACCAGCACATCATCATAGTTGTCGCCACGGATCTCAATGTTGATCGGCGGGCCTTGAGGCGGGCCGTCTGAGTTTTTCGTGACGATAATTTCCGCATCCGGGTAACCCGATAAACGCTCGCGTACCGAGCGCAAAACGTCTCGTGTTGATTGTCCGCGTCGTTCCTGGAACTTGACGAAATTCACTGCAATCCGAGCCTTGTGCGGTGTGTTCCCCAAAGATGGCCCCTCCTGCGGGTCACTGGTGCCATTGCCCACTTGACCGATGATGGAATTGGCGATGTACGCCTCCATTTCACCCGTCTCCGGATTGGGCCGCTGAAACCGTTCCTCATTCATCACCTCCAACACCAATTCCTCAATTTCACGCGTCACACGATTGGTCTCCTCGATGTCAGTACCGATGGGCTTCGTGATGAAAATATTGAGGTACTGCGGTTCGTTGCTTGGAAAGAACTCCACCTTAGGAGGAAACGCTCCGAGCAAAACAAAGGCCACCACCATCAAACCAGCTGTTCCGAAGAAGAAGGTCCAAGGACGACGTCCGGCTAAAGCGTAGCGGAGGAAACGCTCATACCCCTGTTCCAAACGCGGCAAAAACCGATTTTGAAACAACAATGTACCAGGATTCAAGACATACGCGTTTGCGATGGTCAACAACCCGGCGATGAGGAGAATATTCCCGAAAGCCGTGGCCCCGAGAACCAAGAATATCCCACCGAAAACGATCAGGGAAAGTGTGACCCGATGCGCTCGTTTTTTACTCACTCCATCCTCTCCAACACGCATAAACGCCGCTGTCAGCACAGGGTTGATCACAAGCGCCACAAACAAAGATGAACTCAAAACAATCATCAATGTGATGGGCAAGTATTTCATGAATTCACCGATAAGGCCTGGCCAAATCGCCAACGGTAAAAATGCTGCAAGCGTCGTCGCCGTTGAAGCAATGATCGGCCACGCCACTTCACCCACGCCTTGTTTCGCCGCAACAATGGACGATTTTCCCTCGTCCATCAAACGGTAGATGTTCTCCACCACCACAATTCCATTGTCCACCAACATGCCCAGAGCCAGGACCAGCGAAAACAGAACCATCACGTTGAATGTGATGCCCAATGCACTCAAGATCATGAAGCTCATGAACATCGACAGCGGAATCGCCACACCCACAAACAAGGCGTTGCGCAATCCGAGGAAAAACAACAAGACACCTACCACGAGCAACACTCCAAAAATGATGGAATTCTGCAGCTCATCCACCTGGGTGCGGGTCTGATCCGACTGATCATTTGTGATGGACACCGTGAGGTTCTCAGGCAAGTAGTCCTCTCGCGCGTCGGCGATAATTCCATTGATTCCGTTTGACGCTGCAATGAGATTTTCACCCGCTCGTTTGATGATATCGAGGGACACCACCGGCTGCAAATATTCTCGCGCATAACTCGTTTTCTCCTGCTCAACAAAATGCACACTTGCTACATCTCGCAGGTAAATCGGCGCGTCATTCTCACTCTTGATGATGACGCTTTCGATGTCTTCCATGGATTCAAAATCCCCCACGACTTGCACTGACCGTCGGAAGTTGTCGACGAGTAAGTCTCCTCCTGATATGGTGATGTTTTCCTGTGCTATTGCACCTGAAATGTCATTGAAGCTCACCTGCATTGCCTCAGCACGCAGGTAATCCACGACCACCTCGACCTCCTTGTCCATGACTCCACGAATATCCACTTTGGAAATTTCTGGGAGCTCTTCGATTTTCTCCTCCAATGCCTCGGCATATCGCTTCAATTCATCCAAGCTGTAGTCGCCTGAAAGATTGACATTCATCACCGGTAGAAGCTCTGAAAAATTCAACGCAAATACATCGGGGTCTGCCGGTAAATCGTCTGGGAAATCCGGATCGGCCTTTGCACGATCCACGGCATCTTTGACTTTGCGCAAAGCTTCATCCGATGTCACATCAAATTCAAACTTCACATCCACCGCGCTGTAGCCTTGAATAGAGGTTGAAGTGATTTCGTCGACTCCTGTGATGGTGTTGATCTCCTTCTCCAACGGACGGGTGATCAACTTTTCAATATTCGAAGGACTGTTTCCAGGGTACGGCGTTCCGATGAACACTTCAGGGATAACGACCTCTGGAAAACTCTCTTTCGGAACCGTCAAGTAACTGTACAGCCCCGAAATGATGATGATGGTCACAAGCACAAATACCGTGGTGGCATTGTTCACGCTCCAAGAGCTCAGTCCGAACTCTCTCGCCTTTTGATTTTGGTCCTCCATTTAATCAGTCCGTAATGAGGTTTACTTCTTGCCCTTCCACCACGCGGTTTGCACCTCGGGAAATCACGTCGTCTCCAAACGCGAGGCCAGCAGTGATGAGCAGATTGTCACCGGAGCCCATGCCCGATGCAATGAGTTTTTTTCGAACGACGCGCACATCGCCCTCGCCTTCTGCCACAAAGACAAACTCATCACCGTTGATGTCCTGCTGCACCAAGGCACTCGGCAAAACCATGGCACTATCGAGACTGAGGTCTTGCAACCAAACACTGGCGTACATGTTCGGTAAGAATCTGCTTCCTTCCGGTAACGGCAACGAAATCTCCAAGGTTCGGTTCGCTGGGTTGATGAACTGGCCCACGCGACCCACTTTGGTCCGAATCGAATCGACGCCGCTTACGATGACTTCAGCGGACATTCCCTTCGACACTTTGCCGGCATAATGATCACTGACACTTGCTCGAACGTACATGTCCTTCAAATCAACTATCCGAACCAAGGGAGCTCCGGGAACTGCAAATTCTCCGGTTTTGGCGAGGCATCGGTCAACAACCCCCGCAAAGGGAGCTCGCATCACTGCCATTTCCATCTGTTCTTCCAATGTTTTCAAAGACCCTTGCAACGATTCAAGTTGAGTCTTGGCTTGTAAAAATTCAATTTCCGAACCGATGCTCTGATCCCACAAACGTTCCTGCCGTTCAAAAACAGCTTGCGCCAATTCCAATTGGGTCTGCAATTCTGAAGCCGAACGCTCCATCACATCCGTATTGACTCGAACCAAAGGTGTACCCTCGGAGACCTGTTGGCCTTCGCGCACCATCACCTCTTCGATGGCACCACCAAATTCGGTCGTCAACAAAGCGTTGCGATCCGTTTCAACGTTGCCCTGAACCGAAAACCGATGGGTAAACGCTTGAGGTGAAATGGGTGACACCCCAACCTTAAACAAGCCGGTTACTCTTGCCGATTCATTGTCTCCTATCGATTCTCCAACTTCCGTTTCAGATGCTCCACAACCGACCAAGACCAAGATCAATGCGGGAATTCCCAATGCTGTTTTCATGCGTGTTGTATAAATGCTATTCATCGTTCTATTCTTTCAATTTTTCCCGACCGTCTTCAATCAAATGCCGAAAGCGCTTTTTGCAGGTCAATTCGTGCATTGAGCCAATCCAACGAAGAGCTTAATTTTTGCAGTTTGGCCTCGAGCAATTGATTCCTCGCATCGTTCATGTCAAAGCTGGAAACCATGCCCTCTTTGTACCGAACTTCCGATTGCGTGTAAATTTTTTCTGCCAGACGTTCTCCAATGGTCGCGTTGTTGAGCATCGCCATCGCCTCAGAAAAAGCGGTGCGAGCATTGTCATACTCCATGGTTGCCGCCTGTGAAACCTGACTCAACGCGATGCGCGCGCGCTCCTCCGCTATTTTCTTTTTCTCGACTTGCTGTCGGCCTCCAAAGCTGGTCCAAACGGGCATGGAGAAATTCACCCCCCAAAGTTGAACAGGGTACCATTCTCGGTCCTTTTGGAAAAAGTCAAAAGCATCACGTTGGGCATTGTTTTGGTTGGTGTAGAACGCTGAAACCTGAGGCCAGCCACTCGCTTTTTGGCTCTTGACATCCAACCCCGCCAAACCCAAAAAAAGCTCCTGCTCCTGCACCCCAGGGATTTCTGACGCAAGGAAGTCTCGACTCATCCATTCCAATTCTTTCCCATTCGACATCAGATCATCCATTTCATCGGTCAAATCCAATTGAGCATCAGGCGCTATGCCCATCTGGAATCGCAACAACCCTTTCGACATCGTGATTTGACCTTGCGAAGCCATGACCTGAGCCTCCAAATCGTTGATGGCCAAATCCATTTGGCTCACCGCAAGCTCATCCGCAAACCCCGCTTCATTCAAAGCAGCCACCTCATCGCGGGTGAACTGCACAAGCCTGAGCGCTTCATTTGCCAGTGACAGACCCTCACCTGCAGCCAACACAAAGTGATACGCTTCTGCGACCTGTTGCATCACTTCATCGGCCGTGCGCTGTTGACCGCGTTCCCGGCTCGAAACCAGCAACTGCGATGCTTTCAACCCAAATAAGTAAGATCCACTGAAAATCAATTGTGATGCCTGCAGCCCGTAATTGGCCGTGTGACTCTGACCAAATTGAAATTCCGAAATTGCATCCGGATCCAAAGGGGGGGCGTCGATGCCCACACCGGTGGCTTGAGAGACTCCGCCAAAAAAATCGGTGAGGTAATCTGGAAATCCAAAGACATCACCAGATGCAACTTGAACTGGAATATCGATGTACTGGCTGTAATCCGCAACAATATTCACCTGGGGCAAACCTGTTGCGAGCAGTTCCTTCACGTCGCGTTCGGACTTTTGCATATCCAACGCTGCATACTGCACCGCGAAGGCTTTTTCAAGTGCGATTTGTTGTGCCTGTGCCAACGAAATGGAATATGATTCTTGTCCACGAGCATGTGGCAAAATCATCACCGTAAGTGCAAATCCTAAAACGGCCAATCGCATGAAATTTCTATACGTATTCATTGAAACAACTTTTCTTTTTCCAATTTACTTTGGAGGTACTGCGCACCTTTTTCCGTAGAAATCGCTCGGATGTGATAGAGGGATGACTGCAAATACAAATCTGACAAACTCAACTCCCCTTGAAAGGTGCTGCGTTCACCACATTTTTTGACTTCGTAGCCAATGGCCACAAGAAAGCGTGCGGTCAAAATCGGATTGATATCAAGGCGATACAGTCCTTCTGTTTGACCGCGCCTGATGTTGCGCTCCACAGTTCCGAGAATGATTTCGTCCTCTCGTTTATTGATGGTATCGAAGGCTATCGGATGGTACTTTCTCAGGTCATGCAACATGCTGGGGTGCATCTTGGTGATCACGGCATGGACAAAATCGATGATTGCCAATTCGGAGTCAATGGCATTTCCCTCGCGGTTTTCCGCTTCTGAAATCACTTGTTCCATTTGATCGCAGTGAGCGCTCATGCATCGCTGGATCAAATCATCCTTGTCGGTAAAATGAACATACAGTGTTTTTTTCGAGACACCGATTTCGCTGGCTAGGTCGGCCATATTGACCGAGCGAATGCCCAAGCGCAAAAAAACATCCATGGCTTGCTGGAGCAATTGCTCTGAACGTTCAGCGCCTTGATGAGGTGTTAATTGTGCCATTGCGGCGGCAAAGATACCTGCAATGCTATCTGGAGGAAACGAAAATAACGTTAAAACGTTTCCTTGGTTTTTTGGCAACCCTTCAATTGATGTCCAGCTGCCAAGATTCGAGCAATCCCGACAATTCCTCTTTGCGAAACTTCGCATTTTGCAGCGCGTTCTCATTGGGGTCGATGCGCCAATGCTCCGCCGATGTAAAATCCGCGGCCTTCAGGTTTGTTTGCTCAAACAGTGCGCCTTTCAAATCCACTTCGTTGAAGCAGACCCCCTCAACTCGAGCTTTTGTGAAATCTACATCTTGTGCATTGCACTTTTCAAACTTTACACGCCTCAGGTCCAACGCATGAAATGATGATGCTGTGAGATTGCATCCACTCAGTTGAAAGGATAGGCCCAGCGGATTGCAAAGTTCAAACTTGACACCCAAGAGTTTGCACCCCTCAAACCTCACTTCCTGAAAGCCCAGCCCCGTGGTTTTCACATTGGAAAGGTCGCAGTCATGGAACTCACAATCCTCAAATCGAGCGCCTCGCAAATCACGTGCTGTCCAAGTCACATTGCGAAATGTGCAAGACTCGAAACGACTGCCTTTGAGGTCAAGCCATTCTGATTTTGCATCAAATTCAAGCGCGTAGACATCCATTATTTGAGCGCTTCAGTCACCACCTCATCGCTGGCATGCGCCGGCATGGTGACTTTAAGCAAAGGCTCTTGTTCCATGGCGCGTTGAATCGCCCACTCCGCTCCTTCATTTCGAGCCCAACTTCTGCGAGCAATCCCGTTGTTGACATCCCAATGAAGCATAGAGGTGAGACGACGTTCTGCATCTGGACTGCCGTCGATCAGCATGCCGAAACCACCATTGACGACTTCACCCCAGCCCACGCCTCCACCATTGTGCAGCGAAATCCATGTCGCTCCACGGAAAGCGTCCCCCGCGAAATTCTGAACGGCCATGTCCGCTGTGAAAGCAGAGCCGTCATAAATATTAGACGTTTCTCGGAATGGGGAATCGGTGCCTGACACATCGTGGTGATCGCGGCCCAAAACAACCGGTCCCGCCAATCTGCCTGAAGCAATCGCATCGTTAAAGGCCTTGGCGATCTTCATTCGGCCCAAGGCATCTGCGTACAAGATTCGCGCCTGCGAACCAACCACCAGTCGGTTGGCTTGCGCTCCCTTGATCCAACGAATGTTATCGTCCATTTGCTGCTGGATTTCTGATGGCGCCTCTTTCTTCAAGGCCTCCAAAACCTCACACGCAATGGTATCCGTCAATTCCAAATCTGATGCTTCACCACTAGCACACACCCAACGAAACGGTCCAAAACCGTAATCAAAGCACATCGGTCCCATGATGTCTTGGACATAGCTAGGATATCGAAAAGCCGTGCCTTCTTCGTTCATGATATCCGCTCCAGACCTTGATGCTTCCAACAAAAAGGCGTTGCCGTAATCGAAGAAATACGTGCCGCGCGCAGTGTGTTGATTGACCGCGTCAGCATGCCGTCGCAACGATTCTTTCACGTGCTCTGCAAAAGCATCCGGATCACTCGCCATCATGCTATTGGACGCTTCAAACGAAAGTCCAGCAGGATAATACCCCCCTGCCCAAGGATTGTGCAACGACGTTTGGTCAGACCCTAAGTCAACAAACAGATTCGCTCGGTCAAATTCTTCCCAAACATCCACCACATTGCCCAAATAAGCATACGAAACAGCCTCCTTGGCCTCCACTGAAGCCTTGACGCGTCGCGACAACTCTTCCACGTCTGTGACGACATGATCCACCCAGCCTTGCTCGTGACGTTTGTACGCCGCATCTGGATTCACTTCTGCCGTGACACTCACCACGCCAGCGATGTTTCCAGCCTTGGGTTGCGCGCCGCTCATTCCGCCCAATCCGGCGGTTACGAATAATTTTCCAGCAGGACCGCTGCCCGTTTTATCGTTCATGCGCACAGCGTTCAAAACCGTGATGGTGGTTCCATGCACGATGCCTTGCGGACCGATGTACATGTACGAACCGGCCGTCATCTGTCCGTATTGCGACACTCCCATTGCGTTCATTCGCTCCCAGTCGTCGGGCTTGGAATAATTTGGAATCACCATGCCGTTGGTCACCACCACCCGAGGCGCGTCTTTGTGCGATGGGAACAATCCCATCGGATGCCCGCTGTACATCGCCAATGTCTGGTCCTCTGTCATTTGACTGAGGTACTGCATCGTCAATCGATACTGCGCCCAGTTTTGAAAAACACCGCCATTTCCGCCATATGTGATCAACTCTTCTGGGTGTTGAGCCACGGCGGGATCCAAATTGTTCTGAATCATGAGCATGATGGATGCCGCCTGCTGACATTGAGCAGGATAAGCCCCAATGGGACGAGCAAGTACTGGATGTTTCGGTCGCAAGCGATACATGTAAATTCGACCGTAATCCTTCAATTCCTGAGCGAATTCAGGGGCCAATTCATTGTGCATTTCAGCAGGAAAATAACGCAACGCATTGCGCAGCGCCAATTCCTTTTCTGCTGGTGTCAAAATGTCTTTCCTCACGGGCGCATGGCTCACATCCTTGGAACGTGGCAACGCAGCAGGCAATAGGGCAGGAATGCCCTCTGAAATTTCCAATTGAAACGCTCTCAGCTCATTGGGGTTCATTGCAGTTGTCATGGTTTTCGAATTTTTCCAGTGCGACGATCGTACCCATAAGGACAGTGTTTGCAGCCGCTCTGACAACAATGACCACGCTTGAGGTGATATTGTTCCGTGAAGACAATAAAGCCTTCAGGGCTGTAATAAAAATCTTCGGGGTCCAAATCGCTCCGCATGTTGCAAATTTACCACCTATGAATCCGTCGTCCCATACGTCACCCCATTCTTCCGCATTTTTGCCCCCTCATCCAAGCACGGATCGGGTCAATTGGACGCCAGCCGTTGACGCCGGAGTTGAATTTCACGTGCGTCGCCTCGATGCCGTTCCAGGTCCAGCCCCGGGAAACAAAGCATGGAAACTGCAATTTCATGTGGAACGAGCGCAGCGCATGCGCCACCCAGCGATGCTCACCTTTGGCGGGGCTTGGTCCAATCACTTGCACGCCACAGCAGCCACGGGACATGCTCTTGGAATCCGGACAATTGGTGTGGTGCGAGCCGAAGCACATGAATTGAAAAATCTAACACCAACCCTTCAGGATTGCGTGAATTGGGGGATGAAATTGGTGCCGGTTTCACGGGCAGAATACCGCGAAAAGCATCTTCCGTTTTTTAAGGCGTGGTTGCGGGATCAATTCGATAACCCTTGGATCGTGCCAGAAGGAGCCGGCGATGCCCTCGGAACGATGGGTTGCCAAGGTTTGGTTTCAGCGGATGATTTGCAACAGCCTTGGGAAGCTCTCATTGTTAGCGCCGGCACCGGCGCGACCGCTGCAGGTTTGGCCATCGCTCTGCGTGGGCAATCCCATCTGTTTGTAGGCAATGCCCTTAAAGGTGTCGATATGAGTTGTTTGGTTCGAGATTGTTTGGAAAACGCCTTGGTCGATGGGCAATGGGCGAGTGAAATCATGGAAAATGTGACGGCTTGGAACGATGCGCATCAAGGCGGATTTGGAAAGGTCAATGCCGAATTGATGGGTTTTATGCAGCAATTTCAGTCTGAAACTGGCATTGAACTTGACAGCGTGTACACCTCAAAAAGCTTGATGAAACTTCAATCTGTTCTATCGCTCCCTTCCGCGCAACGTCCCTCATCACTTCAGGCCGGATCGCGCATTTTATTCTTCCACACCGGCGGGATACAAGGAAACCGATCAAAGGCATTTGCACCGGATAAAAATGCAGGATATGAACCCTCTTCATGATGCAGCGGGCACTACATTTGCATAGCACCAACGCGCCAAACCTGCACCTTGCATGAGCGATTTTCTCCAACATGAATGCGGCATTGCAATGCTTCGGCTCAAGAAGCCTTTGCAGCATTACATCGACAAGTATGGAACGGCCTTTTATGGTCTCAATAAGATGTACTTGCTCATGGAGAAGCAGCACAATCGCGGGCAAGACGGTGCAGGGTTGGCCAACATCAAAATGGATGTTCCTCCAGGAAAACGTTACATCTCAAGGATTCGATCGGTGGATTCACGGCCCATTCAAGATGTATTCAGCAGGATCATGCCCCGCTTCGAGGGTCTTGAAAAAGACCAACTGGAGGATGCGGCATTTCTACAACGCGAAAAAGCGTTCACAGGAGAGTTGTTCCTTGCCCATCTTCGCTACGGCACTTATGGCAAAAACGAGGTCGAGAATTGCCATCCATTCTTACGTCAAAACAACTGGCGCACCCGAAACCTTGTTGTGGCTGGAAATTTCAACATGACCAATACGGACGAGCTCTTCGATAAGCTCGTAAGGCTTGGCCAGCACCCGAAGGAAAAAGCTGATACAGTCACAATCCTCGAGCGCATCGGCCATTTTCTAGATGTAGAAAACCAACGAATCTTTGATTCTCTAAAAGATGAGGGGCTGGAGCATACCGAAATCTCGAAACTCATCGCCGAACAATTGGAGATTCCTACCATTCTCAAGCATGCTGCAAACTCACTGGACGGTGGTTACGTAATGTGCGGATTGGTTGGACATGGCGATGCCTTCGTGATGCGCGACCCCAACGGAATTCGCCCTGCTTTCTGGTTCGAAGACGACGAAGTCGTGGTCGTAGCAAGCGAACGGCCAGTCATCCAAACCGCCTTCAATATTGCTGCCGATCGGGTGCAAGAGGTGAAGCCTGGACACGCATTGGTCATCAAGCGAAATGGCGAGGTGAGCATGCCCGAAGTGAAAACCCCAGGTGAACGAGCGGCATGCAGTTTTGAGCGCATCTACTTCAGCCGAGGCAACGACAAGGACATTTATACCGAACGGAAAGAGCTCGGGCGAAACATGGTTCCGCAAATCCTCGAAGCCGTCGAGCATGATCTGGACAACACTGTTACCAGCTTCATTCCCAATACAGCCGAAGTCTGTTTTTATGGTTTGATCAAGGGCTTGGAAGATTACCTCAACCAAGCCAAGATTTCTCGGATTTTGGGCCTCGGAGAAAATGCCCATCCCGATGAGGTCCGTGCCATCTTGGACGAGCGAGCGCGGATTGAAAAAATAGCCATCAAAGACGCCAAGCTTCGAACCTTCATTACTGAAGACGCCGGACGTGATGACTTGGTCGCACACGTCTATGACATTGCCTACGGCACGGTGCGCAAAGGCGAGGACAACCTCGTCGTGATTGACGACAGCATCGTACGCGGCACGACCCTGAAGAAATCCATCTTGCGCATCCTCGATCGACTCGAGCCTAAGCGCATTGTGGTCGCTTCGAGCGCCCCACAGATTCGCTATCCCGATTGTTATGGCATCGACATGGCTAAAATGGGCGACTTTATCGCCTTTCAAGCCGCCATCAGCCTGCTCAAGAAACGCGGAATGGAAAACGTCATCGATGAAACCTATGCTGCTTGTAAAAAAGAACTCGAGCTGCCGAAGGAACAAAACATTAACCGCGTCAAAGCCATCTATGAGCCATTCAACGCCGATGAATTGAGCGAAGAAATTTCATTGCTCTTGACCCCCAAAGGCATGAAGGCCGAGGTGAAAATCGTTTTCCAAACCATCGAAGGACTGCACGCCTCCTGCCCGAACCATACCGGAGATTGGTACTTCACTGGAAACTTCCCGACACCTGGAGGCAACAAGGTGGTCAACCGAGCATTTGTCTACTACGTGGAAGGCCGCAAAGAACGCGCGTACTGAAGAACGGCGATCAGCGCTGGATCACCAAACGCTGTGCTTGCTGACTTTCTCCCAAGTGCACCATGTAAACGCCTTCGGTCAAATGACTCACGTCAAGTCGAGCCACTTGGATGCCTGGATGTATCAACTCTCGTAACATCTCACGACCATCCAATCCGTAGACAACACATTCAACAGGCATTTGAAAATTGCCGCGCGCTATGGTAACCTGAGCAGCTGCCGGATTGGGCATCATCGACCAACTTGGAGCATGAACCACCGTTTCAAGTCCAACGGTATACGATTCCATCCAAACGGAAAATGAACTCTCCTGCGTGATGGGCTCGCCACCCGTGGTTGTATCAAATGTGGTTTGGGTCAAATTCGCAAAAGCGACAAGTGGATAGTCCTCCGCAAACCAGTAATCGCCTTCCGAAATAATCTCGTAGGTCCCGAGGAATGTGGAGTCCATCAAGTATTCACTCACAGAGATGCGATAAGCATCTTCCAAAACCTGTCCCCCCGGAAGTGTCAACGAACCTTGAGCTACACAGTTGGTAGAAATCGTACCTGAGCGTTCAAATGTGATGCCCGCCGCTCCAAATGTCGCCGCAAAAGTATCCTCCCAACTGTCGTCCACATTGTATGGCAATGGGAAATACTCCTCTGAATCCGTGTACGCAACAATCAACTGATTCTCAGTCCCTCCAAAGAATTGATATGCATCACTGTAGGCATAATAAGTGTTCGTGTTTCCCGATTCAAGGGCAATCTCCGCATTCGCAAATGACTTGCCATAGCTGGTGCTATCTATGCTCACAAAGTTCGCAGACGATGACTGCAAAGTCGTCGTGCCCGAAAAGTCCCAGACCTGACCTGTGGTTCCTACATCTTCTGGTATCGTTAAATATTCTCCAACACCTTGAGTGAAGAATTCTCCTGGCTCGGGGCTGGGTAGAAACAACTGAGCGGAAAGAGCGGAAGACAAAACCACCGCTGCGCAAAGGAAAGTAACGTTTTTCATTCGGGTTAATTTCCGACAAAGCTACGTTAAACAACGCTTCAGGGCCATTCCCAGATGCTCATCCCAACTGGTTAAAAGAAAAAAGCACCTCCCGAAGGAAGTGCTTTAATTGCTGCCGCTTTGCAGCCTTTGTACCCGGAGTGGGAATCGAACCCACACTCCTTGCGGAACACGAGTTTGAGTCGTGCGCGTCTACCAGTTCCGCCATCCGGGCAAGCGGAGGACAAAAATAGCAAAGGATTTGTAGTAATCTGCAATTATCTGCACGTTCTTCGCGCGGCGAAACGTTTATCCCTTCGCACGACCCTCATGAACGGCATCAGAAACATTGCGATTATCGCGCACGTTGACCACGGAAAAACCACCCTGGTAGACAACATCATCCATCAGTGTCAGGCAGTTGACACGCGGAAAGATACCGGCCAACTCATCCTGGACAACAACGATCTCGAACGAGAACGCGGCATCACGATTTTATCGAAAAATGTTTCTGCAACGTGGAAAGGTGTCAAAATAAACATCCTCGACACTCCCGGTCACGCCGATTTTGGGGGCGAGGTGGAGCGTGTTTTGAAGATGGCCGACGCTGTTTTGTTGGTGGTAGATGCTTTTGAAGGTCCAATGCCGCAAACACGTTTTGTACTTGGAAAGGCCATTGAGCTCGGCTTGAAGCCCATCCTGGTCGTCAATAAAGTCGATAAAGAGAATTGCACCCCAGACATCGCTCAAGAACAGGTGTTTGATTTGATGTTCACCTTGGACGCGACGGAAGAACAGTTGGATTTTCCAACCGTTTACGGATCAGCTAAGATGGGTTGGATGGGTCCCGATTGGGAAAACCCCACCACAGACATCACGCATTTGCTGGACGTAATCCTCGAGCATGTGCCAGAGGCGCCTTACCGCGAAGGAACTCCATTGCTTCAGATCACTTCCCTTGATTACTCGAAGTACACCGGTCGTATTGCCATCGGACGTTTGTTTCGAGGCGATCTCCACGCCAACCAAGACTATGCCCTGTGCACCGCAAATGGAAATCGCAAGGCGCGGGCCAAAGAATTGTTTGTCTTTGAAGGCTTGGGCAAAGAAAAGGTAGAGCACGTGCGCAGCGGAGACCTCTGTGCAATCACAGGAATGGATGGCTTTGAAATCGGCGACACCATCAGTGACCTCGAGAACCCCGAGGTCATGGAGCGAATCGCTGTAGACGAACCTACGATGTCGTTGCTCTTCACCATCAACACCTCGCCTTTCCTCGGGCGTGACGGCGATCTATTGACCAGCCGGCACATCCGCGAGCGCCTGGACGCAGAATTGCAGAAGAACCTGGCGCTTCGCGTCGAGCCAACAGACAGTGAAGACAAGTGGAACGTTTTCGGACGTGGTATTCTGCACTTGTCCGTACTGATCGAGACCATGCGACGTGAGGGCTACGAAATGCAAATTGGAAAGCCGCAAGTTCTCTTCAAGGAGATTGATGGCGTCAAGCACGAGCCGTTTGAGCACCTCGTCATCGATGTGCCCAGCGAAGTCGCAAGCAAGGCTACGGAGCTGGTGATGAAGCGCAAAGGAATGCTTCAGGTTATGGAGGCCAAGGGTGATCTGCAGCACATGGAATTCCGGATTCCATCTCGTGGGCTCATCGGGTTGCGAAACCAGGTCTTGACCGCGACATCTGGAGAAGCTGTGATGACCCACCGGTTTGACGGCTATGAGCCCTTTGCTGGCGAACTCACTTCGCGCTCCCTCGGCTCCCTGGTCAGCAAAGAAGCGGGCCAATCGCGGGCCTTCGAAATTGATCGTTTACAAGACCGCGGAACCTTCTTCATCGATTCAGGTCAGGACATCTACGCAGGGCAAGTCATCGGCGAAAGTTC
>CBFIEJ010000006.1:59729-59965 GCA_965661575.1 uncultured Flavobacteriales bacterium | reverse complement strand
ATATGGGATTCTGTTGATGATTGCACGGATGTTAATTCCTGCAATTTCGATTCGAACCCTTCAGTGCCTTGTGCCTACTCTGATGCGCTAGGAATTTGCGATGGATGGTGTGAATCTGACGAAAATGGTGATGGCATTTGCGATTTTACTTGTTGGGTTGATTCCATTGAATACCACGGTTATTCTTACGCTACAGTTCAGATCGGAGAACAGTGCTGGTTTGCTGAGAATCTCAG